>NZ_JCAXDU010000002.1:0-438079 GCF_059759155.1 Rhodococcus sp. GQ147
CCGGCACTCGCCGACCTGGACCCCGCACGTAGAACTGAGCACCCCGAAAGTGCTGACCATGGCCTACGCCATGATGACCGACCCCGCCGTCGCGGGGGATGTGGAGGACGAGATCACGAGGGAGCCGACCGATCTGGTGATCGTCGATTGCATGCTGTTCAACGCCCAGGACGCTGCGGCACGCACCGGGGTGCCGCACGTGGTGCTGTTCCATTCCTTCTTCGCCGCATTCGACGGCGCCTTCCGGCACGGACCTTTCGGGATCGGTTCGCGACTACGCGGTCTGGGTCCGAAGCGACTGTGGGAACAGGCCGACATGCGACTCGTGTGCTCGGACCCAGTGCTCGACCCGGCCGCGCGCCGGGCGCACGGACGGCTCGCCGACCTGGACCGGTGCGATCCACGACGCGACGGCTGCCGCGGTCGGACGAACACCGCCGCGCGTGCTGGTCAGTCTGAGCACCGCCGGCTTCCCGGGTCAGCGCCGCACCTACCAGAACATCTTCGACGCCGCGGCGGAGATGGACGCGGAGTTCGTCGTCACGACCGGGCCGGCGATCGACCCTACGGGGTTGCGCGTACCACCCAATGCGACCGTCCACCGATACGTTCCGCACCACGAACTGATGCCGACCTGCTCGGCGGTCGTCGGGCACGGCGGGCACGCGACCGCTTTCCGGGCTCTCGCACACGGACTTCCGATACTGATCATGCCCATGTCGGCGGTCACGGATCAGGCGATCATCGGCCGCGAGGTCGCGAAGGCGGGTGCGGGCATCCGTCTCCGGAAGACCGCTTCGCCCGAGCAGATACGCGCAGCTCTGGAGAGTCTGCTGACCGACGACGGTTATCGCACGGCGGCAGCAGAACTCGGCGCCCGTCTCCGAACCGTCGACGGTGCGTCGGCTGCGGCCGACCGGGTGCTGGCGCTCGTCGACCACTGACGAACACGCGAAGGACCGGCACCCTGTGAGTGCCGGTCGATCCTTCGCATCACCCTTCGACCGCATCTCCCTCCTCCAGAAGCTGTTTCGCATGTTCGAGGTTGTTCCGCACATCGCGCGCGTACAGTTTCTCCACGACCGGCTGGGTGAACTTGCCGAAGAAGTTCCCGACGTCCTCGGTGTCCTGGTGGAAGGTGACGCGGGTTCCCGTCTCCACCGACTCGAAGCGATAGACGGTCTCGTACCGGATCGGACTCTTCACGCTGCGGCGGTGCTGGGCTCTGCCGGGCTCGACGCGGGCCAGTTCCTCGGTGAGTTCGATTCGCCGTCCGGCAAACTTGACGGTGGCGCGCGAGACGGATCCCTCCTTGCCGCCCTCACCCGAGATGCAGTGACTGTTCCTGCTGTACCGCAATGGTTCTCATGGGGTGCGCGTCAGGATTCCTGGCGCGGGACCATCCCTCCGAGGGCGATGTCGTATTCCTGCGCCTGCTCGTCGAATCCGACGCTGTAGACGGTGGGATACCAGGCCGAGTGCTGATAGGCGGCCGGCAACTTGATCTGTTCGCGGATCGTCGGACGGGTCAGCAGCCACTCCCGCGTGATCATCGGTTCCATGAAGGTGTAGTCGCCGTCCCACGAGCCGTTGACGAACGTCTCGGTGAAGTCGTAGACACCGGGAACCATTCCTTCCGTGATGTCGAGCCAGTGCACACCCATGAACGGCACCGCGAGTTGCGACGCGAGCATCCCCGGCGGAGTCACGTAGTCGCCGGGCATGTACTTCGGGTCCGGGAGTCGTTCGGCGCGAGCGGCGTAATCCGGTGCGGCCGGGTCGATTGCCTCGATCGCCGCCATGTCGGTCATGTAGAAGTGCACGTCGAAATGGGGTTTCCCGAACAGCACGGTCGGGTCGTGCCCACGCGGATTCCAGTTCAGCATGACGTGGTCGAACACAGTATCGGATGCCTGAACGGGCAGGTGCAGCATGTACATCCCGTCGGCATCGGGCAGTCCGTCGAGGGCCGCCGGCGAGAATCGGATACCGACGGCGGTCGGGGCGCCGTCCGCATCCACGGTCGCATACGCACGCGCAGTTCCGTCACCGACGCTCACGGCCTGACCGAAATGCAGGTGGGCAGGTGTGGGCACTGCCGATGCCACACCACCGACCGCCACGGCAATACAAGAGGCGAGGAGCACTGCGATGGAACGAGATGATCGATGTTTCTTCATGGTGATATCCGATCGACGAGGGTTCTCGGTGAACCTCTCCATTCCGTGGATCCAGTCTCGACCGGTGTTCGTGACCCCGGCCATCCCTCACTCGGGGGATTTCGCCGACCGTCTCGGAACAACCCTGTCGTCCCGGAACGACCCTGTCCTCACAGGGTCGCGACATATACTCGCCGGACTGCGGACGGACGTCACGATCCGCGGAGAACAGGGAGCGGCCCTTGAGTATTCGCAGCCTTCGCGTCGCGGTGGTCGGTGGGGGCATCATCGGTGCCGCGACCGCCCGGCAACTCGCCCTCACGGACGCCGACGTCACGCTGTTCGAGAAGGAAGACCGGCTCGCCGCTCACCAGACGGGGCACAACAGTGGCGTCGTCCACGCCGGCCTCTACTACACGCCCGGAAGTCTCAAAGCCCGGTTGTGCAGGCGCGGGGTGGAGTTGTTGCAGACGTTCACCACGGACAAGGGCCTGCCCTACGACGAGTGCGGCAAGGTCGTCGTCGCCCTCGACGAGTCGGAACTCGGCCGCCTCGACGCGATCTTCTCGCGGGCCACGGCGAACGGGGTCCCCGGCATCAGGCGTCTCGGCGCCGACGAGATCACCGCGATCGAGCCGCACGCCGTCGGGATCGCAGCCCTTCATTCCCCGCACACGGCGATCGTCGACTTCGTCGCCGTCACCCGCGCGCTCGCGGACGACGTCGTCGCCGCGGGCGGCACGGTGCGGACCGGTACCGCCGTGACGGCGATCCGTGAGGCGGGCGAGCAGGTCGTCGTCGACATCCCGGGCGACCAACTTGCCTTCGACCTGGTGATCACGTGCGCGGGACTGCAGTCCGACCGCCTCGCCCACACCTCGGGCGACACCCGCGACCCGCGGATCGTCCCGTTCCTCGGCGACTATCTGCTGCTCGAACCCGACGCGGCGGCAAAGGTGCGCGGATTGATCTATCCGGTGCCCGACCCCCGCTATCCGTTCCTCGGGGTGCATCTCACCCGGCGGATCGACGGTGAGGTGATGGTGGGACCCAACGCCTTCCTCTCCCCCGGCCGCGAGGCCTATCGCGGCGGGCGCGGATCGTGGCGGGATCTGCGCGATGCCGTCGCCTGGCCCGGTTTCTGGCGGTTCGCCGCGAACAACCTGCCCGCAGCGGGTCGGGAACTGCGCACGGCCACCAGTACTCGGCGGTTCGTCGCCGATGCGGCCGCGTACATGCCCGGGCTGACCGTCGACGACGTGCGGCCGGGTCCGCGTGGCATCCGCGCTCAGGCGATGAACTCCGACGGAGGCCTCGAGGACGACTTCGTCGTCACCGGGCACGGACGGGTCGTGCACCTGCGCAATGCCCCGTCGCCCGGCGCCACCTCGTCGATGGCGATCGCGGAGTATCTCGTCGACCGCGCATTCGAACGCATCGCCTGATCGGGCATCCGGCGGCGGACGTCACGGTTCGCGGTGACCGATTCCGGGCATGCTGCACGGGAACCACTTCATCGTCAGGAGGTCTCCATGGCACGAATCGCACTCTTCGGAGGACACGGCAAGGTCGCGTTGCATCTCGAGCGGCTGCTGGCCGATGCCGGTCACGAGACCAGTGCGTTCATCCGCAATCCCGATCACGCCGACGATGTACGCGCTGCCGGTGGCACGCCCGTCGTCGCCGACGTCGAGAAGATGGACATCGCCGAAGTCACCGAGCTGCTGCGCGGCCACGACGCGGTGGTCTGGTCTGCAGGCGCGGGCGGAGGGAATCCCGAACGCACCTATGCGGTGGACCGCGATGCGGCGATCGCCTCGATGACTGCCGCGCAGGAGGCCGGGGTCCGCCGGTACGTGATGGTGTCGTACTTCGGGGCCCGCCCCGACCACGGTGTCCCCGAGGACAACAGTTTCTACGCCTATGCCGAGGCCAAGTCGGCTGCGGACACCCATCTGCGGGGTACCGACCTCGACTGGACGATCCTCGGTCCGAGCGCGCTGACCCTCGACCCGCCCACCGGCCGCATCGAGATCGAGGGGCACGGGGCGAGCGACAAGGGACAGGTCTCGCGCGCCGACGTCGCGGCCGTCGCCGCAGCGGTGCTCGAGCGACCGGAGACGGTGGGACGCACCATCGAGTTCAACAACGGCGACGTTCCGATCGACGAGGCACTCGACGCGCTGCGGTAATCCCTTACACAGCAGTCCGCCCCCGGTTGCAGGGGGCAACCGGGGACGGACACTCGAGCGATGTCATCGCTCAGACCTGCGGGGCGAGTTCCTCCACGCGCAGCGGCGAGGTGTCCGCGGCGGCCGCGATGGCCTCCTCGAACTGCCGGCGGTCGACCTGCGAGCCGAGCACCAGCGCGAGTCGCGCCAGGAAGCCCTCGCGGTCGTCCTCGGCGGCCTGATCCAGGGCGGTGGACAGGCCGAGCCAGACGTTCTCACGCCGCTGATCGTCCTCGGTGACCTGCTCGGCAGGGCGGGCCGGGAGTTCCGCGCCGGCCGGAGCGGCACCGGAGCGCAGGGACGCCGCGACACCGTCCAGGTCGGCGACCGGCACACGGCACAGCAGTAGACCGTCGGGGCGGATCACGAAGGCCTCGCCGGCCGTCGCGCCGAGTGCCTCGCCGAGATCGGGCGCCTCGAGGAGTGTCACACCGTCCACCTCTGCGCTGTCGACGGCCAGGGCCGCGACGCTCTCGGGTGCGAGCGCGTGCGCCAGGCCGGCTGCGGCGTTCGCGAGGGCGGCCGAGCCCGCCGCATCGAGACCGACTCCGAGCACGGCGAATCCGGTTCCGCGGGCGTCGTTCAGCGACGTCTCGCGATCGGCGATGCGGATCCGGCGGTCCTCGACGGGATCACCCGGGAGCACACCTTCGGTGCCGGGGGTGACAGACCAGGTCAGCGGAGACAGGCGTGCGTGCGTGGCGCTGGACTGGCGTGGGTTGATCAGGTGCCCGAACTCGGGACGGCCCACGGCGAGCGCGAGGATCGCGTCGCGCGTGGTGCGGTAGCCGTGGCTGCCGGGGCTCATGATGAGCGTGGACTTGCCGGCGTTGGCGACGTTCTGCTCCCACGCGTTGTGGCGTTCGAACGAGTACGCCTTCAGCAGGGCGGGCTCGGCGTTGCCGTTCACGACCGCGGCGAGCTGCCACGCGAGGGTCTCGGCGTCCTCCATGCCCGAGTTGAGTCCGCGCACACCGAAGATCGGCACCAGATGGGCCGCGTCACCGGCGAAGAGGAGACGGTCGTGGGTGAACTCGTCGAGGGCGAGTGCGCGGGCGCTGTAGAAGCCCTTCCACTCGAGGGTCCACGGCAGGTCGTTCTGCAGCCAGTCGAGGTGCTTGGCGATGCGGGCGCGGATCGCCTCCTCCTGCGTCTCGATCTCGGCGTCTTCGGACGGGTCGAGCTGGTAGTCGATGCGCCAGATGTTTCCGGGCTGCTTGTGCATGATGATCGTCGAGCCGGGGTTGCTCGGCGGGTCGAACCAGACCATGCGCTCCGCGGGGAGATCGGACTCCCAGTGGATGTCGGCGATGACGTAGCGGCCCTCGTAGCTGGTGCCCTGCAGGCGCAGGCCCGCGAGTTCGCGCATGCGGCTGCGGCCACCGTCGGCGGCGACGACCCAGCGTGCGCGCAGGTGCCGCTTGCCGGCGGCGGTGTCGACCTCGAGGGTGACCTCGTCCTCGCCGCGCAGGATCCCGGCGATCGGGGCCTGCCAGTGCAGGGTGACGAGCGGGTTCTGCTCGATGGTGTCGACCATGATCTGCTCGAACTCCGACTGGGAGACGTTGATCATGGGCGGGCGGACGTCGAAGTCACGCTGCGGCATCTGGAAGTGCAGGACCTGCTGGTCGCGGTAGAAGCTACGACCGCCGACCCACGGCAGCACGATCTTCTCGAGTTCCTCGCCGAAGCCGAGGCGGGCGGCGGCCTCGAGGCTGTGGCGCGAGATACAGATGGCGCGCGAGCCGAAGGACACCTGATCGGCGGCCTCGAGGATGGTGACGGGCACACCGCGCTGGGCCAGTCCGAGGGCGACGGCCATGCCGACCGGTCCGGCCCCGACCACGACGACGGGAAGCGTCTCGTCGGCGGGAGTCATCGACTCGAACTCCGACGCGGGGTACTTGGGCGGCTGGTAGTAGGTCGACATGGTCAGGCACCTTCCTCGGGAGAACGGCGGGAGTCGGTGATGTTCGCGTGCCCGGCGGACGGCACGCGCAGCAGCAGGATGCTCATGAGGCTGATCAACGCGATCAGCACGAAGTAGCCGGTGATGGACATCGAGGTGCCCGTCGCGGCGAACAGGGAGGTCGCCACCATCGGTGCGAGACCGCCGCCGAGGATCGCGCCGACCTGGTAGCCCAGCGACGCCCCGCTGTAGCGGATCTTGGCGGGGAACAGTTCGGCGAACAGGGCCGACTGCGGGCCGGCGCAGCAGCCGAGGGTGAAGCCGAGGCCGACCATCGCAAGGAGCATGACCGGCAGGAGCGCCGTGTCCATCAGGGGGAAGAACAGGGCGGCCGCGACGACCAGTGCGGCCGAGGACCGGATGTACACGGTACGGCGTCCGACGAGATCCGAGCGCCAGGCCGCGAAGGCCATACCGGCCATCCAGAACGGGCACGAAGCGATCAGCAGCGCGAGCATCGTGGTCTTGCTGAACCCGAGCGTGGCCTCGCCGTACTTGAGGACGTAGACCATGTAGGCGTAGGCGATGCCGTTGGTGGCGATGAAGGTGCCGCCGGCGAGCAGCACGGTCTTCCAGTGCTGGGTGAGCACTTCGAGGATCGGCAGCTTCTCCTCGGTCGCGGGGGCGTCCTTGGCGGCCTTGAACTCCGCGCTCTCCTCGAGACCCAGGCGGATCCACATGGCGACGAAGACGAGCACCGCCGAGGCGATGAACGGGATGCGCCAACCCCACGCGTTGAACGTCTCCTCGCTGAGGAAGGCGGTCAGCGGCAGGTAGACCAGGTTCGCGAGCAGCACACCGGCCGGCACACCGATCTGCGGTGCCGCGCCGTAGAGGCCGCGCTTGCCGGCGGGGGCGTTCTCGGTGGCGACGAGCACCGCTCCGCCCCACTCACCGCCGACGCCGAGCCCCTGGATGAACCGCAGGGCGACGAGCAGGATGGGGGCCGCGACGCCGATGGCCGCGTAGTTCGGGAGCACGCCGATCGCCACGGTCGCGAAGCCCATCAGCAGCAGCGAGACGACGAGCATCGACTTGCGGCCGATGCGGTCGCCGAAGTGGCCCATCACGACGCCACCGATAGGGCGGGCGATGAAGCCGACGGCGAGCGTGGCGAAGGCGGCCAGAGTTCCCGCGACCTCGGACGAGCCGGGGAAGAACTGCGGGCCGAGCACGAGCGCCGCGGCAGTGCCGTAGATGAAGAAGTCGTACCACTCGATGGCGGTACCGACGAAGCTGCCGAGCGCGGCTTTGCGTGCGGCTCTTTCCGACGTCTGCGGCGTCGAGTCAAGGACTGTCATGTTCAGTGCCCTCTCCGGCGGTCGATCCGAGGCATCCGATTAACGAGCGTTCGGACGCAGTGGGACCAATCATGAGAGCGGTCACATCGTTTGCAAAGCGCACAAAGTCGGTGAATATCCCCGGAAATTCCGTGGATGGGGCCGTTCGGCCACGTCAGAGTGCCTGAGAGGTCCTCGCGACGTCGACGACGAAGTCCGTGAAAGTTTGGGCAACACGGCTCGGAAGGGCGTCCTTACGCCACGCGAGCACGACGCGCACGGGTTCCGGAGTCGGGTCGACGACGGGCAGCAGAACGAGTTTCCGGCCCTCGTAGGTGACGTCGACGGCGGGTCGCTGGACCAGCAGGGTCCACCCCAGCCCGCGCCCCACGAACGACCGCGCCGTCTCGAAGGTCTGCGTCCGATACGCGATGGACGGGGTGAAGCCGGCCTCCGCGCACACCCGCAGGGCGTGCCCCGAACTCGGCGGGGCGTCGAGAAGCACCATGGGCTCGCCGGCGAGATCGCGCAGGCGCACCTGCGAGCCTCCCGCGAGCGGATGATCGGCCGAGACGAGCACCATCGGCTCACGCACATCGAGGGTGACCGTCTCGAGTCCCGGTTCGAGATCGAGGTCGTAGAGGAAGGCCACGTCGAGCTCGTGCGAGTCGAGCAGCATCCGCAGACGGTTCTGGGTGTCCTCACGGAAGTCGACGTCGGCGCGCGGGTGGGAGCGGGTGAACTCGGCGATGAGGGCAGGCAACAGCGTCGGCGCGAGGGAGAGATAACACCCCACCGCCACCGGACCGACGACGTCCCCCGCCTCCGACCGCGCGTCGCTCTCGAGTTCGCTCGCGTGGTGCAGCAGCATCTTCGCCCGCTCGAGCACCGCGTGACCGGTCGGTGTGAGCTTGACACCCCGGGCGCGTTGCCGGACGAGGAGCTTGACCGCGAGGGCCTTCTCCAGGTCGGTGATCGCGGACGAGAGCGCCGAGTGGGACATATGCATCGCGTCGGCGGCCGCGGTGATGGTGCCCCACTCGGCGACGGCGACGAACGCCGCGAGTTGCCTCATCGTGTACGTGGGCACCGCGTCCGTCCTGGCCATGGTCCTACCGTAGTCCCGGGCCTCCGATCGTCGTCCCGGGCGGAAGCGCTCACACGAACCGGAAGAGCGGCGGGATCGCGACGACCGCCAGTGCCGCCCATCCGCAGTAGACGGGCAGGTACCGCATCTGCCACCGCTCGACCGCCGCGAAACCGGTGCGGCCCCGCAGGAACGAGGCGCCGAGCCACGCCGCCCACACCAGGTTCACCAGGAGGACGAGGTTCAGACCGAGGGCGGTGACCTTGTTGGCGGTGAAGCCGAACTCGGCGATGCGGGTGGCCATCGCGGTGAGCATCAGCAGGTCGACGGCGAGCGCCGCGGCGATCAGCACGACCTGCAGCAGATCGAAGACGTCCGGTGCGGCGTGCGGGTCGCGGGCGGAGATCGAGTAGAGCAGGAGTCCGAGGACGAGCACGAGGATCAGGTCCATGAGGATCAGCAGGCCGCGGTCGACGTCGACGACACTGTGGGACGCGATCACCGCGACGAACAGCGCGACCAGCATGAGGATCGTGACGGGCGTGAAGACCCGGGTGAGAACGGGAGCGATGTTCTCCACGACCTGCTGTTTCGCCTCGACGAGCCAGGCCGCGACGACGATCGCTCCGGCCGGCCCGAACGGGACGATCCACTGTTCGAAGAACGGTTCGATATCGATCCCCAGGGCGCTGAAGGCACCTGCGGTCAGTCCCATGAGTACGCCGCCGCCGAGCGCGAGCAGCGCCAGGTACACGGCGAACTCCCCGGTGAAACGCACGAAGTCCATGCGACGGCGATGGGATCGCCACTGCCCTGCGACATAGGCCGCACCGACGACGAACCACAAGGCGACCGGGGCGTGGATCGCCGCGATGATCTCGGTGGCACCGCCCGGTTCGAACGGGAAGACGTTGAGCACGATCGCCGCGAGGACGAACGGAACGGCAAGGAGCGCACTGCTCTTCGGGCTCATCTGACGCTTCCACGCGAAATACAGCGTGAGGAAGGGCAGCACGAGCACGGCGGCGTTGCGCACCAGCGCGGTTTCGGAGAGCCACTCGAATCCGGCCCGGACGGCCAGACCTGCACCCAGCGCGCAAGCGAGCACGACCGCGAGTTCCCTACGGCGACGCGGGGTTCCGGATTCCTCACCGTGACCGCCACCGGTGAGGACGAGTTGCTTCCACAGCCGGTCGGAGTGCTCCTGGGCGAACTCGCGGGAGACCTCGTCGAGACCACCCATTCGGCCGACCGCGACGAGGAATGCCTCGTCGGCCGTCAGTCCGACCGACACGAGGTCCGAGATCTGTTCCCGGAGATGATCTTCCATCTCGTCGATGTCCGAGGACGAGATGACCCGATGATCGGCGACGTAGCTGCGCCAGCCGGCGATCCGGTCCTCGAGATGCGCGTCGAGTGTCATCACGACCACCCCGGTGCGACGGCGGGAGGCAACTGGGCCGACTGCCACACCTGGTGCAGCGCCTCGGCGACGACCGTCCACTGCGCCGCCCGTTCGGCGAGGACCTCGCGGCCCGCGTCGGTGATGGCGTAGTGCTTGCGGCGCCGCCCGTTGTCGGCGACACGCCAGGCGGCGGACACGTGCCCGGCCCGCTCGAGACGGTGCAGGAGGGGATAGAGCATCCCGTCGGTCCACTGCATCCGGCCCTGCGACAGCTCGTTGACGCGCTTGATGATCGCGTACCCGTACGACTCGCCCTCGGCGAGGATGCCGAGCACGAGCGGGGTGGCGGACGCGGCCACCAAATCCTTCTCGATGAACATGTCGTCCTCATACCTAGAGGTTCTATGGATAACGGTGACCCTAGCAGATCTAGGTATGAGGACCGAGCGCTCTTCGCGAAGCGGTGCGGTGGCGTCTACTGCCGGTCGTCGGATCCGGCGGTTGCGGAATCGTCGGAGCCGGAGGCGGTCGATCCGGAATCCGCAGATCCCGAAGCGGCAGATCCCGAAGCGGCAGATTCCGAAGCCTCGGAGCGACTCCACGTCTCCGTCACCCGCGCCCGGCCGCGTTCGAACACGTCTCCGAGGACTCCCCCGACCGCCTTGAGCGGACTGCTCATCGAGTCCAGGGCCTCGGCGATCACCGGGTCCTCGTCGTCGAGCCAACCCGCCTCGTCGGCACGGCACGCCCACCGGAAGTCGTCGAAGTCCTGACGCAGACCCGCGAGCACCTTCGTCGTCCGTCCCGACGACAAGCGGCGTACGACCTCGATCGGGGTGCCCTCCGCGAACCGGGCGAGCGCGGCACGGGCGCGGCGCAGCAGTTCGGCGTCCTGCGTGAAGTGGTCGGCCAGGACCTGACGGGCGGAGGCCAGCGCGTCGCGCAGTTCGTCGTCGGGCGTGCGTGCCAGGTGCACGCGATGCCACAGGAACAGGCAGTCCTCGACGATCACGAGCAACTGCAGCGTCTCCCCCAGAGCCTCCTCCACCGCGACCTTCTGCAGCAGTTCGACGTGCTCACCCACCGCCGCGTCGAGTCCGAGATCGTCGAGCGACGAAGAGACGTGCCCGCGCAGACGCGTCACCGTCCGGGCGAGGACCTCACCGAGGTCGGCGATCGACTGCCAGTCCCGGTCGGGAAGACCGCCGGTGTGGTCGACCATTGATGCCGCCCTGGTCAGAACATTGTGGGTCGCGACGATGTCGCCGGCCGGCTCCGCCCCGGCCAGGTCGAGCACGCGGTCGACGGTTCCGGGCGCCGCATCGTCGCCTTCGAGACGCACGACGGCGGCCTCCACCGACGCGACTGCTCCCCGCAACGCCTCGAGGACCGCGTCGGGGGCGGTGGGGACTGCGGCGGTGGGTTTCGACGTGTCGGCCATACCCCAATCGTGCTACGTCGAAGGGCCGGATGCATCACGTCTTCCGGCTCAGTTCGGGACGCGCACCCACTTCCCGCTCAGTTCGGGACACGGACCCACGCTTGTTCGAGCAGGGCCACCACTTCGGTCTCCCTGCGGGCCCGGTAGGCCGACAGGATCCGGCGCGGGCGCGACTCCCCGTCGAGGCCGAGAGCGGACGCCAACGCCGACGCGATCCGCTCCTCGGGGACGGTCTCCGGTTCGGTGTGGCCGATGAGCGAGAGCGCCTTGCGCAGCGGTTCGGCGTTGTCGGCGACGGTGCGCAGCGGCAGGACGTCGAACCGGCCGTCGGTGCGGACCTCGAGCAGCAGCTCGTTGTCCTCCTCCACCCCGACGTCCTCGAGAAACCGGCGGATCGAGGACAGACGCGGCACCGGTCCCGTCCAGCGCAGGGTCTGGCCGCCCAGGCGGGACAGGAGCATCACGTGCCCACCCGGTGCGCACCCGGCGATCGCGGCGACGGCGGACGGAACCGTGAACTCGGCTCCCCGCAGGTGGTCGCGGGTCGCGGGGATGCGCAGGCGCCAGGCCTCGCCCAGCCGGTAGAGGCGGCGTGTGCGCTCGGGCCGGGCGATCGGGACGTGCGAGCGGTGACGACGCCGGACACGGCCGTCGACGACCTCGAAATCCCCTCCGGCCGTGAACGTCCGGGCGGAATCCTCCGAGATGCCGAATCGGTCGACGAGCGCGGCGACCACCATGTCGCGATCGGCGCTTCCGCCGCGGGCATCGACCAGCCGTGCGATGCGGTTGCGGATGGCGGTGACCACGTCGACGTCCCACTCGGCCAGCGCCCAACGTTCACCGTCGGATGTGAAGCGCTCGTCGTCGGCGAGTTCGGAGACGAGGGTGTGGACGTCGGCATTGACCCCCATGCGCGCGACAAGCGTGTCGGCGGTCAGGGGGTCGCCGAGCACCTCGAGGACCTGAGCGGCACGTCCGGCGAGCCCGTCCGGCGGGGACAGTAAACGGCCTTCGAAGGTCGTCGTGCCGCAGTACCGGGTCCACGCCTCGAACTCGTCGTCGGGAAGCGACCACACGGCCTTCACGGCGGCGGGCTCGACCACACCGTTCGGTGATTCGAACTCCGAGAGCAGTCCGCGGGTCTGCTTCTCGGCGTCGGGCAGATCCGGTACCGCGATCCACCCGTCCGCGACCTCGAAACGGTCGTCGAGACGGTGCAACACCCGCCACAGGGGCACGTCGAAACCCTGGACGGTCCGGCCCAGCACCGGGTGGGTGCGCACCATCCGGTCGAAGGCCGCCACCGGCCGCACGTCGACGCGCAACGCCGCGAGCAGGTCGCCGACCGCCGTGCCGAATGGGAAGGTGGACGGCCCGGCCGGGTCGTCGACGCCGTCGTGGACGCGGCGCCGCAAGGCCGTGCGTTCCGCGTCGGGCAAGCCCTCGAGGTAGTCGGTGAGTTCGGCGATCGGATCGGCCGGCGCCGCCACCGGCAGGTCGCGGGCGGTGAGTGCCCGCAACCGGGCGGCGGCGTCCTGGATCTCCTCCGGCGCCCCGTCGTCGATCACGGCCAGCAGGAGAGGAGCATCGTCGCGGCCGCACACGCGACTCCACCGCGCCAGCGCCGCCAGGTCGTCGAGGAGCAGCGCCGCGGCGGGCACCCGCGCGGCACGCGGATCGGCTTCGAGGGTGGCCGGTTCGCGGAGCACCGTCGCGACGAGCGCGGCGCAGACGATCTCCTCCACCGCGTCGCGGTCGGCGCCGCGGATCCCGAGCAGATCGGCCGGACTGCGACTGAACAATTCGGCGGTGGTGGGTGCGTGCGGGAGGCGCGCGACGAGGGTCGCGGCGGCCGGACCGAGATCGAGTGCGGCCACGGGCACTTCGTCCTCACGCAGCAGACCGTCCGCGAAGCGCAGCTCCGGGTGGTCGGTGACGTAGATGTGGGCGAGTTCGGCGCACAGTTCGGGAATCTCGGTGTGCTCACAGGTCTCGGCGGGCGACTCGTTCTCCCACCAGCGGGACGACGACACGAGTGCCCCGAGGGCGGCGGTGCGGGCCGATCCGTAGCGGTCGATCCACGGCATCAGATCCACCCAGCGACGACTGTCGAGTTCGTCCGACGACAAGGCACGAGACCACAGCGACACTGACCGATGCTCCTCTTCCACGCCCGGCGGAGGCCGCGGGCCCCCTCTCCGGCGTCGACGCCGCGCTCGTGCAGCGCGTCCACGCGAGGCGCCCTCGACCCGGACGCCGGTTCTCACCCTACAGTCCGAACGCCCCGTTTCCCGTCAGGTGAGGGCGGTGTCGACCGCTCAGGTGATCGCGAGGTCGACCGCTCAGGTGAGCGCGATGTCGGAGTCGTCACGCGCCTCCGGGCGCAGCCGCAGCAGGACGAGTCCCGTCACCGACGCGACGATGAGCGAGGCCACCAGCCCGTTCACGTGCAGCGCCCACACGGCGATCACCGCCCCGGCCAGTCCCCCCAGCAGAGCGATCCAGAGCAGTACTTTTCCCAGGACCGAAGCCATTTCCCCGCACCTTCCGGCAATTCACGATCAGAACGGTGAGGATAGTGTCATCTGTCACAGTCCTCGCGAAAGTCCATCGGTGTGTCGACGGATCGTGCCCGCACGGTGACCGGGGCATACTGGTGCGGTTCGAGACGGTGGGGTCGGCAGGAACACGACGGGGAGGCGGAAACAGTGGCGGAACCGACGAGTGACCGAGCATGCACGGACGTGATCCTGCGCGACGTGACGCTGCGCGACGGACTGCAGCTGACCGGCAAACTGCTCCCCACCGAACGCAAGGTGGAGATCGTCCGGGCGCTGCTCGCCGCGGGCGTGCCCGAACTCGAGATCGGGTCCCTGGCCCGCGCCGACCTCGTGCCGCCGATGGCGAACACCCTCGACCTCGTCGCAGCGCTGACCGAGGAGGAACTCGACCGCTGCTGGATCTGGGTCGCCACGCCGCGCCACGTCGAGAAGGCGATCGCGGCCGGTGCCCGACGGTTCCAGTACTGCTTCTCGGTCTCCGACGCCCATAACCGCGCCAACATCGGCCGCGACACCGCGGACAGCATCGCCGCGATGCCGGCGGCGATCGAACGCGCCCACGCCGTCGGCGGCGGTATCCAGTTGTGCCTGGCCACGGCGTTCACGTGCCCGTTCGACGGGCCGGTCGATCCCGACCGGGTCGTGGAGATCGCATGCGATCCGCGCACCGACGGGGCCGCCGACATCGTCGTCGCCGACACCCTGGGCCAGGCCGTGCCCGGCCAGGTGTCGTCGCTGGTCGCGCGCCTGGCCGCCGAATCCCCCGACCGACGGATCGTCTACCACGGTCACGACACGTGGGGTCTCGGTGTCGCCAACAGCCTCGCCGCGATCGACGCCGGGGCGACCGTCGTCGACGGCGCACTCGCCGGCCTGGGCGGGTGCCCGTTCGCACCGGGTGCGAGCGGCAACACCGCGAGCGAGGACCTGCTGTTCGCGACCCGCCCGTCGTGGCTGGACCCGGAGGTCTTCGGCGCCCTGGTCCGGCTCGGCGAGGACATCGTCGCCGAACTGGACGAACCGAACCGGTCGCGTGCCCGGCAGGGCGCCCGCTCCGAGGCCGAGGCCTTCGACTGGGCCCTCCGGTGACCCGCATCCTGATCGCCCCCGACAGCTTCAAGGGCACCTACACCGCCATCGAGGTCGCCGACGCGATCGCCTCCGGTGTGGAGAGCGCCGGGCACACCGCGATCCGGATGCCCGTCGCGGACGGCGGCGAGGGCACTCTCGACGCGCTCGCCGGGCCGCTCGGTCTCGCCCGGATCGAGGTCGAGGCCGTGAACCCGTGGCGCGCACCGTGCCGCGGACTGCTGGGGATGTCGCCGGACGGCACGGCCGTCGTCGAACTCGCGACGGCGAGCGGCATCACCACTCCGCACGACGGTCCGCGCGACGCCGTCACCGCCGACACCTACGGCACCGGGATGGTCATGGCCGAAGCCGTCCGGCGCGGAGCACGGCACATCGTCGTCGCGGCCGGTGGGTCGGCGACGACCGACGGGGGCGCAGGTGCGATCGCCGCGATCGACGAGCGGGGTGGGCTCGACGACGCCCGCGTCACCGTGCTGTCCGACGTGACGACCCGCTACACCGATGCGGCACGGATCTTCGGGCCGCAGAAGGGCGCCGATACGGCAGCCGTCGCGCTGCTCACGCGCCGCCTCGAAGAGAGGGCGCTGACCCTCCCCCGCGACCCGCGGGAGGTCGACGGCTCTGGAGCGGCCGGGGGTTTCTCCGGTGGGATGTGGTCGCGGTTCGGTGCAGAACTGCGGTCGGGAGCCGACTTCGTGCTCGACGCAGTGGAATTCGACGACGCCGTGCGCACCGCCGATCTCGTGGTGGTCGGCGAGGGACGGCTCGACGGCCAGTCGCGGGCGGGCAAGATCGTCTCGGCGATCCTCGCGCGCTGCAGCGACGTTCCGGTGGTCGCGGTGGTCGGTTCGGTCGGCGACGACCTCGGCGACTACCGCGAGCGGTTCGCCGATGTCGTCGTCGCATCCGATGCGGACTCGCTGACGCGCGCCGGTCGGACACTGCGCACCTGAGAAATGCGCCTTTCGGCACTGCGCACCTGAGAAATGCGCCCGATCACCGGCCGATCACGGAGCGGTGGGAGGTGCGCTGCCGCAGGGAATCTCGGTGGGCGTCTCGGGCGTCGGCACCGGGTCGACCGGATCGGACGCGTGGGCCGGCCACGATGCCGGTCGCGCCTCGGAGCACGGGTCGGCGACGGGTGCGCGATCGGGCGACGGCACCGGCGACGGCGGCGGCGCCACGGCCGTCTGCAGTCCGGGCGCGGAGCGTTCCGCCTGCACGCCGCTGCTCACCGCGACGGCCAGTCCCCCACCCAGCAGGGCGACGAGCGCGACGAGCATGGCCGGCAGGACGGTGCCGCGACGACGGTTCGTGGGCGCGGCGACGACCGTCGGGGAACGGCGGGCGGCTGCGACGAGCGCGGCACCGGT
This sequence comes from Rhodococcus sp. GQ147, assembly GCF_059759155.1. Taxonomy (NCBI): domain Bacteria; kingdom Bacillati; phylum Actinomycetota; class Actinomycetes; order Mycobacteriales; family Nocardiaceae; genus Rhodococcus; species Rhodococcus sp. GQ147. The sequence continues at coordinate 16,602 of NZ_JCAXDU010000002.1, forward strand.
CGCGCGATGCCAGGGCACCCCGTGCGGAGTCACGAAGGGAACACCGAGGACGGTGGCGAGTTCTCGTGCCGGACGGGCGTCGCCGGGACGCAGATCGAGGAAGACCACCGCGTCGGGCGAGGTGCCGGCGCGGGCGACCGCTTCGTCCATCGCCTCGGGCAGGGACTGCGTGTAGGGACCGAACTCGTCGCCGTCGGGACTCACCGTGGACAGCACCGTGCGCGAGGGGACGTCGACCATCGATGCGGATTCGACGCCGTAGGTACGGGTGTGCAGGGCCAGGACCGGCAGTTCCGCGAGTTCGGGTGCTCCGGCGAGGAAGGCCAGTCGCGCGTCGTCGAGCAGGACCGTGTCGACGTCGATACCGAGCACGGCTCGCACCGCCTCGGTGACCGGTTCGGCGTCCTCGTCGTTCTCGGGACCGGTCACCACCGCGGCCGCGGACAGGGTCAGCGACGCCGCGGCGGCACGTTCCGCCATGGCGGAGGCGGCAGCGGCAGCGGCCTCCGCCGGTGTGTCCCCGGGTGCGCCGAAGCCTCGCTGGGAGTCGAACGGACCGAGACTCGGAACGTCGGCATCGACGAGGACCGCGCACACTTCACCGTCGTCGACGGAGATGCCGAGCATCGGGCGCATCTGTTCGTCCCTCCACGGCTGCCAGCACGAATCACGACGGCCCGAGCGGCCGTCGCTCGGACGAGCCTAGCCGACTACCGGGCCTACTCCGGGTAACAACCGACGGTGAGTCCGACGGTCGCGGCGACGTAACTGCCGAAGGTGATGTACGAGCCGTCGGCCGCGAACATCCGGACGGCGAGACCGGTATCCGGAGGCAGCACATGGCGACCGTGGAAGCCCGCCCGCGCGGCGGTGTCCTCGAAGACCCTGGCCGCACGGTCTAGTTCGTCGACCGGCACCGGCCTGCCCGAGCCGTGGATCGGGAGGTGCACCGTCAGGCCCGAGGTGCCGTCGGGCAGCGTGCATCCCGCGGTGGTGCTCGCGTACTTCGGTTCGAAGCGCACGCTGGGGAACTCGGCGGACAGCGCGGTGAGGACGTCGCGCTGCACGGCGGTGTAGAACTCGACCGCGCCCGCGCTGGTCGTGGCGACCGGTTCGGGCATCGCGACCGGGGTCACCGTGGTGGTGCACGCCGCGAGCAGTGCTGCCGGAACGACGACGCACGCCCCGAGCCGAAAACTCCACACAGAGGTCACGGCGTACTCCGTTCTGCGGTGCCCGCGACGACACCGGCGATGTGGTGGGAACTCGACGTTCCGGGGGTGAGATACGAGCTGTGGCCGGTGATGCCCGCGAGCGGGACTCCGGCGGTGGTGGTGCCCGGACCGGCGGGAAGATGCGTCAGGCCGTCGAGGAAGCTCGGGTCGCCACCGAAGGTTCCGACGTCGGCGACGATGTCGCGCTCGGCTTCGACGAGATAGGCGGAGCCGGGTGGGATCCGCAGGTCGGTCACGTCGCCGGTCCCGATCCCCGGAGCCCCGACGAACACCGCGGCGTCGACCGCACCGGTCTCCCTCAGCGCCAGACCAGAGACGACGGCCCCGTAGGAATGCCCGACCGTGGTGATACGCGGGTCGTCGGGACGCGAGGCCGCGATGCCGTCGAGGAAGTCGACCAGGCGAGGCGCGGCGATCCGGGCGGCGAGGTCGGAGACCGGACTGCGCTCGGTGAACGCGAGACCCCATCCCCATTGGGGAGCCTGGTAATTCAGCCAGGTGACCGCCGCGACGGAGGGATCGCCGCCGGTGAGGTGGAGCCGAGCGGCGTCGCGCAGCGCCGCGACCTGCGTGTCGTAGCCCTGCAGATTGCCCTGCACGGTCGAGCCGGCGCCGGGGACGAAGACGGCCAGATGCTCGGCGGTGTCGACGTCCCCGACGGCCACCGCCGCCATCGCTTCGCGTCCGGACAGGTCGAGGGCGAGCAATTGCCGGTCGCCGTGGGCGAGGGTCGCGTCGATCGCGGCGAGGGCCTCGATCTTCCGCACCGTCTGTTCGAGCCCGGCATCGGCGTCGGTGAACAGTCCGGTGACGCCGAGACTGTCGATCACGGTGCCACCGAGGAACATCGCGTCGAGTTCGGCCCGCAGTTGTGTCGCGACGGATTCGAGGCGGCGACGTTCGTCGTCGAGCAGGGCACGATTGGCGAGATCGCGAACCGCAGCGGGTAGTCCGTCGAGGGCGCCGATCCGTTCGGGATGTTCGGCGACCAGCGCGGTGCGTGCCGTGTCGTCGAGACCGTTCCACCACTGCGCGACCTGCACGGGATCGGTGGCCGGATCCGGCAGGACCGGCAGCGTCGTCGATCCGGACCGCGCGATCGCGGTATGTAGGCGACCCTGTTCGCCGAGAACCGTTCCCGGCGGCTCGGATTCGACACTCAGGCGAGCGGCGGCCTCGCGGTCGAGCCCATCGGCACGGACGAGCAGCGATCGCAGCGACGCCGCGAGCAATTCGTCGGCGTCGAGCGGGAAACCCCGCGCAGCGGCCCTGGTCTGCAGCTCGCCCAGTTCGGAGTGCAGTGCCCGCAGTCGCGGCACGACGAACCGCGCACATGCGGACACGCGCCGATACGACTCGGCCTGTGCCGCGAGATCCCGCCCGTACGAGGCGAATGCGGACGTCGCTCCGTCATGCGCCGCACCGCTCCAGGCGTCGCCGAAGGACGCCGACCGCGCGACGTCGCCGGCCACGGCGTCGACGGCATCGGCACATGCCGCGAGCTCGGTCGCGGTGCGCTCGAGCGCATCCGGATCCCACCCCGCCAGATCGTCCACCTGCACACCACCACCCCCTGCCGCGGAAGCATAAGGGGCACCGACGACGGCCGGCCCGCGGAATGCTCCGCGGGCCGGCCGCTGTGGACAACTCCACTGCCTGTGGACAACTCGTGTCCACCTGCACTTTCTGCCTACATGTCGCTGATCGCTTCGAGCGGCGGCGTCTTCGCCGCACGCTGGCCGGGCCACAGCGCCGCGAGGACACCGATGATGCCGGACGCGACGAGCATGCCGACGACCTGCGACCACGGCACCGAGATGATGTCGAGTCCCTGATCGGCGAGGGTGCGTACGAACGCCCAGCCGAACGCGAGACCGAGCACGACACCCACGACCGCGCCGAAGACCGCGATGAGCAGCGACTCCAGGTAGATCGTGCGACGCACCTGGGCGCGTTGCATACCGACGGCGCGGAGCATGCCGATTTCCCGCCGCCGTTCCACCACCGACAGCGCGAGGGTGTTGACGATGCCGAGGATGGCGATGACTACGGCGAGGGCGAGCAGGCCGTAGAGGATCGCGAGGAGCATGTCGATCTGCTGCGCCTGCTGACCCTTGAACTGCTCACGGTCGAGGACCTGCACGATCACGTAGTCCTTGACGGCCTCCTCGATCGACGCGCGCACGGTCTCCGGATCGGCACCGTCGACGGTGTTCATGAGGACGACGAGCGCCGACCGGTTGTTCGGCGGCGTGAACTGCTCGAACAGCTCCTGCGAGACGACCCACGGACCGATCAGCTGGTTGTCGGCGAAGATGCCGGCGACCGTGGTGTCGACGGTGTCGCCGTCGCGACTGGTGAGCGGAACGGTGGAGCCCACTTCCCAGCCGTGGTCGTCCGCCGAGGCCTGCGAGACGAGAATCTCGTTCCCGGTCACCTCGAAGGCTCCCGCGACCATGTCCAGGTCGAGAACGTCCTGGAGGGGCCCGCCCGCTCCGGTGCCGAACTCGAAGTCCTCGTCGATCTTGGCCTGCACGCCGTAGGCGGGCACGACCTCCTCGATGCCGTCCACTCCGCGGACCGCCTCGGCGGCGGGGGCCGGGACACCGAACATCTGCGGCCCGGTGAGCATGAAGTCCGCCTCGACCCCGTTGTCGACGAGCGCGTCGACACTGGCCTTCGCCGACGACCCGAATACCCCGATGACGGAGACGAGCATCAGCCCCAGGGTGAGGGCGAACGCGGTCGCGGCGGTGCGACGCGGATTGCGGGTCGCATTGGTGCGCGCGAGCCGGCCGATCGCCCCGAACGGCCGAGCGAAGACCGCACCGAGCGCGTTCACGACGGGCCGGGACAACGCCGGCGCCGCGAACAGCACCGACAGGATCAGCAGGAAGGCGCCGATACCGACGGTCGCGGCCGCGCCGCCACCGACCTGCTGTGCGCCCACCACGACGAGTGCCGCACCGATGATCGCGCAGAGCACACCGATGATCGTGCGGATGCGCAGCGACTCGACGGTCGCTGTGGATTCCTCGCGCATCGCGGCGACGGGCGGAACGTGGGTCGCGCGCCGCGCCGGGGCGTAGGCGCTGACCATCGTCACGACCACGCCGACGAGCAGCGCGACGATCACGGTGCGCGGGGACAACTGCAGCGGGCCCGACGGCAGTCCGAGATCCGCGGCGTTCAGTGCCGCGCGCAGACCGTAGGCGAGCGCGACGCCCGCGGCGATACCGATGATGCTGCCGATCAGACCGACGACGAAGGCCTCGAGGGTGACCGACCGGCCGACCTGCTTGCGGCTCGCGCCGATCGCGCGGAGCAGGGCGAGTTCGCGTAGTCGCTGGGCGACGATCATCGAGAAGGTGTTGTAGATGATGAACGTGCCGACGAGCAGTGCGATCGCGCCGAACGCGAGCAGGAAGTAGTTGAGGAAGTTCAGGGCCTCGGCGACCTGCGACTTGGTCTCCTCGGTGACCTCGGCTCCGGTCTGCACCTTCAGCTCGGGCAGCGCTGCCGCAATCTCGTCGCGCAGCTGCTCGGGCGAGAGCGAACCGTCGCCTGCGACGTCGAGGAAGCCGATGTGCCGGCCGTCGGTGAACAGCTGGGAGGCCTGTTCCTCGGTGAACAACGCACCGATGTAGCCGCCGGTGTCGGTCTCGAGTTCGTAGATGCCGCTGACGGTCACCGGCACCATGCCCTGCGAGATGGTGAGCACGGTCGTGCTGTCGCCGATCGAGAGATCACCGCGTTCGGCCGCGCTCTCGTTGAGCGCGATCTGCCCGCTCTCCGCGGGTGGTCCACCGGCCACGAAGGTCTCCGGTTCGCCGACGAGACGGTCGGGCGGGATGTAGGCGTAACCCTCGGCGGGTGCGCCTCCGGTCTGGATCGCGGCGCCCTCGGAGTCGAGGACGATGATGCCGCCACCGATCGACGGGGACGTGCGCTCGACGCCGGGGAGGGCGACGACCTGGTCGACGGCCTCGATCGGGACACCGCTGGTGCCGTACTGCTCGGTGCTGACGCGGACGTCGACGCCCTGGGCGACGTCGCCGAAGATGCCGTCGAAGGTGCGCTGCAGTGTGTCGGTGAAGACGAACGAACCGGTGATGAAGGCCGTGCCGAGCACCACGGAGAGCACGGTCAGGGCGAGCCGCACCTTGTGTGCGGCGAGGTTGCGCAGGGCAACCCTGCGGATGGGATTCCCACTCATCGCGGTGTCTCCTATTCCGCCACGGGAGCCGCGGAGGCGGGATCGAACTGTTTCATCCGGTCGAGCACTCGTTCGGCCGTCGGTTCGCGCATCTCGTCGACGATGCGTCCGTCGGCGAGGAACACCACGCGGTCGGCGTAGCCGGCGGCGCGCGGGTCGTGGGTGACGATCACGACGGTCTGGTCGAACTCGTCGACGGCCGCCCGCAGGATGGACAGCACCTCACCGGATGAGCGGGAGTCGAGGTTGCCGGTCGGCTCGTCGCCGAAGATGATCTCCGGCCGGCCCGCGAGGGCACGCGCGCACGCGACACGCTGCTGCTGGCCACCGGACAATTCGCCGGGGCGGTGTCCGAGACGGTCGGTGAGACCGAGACGGGTGACGACGGTGTCGAGCCATTCCTGATCGATCTTGCGGCCCGCGATGTCCACCGGCAGGGTGATGTTCTCGAGCGCGGTGAGGGTGGGGACGAGGTTGAACGCCTGGAAGACGAAGCCGATGCGGTCGCGCCGCAGCTGGGTCATCCCCTTGTCGGACAGGGTCGTCAGATCGGTGTCGCCGATGAAGACCGCTCCGGAGGTCGCGCTGTCGAGACCTGCGAGGCAGTGCATGAGGGTCGACTTGCCCGATCCGGAGGGACCCATGATCGCGGTGAACTCACCGGCGGCGAAATCCGCGGTCACACCGTCGAGGGCGTGTACCGCGGTTTCTCCGGTTCCGTAGATCTTCTTCAGGTCCTGGGCGCGGGCTGCTGGGGCCGAGTGCAGTGGCATGCACCCATCTTCCCGGTGCCGGGACCACCGCACCATCGGGGATGACCCCGATCTTCGATTCGGGGATACGGGTGTATGCCGGGGCGGTGGCTCAGGCCCAGCGTGCCTGACCCCCGTCCAGCGGGATCGTCGCGCCGGTGAGATAGCGTGCGTCGTCGCTCACAATCCACGCCACGGCGCGCCCGATGTCCTCTTCGGGGTCGCCGATGCGGCGGAGCGGGATGGTTTGCACGAACTCGGCGGCCTCCTCCGGGTTCTTCTCCGTCCACCATTTCAGGCCCGGCGAAAGGGCGTGCGGGGCGATGGCATTGACTCGGATGCCGTCGACTCCCCATTCGGATGCCGCGGTGCGGGTCAGCGACCGCAGTGCCTCCTTGGTCGAGGCGTAGCCGCCGTAACCACTCGCGTCCCAGCGCACCGCGGCGGAGGTGACCATGTTGACGATCGACCCGCCACCGCGTTCCTTCATGATCGGGTGGACGAGTTGCATGGCGTGCAGCGCGGCGAGCGGACCCGAGCGGTACGCCTTCTCCAGCACGGCCGGCTTCAGGTCGAGCAGCGGCCCGAGCGGATTGAAGCTCGCGTTGTTGACGAGGATGTCGACACCTCCGAAGGCTCTGACCGTGCGGTCCACCGCGGCGGCGATCGCATCCGGATCGGCGATGTCGCACACGACCGGCTCGGCGGTGCCACCGAAGGCGCGGATCTGCTCGGCGGTGTCGATCAGCTTCGACTCGGTCCGGCCGGCGACCGCGATGGCCACACCTTGGCGGGCCAGCGCGAACGCAACCCCCTGACCGACCCCCTGACCTGCGCCGGTGATCAGCGCGACCCTGCCGTCGAGTTTGCCGCCTTCGAGTGTGCCCATGCGAGGAGTCGAGCAGATTCCGGGCACGTCCGGGTATTGCGGTCCCGGTCGGCGGGACACTGCCCTAACCTGTGGCACATGCGGATAGGTGCGCACGTCCGGCAGGACGACGATCCCATCGGTCAGGGCGAACATCTCGGTGCCGATCTGGTGCAGGTGTTCCTGTCGGACCCGCAGAAATGGACGAAGCCCGGTGAGCATCCGCGCACCGAGGAGATCCTCGCATCGGACGTCGACGTGGTGGTGCACTCGCCGTACGTCATCAACGTAGCGAGCCTGAACAACAGGGTGCGGATGCCGTCGCGCAAGGCCGTCGCCGACCACGCCGAGGCGGCCGCGCGTATCGGTGCGCTCGGGCTGGTGGTCCACGGCGGGCACGTGCGCGCGGGTGAGGACGTCGCCGCCGGGGTGGAGAACTGGCGCAAGCTGTTCGAACGGCAGGAGGACAAGGGCGGGTTCGGGGTGCCGATCCTCGTCGAGAACACGGCGGGCGGCGACTTCGCGATGGCCCGCTACATCGACGCGATCGGACGTCTGTGGGATGCCATCGGCGACTACGGTCCCGGCTTCTGCCTCGACACCTGCCACGCCTGGGCGGGCGGTGAGGATCTCGTCGGTGTCGTCGAACGGGTGCGTGCGGTCACCGGCCGGATCGATTTGGTGCACCTGAACAATTCGCGTGACGAGTTCGATTCGGCCCGCGACCGGCACGCCAATCTCGCCGACGGGCAGATCGATCCGCAGTTGCTCGCGGAGATCGCGGTGCAGGCCGACGCACCGATCGTGCTCGAGACCCCGGCGGAGGGACTCGCCGAGGACATCGCCTTCCTGCGGGAGCACTCGACCTGACGACACACTCCGTTCTACGTTTGCGTCGTGCGCGGACCGATGCACCGTGTCGACGGCGCGCCTCTGTCTCCGACCGAAGCGCACGCCCCCGAAGCTGCGGTCACATGCCGGGCAGGTCGCCGGTCAGATAGCGCTGCACAGTGGGGGCGACGATCTCGACGAGCTGCTCCGACGACATCGACGCGAGCGGTTCGAGTCCGATGATGTAGCGCACCAGCATGATCCCGGTCATCTGGGTGGCCACCAGTTCGGCCCGCAGCCGGCCGGTGCCGACGGGACGGTCGATACGCTCGAACAGCGGTGCGAGCGCGACTTCCAGCAGGAACGAGCGGATCAGACCGCTGTCGCCCCCGGCGATCTGCGCACGGAACATCGCCACGGCCGCGTCGCGGTGCGGGGAGTCCCACACACCGAGAAGGGCGGTCGTGAGGGCACGGCCGAGATCCTCGGGTTCGGCCGCGTAGACGGGGGCGAGGACGTCGCGCGGATCGACCGGCAGCGCGATGGACGCGGTGAACAGCTGCAGCTTGGTGCCGAAGTAGTGGTGCACGAGCGCCGGGTCCACCCCTGCACGGACCGCTACCGCACGCACCGTCGTCTTGTCGAAACCGTTGGCGGCAAACAGTTCCCGGGCGCTCGCGAGGATGTCGCCGCGCGCGCCCGAGTTCCCGGGACGGCGGCCGGGGCGCCGCGTCCCGGCCTCGCTCGTCACGGGGTGCGACGGCGCAGCGTCGCCGCACCGAGTGTGAGGGCCGCGGCGGCGAACGCCGCGACGACGATCAGATCCCGCACCATGACGGCGGTGACCCCCGGATTCACGGTGATCTCCTGCAGCGCCTCCACCGCGTAGCTCAACGGCAGTGCGTTGCTGATCCAGCGCAGCCAGTCGGGCAGATCGTCCCGGGCGACGAGTAACCCGCACAGCAGGAACTGCGGAATGACGATCACCGGCATGAACTGCACGGCCTGGAACTCGGTGCGGGCGAAGGCGCTGCACAGCAGCCCCAGGGAGACCCCGAGGACGGCGACGAGAACCGCGACGACCAGCACCCACAGCACGGATCCGGCGCTGGTGACGTCGAGCAGCCAGAAGGCCACCACGCATGCGAGACCGGCTTGGACGGCCGCCGCGAGCGAGAAGGCGCTGCCGTAACCGGCGAGCAGGTCGAGTTTCGTCAGCGGTGTGGTGAGAAGCCGTTCGAGGGTGCCCGAACTGCGTTCGCGTTGCATCGCGATGGAGGTGACCAGGAACATCACGACGAACGGGAGGATCCCGAGCATCGTGACGGCGATCCGGTCGAACAGCGAGACTCCGCCCGGGCCGGTGGGCGCGTTCTGGTACATGAAGTACAGCAGCGTCATCAACAGGCTCGGGACGAGCACGATCATCGCGACGGTGCGATGGTCGGCTCGCAACTGACGCAGGATGCGGGTGGTCGTGGTGGCATAGATGACGGCGCTCACGGTCGTGCTCCCGTCCGGTTCCGGATGAGTCGGAGAAAGGCGTTCTCGAGGCCCGTTTCCCCTGTCTGTTCGCGCAGCTCGGCCGGGGTCAGCTGGGCCACCAGCCGGCCTTCGCGCAGGAGGACGAGCTCGTCGCAGTGGCCGGCCTCGTCCATGACGTGGCTCGACACGAGCAGGGTGGTGCCGCGGTCGGCGAGTGCGCGGAAGTGTTCCCACAGTTCGGCGCGCAGCAGTGGATCGAGTCCGACGGTGGGTTCGTCGAGCACGAGCAGTTCGGGATCGCCCACCAGCGCACACGCGAGCGACACCCGGCCCATTTGACCGCCGGAGAGGGCCGCCGTCCGGTTGCCGGCGTGGTCGGTGAGCCCGACCGCCGCGAGGGTATCGGCGACCGCGGCGCCCTTCCGCCCGTAGAGGGAGGCGAAATAGGAGACGTTCTCGGTGACGGTCAGGTCGGGGTAGACGCTCGGCGACTGGGTGACGTAACCGATGCGGCGGCGCAGTTCGGCGCTGCCCGCGCGCAGGCCCAGCACCGTGACCGTGCCGGATTCGACGATCTGGGTGCCGACGATCGTGCGCATCAGGGTGGTCTTCCCGCAGCCCGAGGGGCCGAGCAGTCCGGTGATCGCCCCGCGCGGGACGCGCACGCTCACGTCCTCGAGAGCTCGATGGGTGCCACGCCGAACGTGCAGATCGCGGATGTCGACAGCGTCGGAGATGTGGTCGATGGCCATGATCCACTCAATTCATCGAGTGTTGAAATCATCCTTGGATGAATTGTGCGCCTCACGTCTCGATCCGGTCAACCCCCGCGAGCGTCGCCAGTGGCCGACGGGAGCTCCGACGTACCATGAGCCCCATGAAGCACACGCGTCTCGCCCTGGCCGTCACCGCAACAGCACTGGTCCTGGCGGGATGCTCCGCCGGTGCCGACGAGCCCGCACCCTCCCCCGCCGTCTCGGTCGACACGCCGACGTCCTCGGCTCCCGAGACCACCACCTCCGACGAGGTCCCGCGCGACGCGCGCGAGAAGGTCTCCCCGGCCGGAGAGGGCGCAAAACTCACGGTCGTCGACATCCGCACCGGACGTCACGAGGGCTTCGACCGCGTGGTCTACGAACTCGGCGGCGAGGGCACACCGGGGTGGCGGGTCGGCTACGTCGACGAGGCACTCCAGCAGGGCAGCGGCAACGAGGTCCCCGTCGCCGGCGACGCCGTGCTGCAGGTGCTCATCGACGGCTCGGCCTATCCGTTCGACAGCGGTGTCGAGCAGTACGCCGGCCCGGATCCCGTGCTCGCCGATGCCGGCGGATCCGTGGTGGAGGTCAGCGGGTCCGGCGTCTTCGAAGGTGTCACCCAGTCGTTCATCGGCGTCGCCGCGCACGGCACGCCGTTCTCGGTGTACTCCCTCACCGGACCGACCCGCGTGGTGATCGACGTGGCTCGCTGACGCCTCGTCCTGTCGTGGTGCGAGCCTAGGCTTGACCTCGAGCGCACTCGAGGTCCTAGCCTCGGCTGCGACCCGAGGAGGCCGACACCATGAGCATGGAAGTCACCGCGTGGAACGCGATGTACAACGCGATGCACGCCGAGAGCGACCGCAGGCCGTTCTCCCGAGCGAGCCTGCGGCGGATCGCCGAGTTCGCCCGGCCGCACCGCCGTAACATCACCTTCTATCTCGTCCTGAGCGTGACCATCGCGGCGCTCGGCGTCGCGACACCGGTACTCGCGGGGCGGGTGATCGACGCGATCGTCGACGGCGCCGCGGTCTCGGTCGTGGTGCTGCTCGCGGTGATCATCGCCGCGATCGCACTGATCGAGGCCGGCCTCGGGATCGCGAACCGCTGGTTGTCGGCGAGCATCGGCGAGGATCTCATCCTCGATCTGCGCACCACGGTCTTCGACCACGTGCAGCGCATGCCGGTCGCCTTCTTCACGAGAACCCGTACGGGCGCGCTCGTCTCGCGCCTGAACAACGACGTCATCGGTGCGCAGCGTGCCTTCAGCGACACCCTGTCCGGCGTGGTCGGCAACATCGTCACCCTCGCGATCACCCTGATGGTGATGATCGGGATATCCTGGCAGATCACCCTTCTCGCACTGCTGCTGCTCCCGATCTTCGTGATTCCCGCCCGGCACATGGGCGCCCGGCTCGCGCAGCTCAGCCGGGAGGCCGCCAACCACAACTCGGTGATGAACACGCAGATGACCGAACGGTTCTCGGCTCCGGGCGCCACCCTGGTCAAGCTGTTCGGCCGTCCGGCACAGGAGTCGAGGGAGTTCGCCGTCCGGGCGAAGCGGGTCCGCGACATCGGCGTGCGCACCGCGATGCTGCAGAGCGTGTTCGTCACGGCCCTGACACTCGTGTCCGCACTCGCGCTCGCACTCGTCTACGGCCTCGGCGGTTTCTATGCCCTGCGCGACCAGCTCGATCCCGGTTCGGTGGTCGCGATGGCGATGCTCCTCACGCGCCTGTACTCTCCGCTGACGGCGCTGGCCAGCGCCCGCATGGACGTCATGAGTGCGATGGTGAGCTTCGAGCGGGTCTTCGAGATCCTCGATCTGAAGCCGCTGATCGAGCAGTCGCCCGACGCCCGGCCGGTGCCCGGCGGTCCGGTCGCAGTGGAACTCCGGAATGTCACCTTCGCGTATCCGTCCGCCGACAAGGTCTCGCTCGCATCGCTCGAGGAGGTCGCGGTGCTCGATTCGCGGGGCGGCGAAGAGGTGCTGCGCGACGTGTCGTTCCGCGTGGAACCGGGCCGGATGGTCGCACTGGTCGGATCGTCCGGCGCGGGCAAATCGACCATCGCACAACTGATCCCGCGATTGTACGATGTCGATTCCGGCGCCGTGCTGCTCGGCGGAGCGGACGTCCGCGAACTGACCGCCGACTCGATCCGCGCGACAGTCGGGCTGGTCACCCAGGACGGTCACCTGTTCCACGACACGGTCCGCAACAACCTGCTGCTCGCCCGCCCCGAAGCCGGCGAGAACGAACTGTGGGACGCCCTACGTCGCGCACGCCTCGAGCCCCTGATCGCGTCGTTGCCGAACGGACTCGACACGGTCGTCGGCGAACGCGGCTACCGGCTCTCGGGTGGTGAGCGTCAGCGGCTGACGATCGCGCGACTGCTGCTCGCCCATCCGCGGGTGGTGATCCTGGACGAGGCCACCGCCCATCTCGATTCGACCTCGGAGGCCGCTGTGCAGGAGGCGTTGACCGAGGCGCTCGAGGGTCGCACGTCGGTGGTCATCGCGCACCGCCTGTCGACCATCCGCGCCGCCGACGAGATCCTGGTCGTCGAGGCCGGGCGCATCGTCGAACGCGGCAACCACGACGATCTCCTGGCGGCGGGCGGCCGCTACGCGGAGCTGTACCGCACGCAGTTCGCCGATTCGGGACCGAAGGTATCGGTGGGAGCCCCCATACTCGACGCATGAGCGCCGGGACGTCGACGGTGCCACCGCCGACGTCCCGGCCGAGTGGATCGGCCGGCGGTCTCAGTCGCGGTATCCGCCGCGACCACCACGATCGTTGCGGTCGCTGCGGTGCGTGAAGTCGCCGGAGCGGCCGCCACGGCTGTCGCCGTACTCGCGCTTGCCGCCACGATCGCGCTTGCCGTGATCGCGACGGTCTCCCCCGCGTCGATCGTCACCGCGACGGTCGTCGCGTCCGCGATACGAGCTGGGACGTCCGGACGGTGCGCCGGAGTCGGGCTGCAGCTGGATGAGCACGCCCGAGATTCGGGTGGAGCGCAGCGCGTCGAGGGTCTGCGGCGACAGATCCTTCGGCAGCTCGACGAGGCTGTGATCGGCACGGATGCTGATGTGCCCGAAATCGCCGCGGCGCAGTCCGCCCTCGTTGGCGATGGCACCGACGATCGCACCGGGCTGCACGCGGTGACGCTTGCCTACGGCGATGCGGTAGGTGGTCATCTCCTGGCCGTCGCGACCGACCTTCGGCCCGTCGTCGAAGCGACGCGGCGGACGCTCGCGCGGTTCGCGCTCGCGGCGCGGCGGTGCGACCGGCTCGGGTTCGGCCTCCATGAGGAACGACTCGCCGTCGCGAGACAGCACCGCCAGCGCGGCCGCGATGTCGGCGAGCGGCACGTCGTGCTCACGCTCGTAGTCCTCGATGAAGGTGCGGAACAGCTGCAGGTGATCGGAGGCGAGCGCCTCGGTGATCGAGTCGTTGAACTTCGATACGCGCTGGGCGTTGACGTCCTCGACGGTGGGCAGCTGCATCTCGGCGAGCGGCTGGCGGGTGGCCCGCTCGATCGCCTTGAGCAGGTGACGCTCGCGCGGAGCGACGAACAGCAGCGCGTCGCCGGTGCGGCCGGCGCGGCCTGTGCGGCCGATGCGGTGCACGTACGACTCGGTGTCGTGAGGGATGTCGTAGTTGACGACGTGGCTGATGCGCTCGACGTCGAGACCACGCGCGGCGACGTCGGTAGCGACGAGGATGTCGAGCGTGCCGTTCTTGAGCTGGTTGATCGTGCGCTCGCGCTGGGCCTGCACGATGTCGCCGTTGATGGCGGCGGCGGAGAAACCGCGGGCGCGCAGGCGCTCGGCCAGGTCCTCGGTGGCCTGCTTCGTGCGCACGAAGATGATCATGGCCTCGAAGGTCTCGACCTCGAGGATTCGGGTCAGCGCGTCGAGCTTGCGCTGATGGGAGACGAGAACCCAGCGCTGGGAGATGTTCGCCGACGTCGTCGTCTTCGACTTGACGGTGATCTCCTGCGGATCCTTCAGGTACTGCTTCGACAGCCGGCGGATCGCGCCCGGCATGGTCGCGGAGAACAGCGCGACCTGCTTGGTGTCGGGGGTGTCGGCGAGGATGCGCTCGACGTCCTCCTGGAAGCCCATGGTGAGCATCTCGTCGGCCTCGTCGAGGACGAGGAACTCGAGTTCGGAGATGTCGAGGGTGCCCTTGGCGAGGTGATCGATCACACGTCCGGGGGTGCCGACGATGACCTGGGCGCCGCGGCGGAGGCCGGATAGCTGTACACCGTATGCCTGACCGCCGTAGATGGGCAGGACGGACAGGCCCGGGATATGGACGGAATACTTACCGAAAGCCTCCGCGACCTGCAGCGCGAGCTCGCGGGTGGGCGCCAGCACCAGCGCCTGGGGCCGCTTCACGGAGGTGTCGATACGCGAGAGGATCGGCACCGCGAAGGCGGCGGTCTTGCCGGTGCCGGTCTGAGCGAGACCGACGACGTCCCGTCCCTCCAGCAGCGGTGGGATGGTCGCCGCCTGGATCGGCGACGGGGACTCGTAACCCACATCCGAAAGAGCTTGCAGCACACGTGCATCGATGTCGAGATCGGCAAACGTGAGAGCTGCGGTCTCCTGGTCGGGGGCGTCTTGAATATCACTCATTTGACCAGCAGTTTATCGGATGAACTCACCTCTTCGCGCCCGGACCCGGCCGCGACCCGGGCTCGAGCGCGCGAACAATGACCCACCCCACCCCGTCGCCGGCACCCGGGGCGCGTCACACTGGGCAGGTTCACCGTCCTCGACCGAAGGATTCCACAGTGACGGCTTCCCCCTCCGCGCACGCGTCCGCGACACCCCCGTCCGTCGCCGATTCGGGTATTCCGACGTACTGGTACAACATCGTCGGCGACCTCGCGGTGGCCCCGCCGCCACACCTGCACCCCGGCACCCGCGAACCGATCACCGCCGACGATCTCGCACCTCTGTTCGCCTCGGGACTGATCGAGCAGGAACTGTCGACCGAGACCGACATCGAGATCCCGGAGGCCGTGCGCGAGGTCTACGCCGGTTACCGCTCCACGCCCCTTTTCCGCGCCCGCTCGTTCGAGAAGGCACTCGGCACCCCGGCCCGCATCTACGTCAAGTACGAGGGCGTGAGCCCGGTGGGCAGCCACAAGGTGAACTCGGCGGTCGCACAGGCCTACTACAACTCGCTCGACGGCGTCACCCGGCTCACGACGGAGACCGGTGCCGGACAGTGGGGTTCGGCCCTGTCGTTCGCGTGCGCGAAGTTCGGTATCGATCTCGAGGTGTGGCAGGTCCGCGCCTCCTACGACTCGAAGCCCTACCGCCGCTTCCTCATCGAGACCTACGGCGGCACAGTACATCCCAGCCCGTCCGACCTGACGGAGGCCGGTCGCGCCGTCCTTGCCGAGCACCCGGACACACCCGGCTCGCTCGGCATCGCGGTCTCGGAGGCCGTGGAGGTCGCAGTGAAGGACGCCGCCGCCCGCTACACCCTCGGCAGCGTGCTCAACCACGTGGTGCTGCACCAGACCGTCATCGGCCTCGAGGCCGTGGAGCAACTGCGGGCCGCGGGTGAGGACCAGGCCGACGTCGTCTTCGGTTGCGCGGGCGGCGGTTCGAACCTCGCCGGCCTGTCGTTCCCGTTCCTGCGCGAGGTCATCCACGAGCGGGCGACCACGCGTGTCGTCGCCGTCGAGCCCGCGGCGTGCCCGTCGATCACCCGCGGCGAGTACCGCTACGACCACGGTGACATCGCGGGTCTGACCCCGCTGCTGAAGATGCACACCCTCGGCCAGGACTTCATCCCGGATCCGATCCACGCCGGCGGGCTGCGATATCACGGCATGGCGCCGTTGCTCAGCCACACCGTCGAGCTCGGCTACGTGCAGGGACAGTCCGTGGCACAGACCGATGCCTTCTCCGCGGCGGTGCTCTTCGCCCGGAACGAGGGCATCGTGCCGGCGCCGGAGTCGTCGCACGCGATCGCCGCGGCCGCGGAGTACGCGCGGGGCCTCACCGAACCCGAGGTCATCGTGATCGGCCTGTCCGGCCACGGCCAGCTCGATCTGCCCGCCTACCACTCGTACCTGTCGGGCGAGCTCGACCGAGATCCCCTCGATCCGTCCGGGCGGTGAGTGCTCGCCCGCCCGGGCGGACCGTCCCATACTGGAGGTGTGGGGTACGCCACACGCGAGGAGGCAGGCCGGCGACTCGCCCGGTCGGCCGGGCACCTGCGCGACGCCGACCCGGTGGTCCTCGCACTACCTCGCGGCGGCATTCCCGTCGCCCGTGAACTCGCCGCAGCCCTCGATGCGCCCCTGGACGTCCTCGTGGTGCGCAAACTGGGCGTGCCCTGGCATCCCGAACTCGCGATGGGCGCGATCGCCGAAGGACCGGGTCCCGGAACCGCCGGGGAATCGACCACGCAGGACGCCGTCTTCCGGGTCCTCAACGACGACGTGATCCGGCGCGGGCGGATCGCCCCCGAATCCGTGGCGGCCGTCGAGCGACGCGAGCTGGCCGAACTGGCTCGACGTGCCGATTGCCTGCGTGCCGGTCGCACCCGGGTGCCGCTGGAGGGCCGCACGGCGATCGTCGTCGACGACGGCATCGCCACAGGTGCGACGGCCGCGGTGGCATGCCTCGCCGCGCGCGCCTCCGGAGCGACCCGGGTCGTCCTCGCGGTGCCGGTGGCCTCCCCCGACGCACTGCGCCGGGCCGGCCGGACGGCCGACGAGGTGATCTGCCCGTGGACGCCGGTGGACACCGACAGCGTCGGCGCCGCCTACGACGACTTCCATCAGCTCGGCGACGACGAAGCGATTCTCCTTCTCCGAAATACTGGTACTTCCGGTACCGGGAAATCCGACGAGACGATCCGATAGTGGCAATCCTCGTTACCGGCGGGTAGCATTGTTACCTGGATCACTGCCTATCGGACTGTAAAAAGAGGGCAAAGCGGTCCGAGGGTAATGCATTTCCCAACGACGTGTGATGCAATGCACACCGACAGCACCTAACGATGGAGGGGTCACAGTGAGTGAGATTGCCGTACCACAGTCGTTCTCGATTCCCGAGAACACGTCGATGGCCGACAGCGTCTTCCGGCACGAGAAGGAGTCGCCGGAGTTCGTGCCGTTCGAGCGACTGGTCGACGGCAAGTGGGTTCCCGTCACCGCCCGCCAGTTCGCATCCGAGGTGCGCGCCGTGGCGAAGGGCCTGATCGCGTCGGGTATCGAGCTCGGCGACCGCGTCGCGGTCCTGTCGGCGACGCGCTACGAATGGGTCCTGCTCGACTATGCCATCTGGGCCGCGGGCGGTGCCACCGTGGCGATCTACGAGACGTCGTCGGCCGACCAGGCCCAGTGGATCCTCGAGGACTCCGGGACCAAGCTGCTCATCGTCGAGAACTCCGGTCACGTCGACACCGTCCGCGAGGTCGCCGAGAACGCCCCGACCGTGCGCGAGGTCCTGCAGATCGAGCCGGCGCCGGGCGGCAAGAGCGCGGTCGACGAGCTCATCGCACGCGGCGCAGCGGTCACCGACGAGCAGGTCGAGGAACGGCGCAACTCGGTCACGGCCGAATCCGCGGCGACCCTCATCTACACCTCCGGCACCACGGGCCGGCCGAAGGGCGTCCAGCTCAAGCACCGCCACTTCGCCTCGGAGTCCGCGGCCTGCGGCCTGGCCCTGCCCGACTCGATGCACGAGGGCCAGCGCACCCTGCTGTTCATCCCGATGGCACACGTCTTCGCGCGCCTGATCTCGTTCGCGGCATTCGACAGCAAGGTCACCGTCGGTCATACCTCCGACCTGACGACGCTGCTCGACCAGTTCGCGGTCTTCAAGCCGAACTTCATCCTCTCGGTGCCCCGCGTGTTCGAGAAGGTCTACAACTCGGCGAAGCAGAAGGCCTACGACGGCGGCAAGGGCAAGATCTTCGAGAAGGCCTCGGAGGTCGCGATCGAGTACAGCAAGGCCCTCGAGAACGGCGGCCCCGGCCTCGGCCTGAAGATCCAGCACTTCGTCTTCGACAAGCTGGTCTACGGCAAGCTGAAGGCCGCGCTCGGCGGCAACGTCACCCGGGCCGTCTCGGGCGGCGCCGCACTCGGCGCACGTCTCGGCCACTTCTTCCGCGGTGTCGGCGTCACCATCTACGAGGGTTACGGCCTGACGGAGACCACCGGCGGCATCATCATGAACACCCCGGCCGCCCAGAAGATCGGCACCGTCGGCACGCCGTTCAACGGCTGCGCCGCGAAGATCGCCGAGGACGGCGAGCTCCTCCTCAAGGGCCCCCAGGTGTTCGACGGCTACTGGCAGAACGACAAGGCCACCGACGAAGCCATCCGCGACGGCTGGTTCCACACCGGCGACATCGGTGCGATCGACGAGGACGGCTTCATCTCGATCACCGGCCGCAAGAAGGAACTCATCGTCACCGCGGGCGGCAAGAACGTCGCCCCGGCCGTCCTCGAGGATTCGCTGCGCGCCCACCCGCTGATCAGCCAGGTCATCGTGGTCGGTGATTCCAAGCCATTCGTCGGCGCGCTGATCACCCTCGATCCGGAGGCGCTGCCGGGCTGGCTCGAGCGACACGGTCTGCCGGCGGAAACCACGGTCGCCGATCTGATCAAGAACCCCGACCTGATCGCTGAGATCGACGAGGCGGTTGCCGAGACCAACAAGAAGGTCTCGAAGGCCGAGGCGATCCGCAAGTACCGCCTCCTC
The DNA here is from genome assembly GCF_059759155.1 of Rhodococcus sp. GQ147. Taxonomy (NCBI): domain Bacteria; kingdom Bacillati; phylum Actinomycetota; class Actinomycetes; order Mycobacteriales; family Nocardiaceae; genus Rhodococcus; species Rhodococcus sp. GQ147. Next base: position 35,487 of record NZ_JCAXDU010000002.1, read on the forward strand.
GAGACCGATTTCAGCGTCGAGAGCGGCGAGCTGACCCCGACGCTCAAGCTCAAGAGGAACATCATCCACGACAAGCACGGCGCCGAGATCGCAGCGATCTACAACTGAGGTTCCACACCGTCGACCGGGCCCCTCGTCACCGCGAGGGGCCCGGTCGTTTCTCGGGGAATCTGGGAATCCGGTCGGCCACGTCGCCCACGAACGCGGCAATATCCGAAGTCACCCTGCGATGTACGGGTTCGTGCAACAGGTCGTGCCCGGCATCGGAATACTCGCACCACTGTGCCCCGGGCAGCGACGACGCCCACTCGCGTACCGGGTCGATGGGGGCCAGCCGGTCGTCGACGCCGTGGACCAGCAGGACCGGCAGGTCGCTCGCGCCGAGCGCTTCGGCCGTCTCCGGCAGGGCCGCGGTGCGCGGCGTACCGCACAGCACGACGCCCGCGAGGCGGCTACCACCGGAGGGATCGGCATCCAGCGCCGTCAGGACCGTCGCCGCCCCCAGCGAATGGCCCATCATCACCAGCGGCAGACCGGACTCGGCGGCGAGGCCGGTGAGCACGCCGAAGTCCTCGGCGTGGAACTCGACGTTGCCCGGTGAGCCGGGTTCTCCTTCGGAGAGCCCGTGTCCGGCGAGGTCGAGTCCCCACCACGCGATGCCGTGGGCGGCGAGGCCGGAGGCGAAACGGTGGTAGTGCCCGGTGTGCTGCCCGAAACCGTGCGCGAACACCACACCGGCTCTCGCGTCGTCGACGGTCCGGCACCGCCAGTGGACCCGGCCGACCGACCCGGGGAAGAACGTCAACGGCATGGCCTCATTGTGGCCGGAGCCGGAAGGTCACCAGCAGCCGCCCTCACCGCGATAGGTGGGAACCTCGGTGCGTCCGTTCTCGTCGACGAGGTACACCCGGTCGAACCTCTCGCACAGTTCGCCGGCCTTCGCGTGGCGGAACCACACCCGTCCCCCGACGGGGATCGACGCGGCAGCGCGACCGCGCACCGGGGTCTGCACCTCGCCGGCACCTTCCGTCCCCAGCAACTTCAATCCCGCAGGACGGACCGGGCGCGGCACCCGCGAGGCGCCGGTCGGGCCGGACGCGATGTACCCGCCGCCGAACAACGTCGTGACCGACGGTGACGGTTTGCGTACGGCAGGCAGCGCGAAGAACATCGACGGGTTCGGGGTGAACGCCCGGTAGCCGTCGAACAGGGTGGGCACGTACAGCCCCGATCCCGCGGTGGCCTCGGTGACGACACGATCGGCGGTGGTCACCTCGAGCGAGCCGGTTCCGCCACCGTTGACCAGTTCGAGGTCACCCACGACCGCACGCACGGCCTCCACCACGGCGCGGCGACGAGAGGAGAGATCCCGCGCCGACAGTCCCTTGACGAGCCGTACCGGCAGCGACGAGTCGGGCAGGCCCGCGATCTGGGCCTCGTAGAACATCACTCCGACGACGTCGAATCCGGCGGCGTCGGCGCGACGGGCCAGGCCGGAGGCTGCCTCCGGGTCGCGCAGCGGAGAACGGCGCACACCGAGATGGAGCGGACCCACCCGCAACGACGCATCGATGTCCAGGCAGACCTTCGTCCGGAAAGTGTTCTTCCCCAAAGCCGTACGGATGATGTCGAGGTGCTCGGCCGAATCGACCATGAGCGTGATCGCCTGCACCGCGTCCGGCGACACCGCGAGCTTCCCGAGCGCCGCCCGGTCGACCGTGGGGTAGCCCATCAGGATGTCGCGCGCTCCGTGCTCGACGAGCCACAGCGCCTCCCGTAGCGAGTACGCCATGATGCCGCGAAAACCGCCGCGGGTGGTCAGTTCCGGACCGAGGACCTCGGCGAGGACGGCACGACAGCGCACCGATTTGCTCGCGACCCGCACGGGCACACCGTTCGCGCGGCGGATCAGGTCGTCGGCGTTGCGCCGCAGGGTGGGCAGATCGACGGCGGCGAACGGCGGGTCGAGGTCGGCCGTCGCCGCGTGCACCCGGTCGAGGGCGGCGTCGTGAACGGAAGCAGCACGGAGCACGGGCGATCCCTTCGAAAAGGTCGGGTCGGGTCAGGAACGTTCTACGGCACGGGTCGCGATGATGTCGGCGACGACTCCCAGTTCGGCCGTGGCCGCCTCGCCGTCGCGATCGACGAGCCACCGGAGCACGACGCCGTCGAGCACGGACAACGACAGTCGTGCGAGCGTCGAAGTGGGCAGCGACCATTCGACGCCGCACCGCTCGGCGCAGGTGTCGAGGAACAACTGGGCCTGCTTGTCCATCAGGCGGTACTGCTCCACGGCGATGTCGCCGCCGGCGGGACTGCCATCGGTGCGCTGCCGGAGCGAGTAGGCGGTGATCTCGTAGGTGAGGGTCTGCAGCCCCGGCGTGGACTCGATCGTCGACCACATGGAGCGAAGGCCGGTGTGGAGCATCGAGCGGAGACAGTCGACGCCGCCGGTCTGCTGCGCGTCCTCGGGCACATCGAAGGCCGCGTGCATGGCTCCGGCGAGTTCGCCGACGACGGCGTTCGCCATGGCGACGACGAGGGCTTCCTTGCTGTCGAAACAGTAGTGGACAACGCCCAGTGACACTCCGGCCTTCTCGGCGACGGCGCGGACCGTGACGGCTCCGACTCCCCCGCCCTCCGCCAGTTCCAGTGCTGCTGCCACGAGTTGGGCGCGGCGCTCGTCAGCAGGCAACCGATTCGGCATGACCCTGATGGTAGAGGTCGGGAAAGGTTCACGAGCAGGTGTTGACTTGGACGATTGTCCAGGTCGAAGATGAGGCATGGCCACCTGGCACAATTGGGCTCGCACCGAGAGTGCGGCACCTCGCCGTTTCGAGACCCCCGGCAGCACCGACGACCTCGCGCGCGTCGTCGTCCGCGCCTCCGAGCAGGGCGAACATGTCAAGGCCGTGGGCGCCGGGCACTCGTTCACCGGCGCGGCCGTCACCGACGGCACGCTCATCTCGCTCGACCGGATGTCCGGTCTCGTCGCGGTGGAACCGTCGGCCACCGGCGCGCGCGTCACCGTGCGGGCGGGGACGCGACTGCGCGGCCTGGGCGACCTGCTGTGGGCACAGGGCCTCGCCGTACCGAATCTCGGCGACATCGACGTGCAGTCCGTCGCCGGCGCGATCTCGACCGGCACCCACGGCACCGGCGCGACCTTCCGCGGACTGGCAGCAGCCGTGTGCGGCGCGACGATCGTGCTCGCCGACGGCCGGATCGTCGACTGCTCCCCCGAGCACGAGCCCGACCTGTTCGAGGCCGCCCGGCTCGGTCTCGGCGCCCTCGGCGTGCTCGCGACCGTGACGCTCGATTGTGTCCCCGCATTCCGCCTGCGCGCAGAGGAAGCCCCCTCGTCGCTCCGCACCACACTCGATGTCCTCGACGAACTGCGAAGCGGTGTCGACCATTTCGAGTTCTACTGGTTCCCACACACCGACGGCGTGCTCATCAAACGCAACACCCGCCTCCCCGGTGAGGCACCGGTGCAGCCGGTCGGGCGGGTGCGCACCCTCCTCGACGACGAACTGCTCTCCAACGGCGCCTTCGCACTCCTCCAGCAGGTCGGGACGCGGGTTCCCGCCACCATCCCGGCGCTGAACCGGGTCGCGTCCCGGGCGTTGTCCCCGCGCACCTTCGTCGACCGCAGTTACCGGGTGTTCGCCTCCACCCGCCGGGTGCGGTTCCGGGAGATGGAGTACGCGCTCCCCGCCGAGCACCTTCCAGCGGTTCTGCGCGAGATCGATGCGTGGCTGCAGCGCACGGACGTTCGTGTCGGTTTTCCGGTGGAGGTGCGGTTCGCGCAGGGCGACGATGTCTGGTTGTCCACGGCGCAGGGCCGCGATACCGCCTATGTGGCCGTGCACCAGTACCATCGGCGCGACCACACGCCCTACTTCGACGGTGTCGAGCCGATCCTGCGCGCCGCGCAGGGACGCCCGCACTGGGGCAAGCTCCATTCCCTGACCGCGGACGCTCTACGCGAGCTCTACCCTCGGTTCGACGACTTCCTCGCCGTGCGCGACCGCGTGGATCCGCACCGCACCTTCACGAACCCGTATCTGCGCCGCGTCCTGGGCGAATGACGCCCGAGCCGACTCACCCGGACGGACTCAGAGGAAGGCGGCGTCCCACGAATTGCGCCGGAGCACATCCCGTTCGGCATCGGTCAGACCGAGCTGATCCTTCAGCCCTGCGAGGTTGTCGTCGACGTAACCACCGAAATAGGCGGGATCGTCCGAGTGCACGCTCACCGACAGGCCCGCCTCGAGCATGCGGCGCAGCGGATGGTCGGCGAGCGTATCCACCACGCGGAGGCGGACATTCGAGAACGGGCAGACGGTGAGGGGAATGCTCTCGTCGACCAGGCGCGCGACGAGTTCGGGATCCTCGAGCGAGCGGATGCCGTGGTCGATGCGCTCGGCGCCGAGCAGATCGAGCGCCTGCCAAACATATTCCGGAGGTCCCTCCTCCCCCGCGTGCGCGGTGATGTGCAGCCCTTCGGCCCGCGCCCGCGCGAAGACGTCCTCGAACAGTGACGGCGGGTGACCGACCTCCGCCGAGTCCAGGCCGAGAGCGATGATCGGCGCACCGAGGCGCAGCAGTTCGCCGAACACCTGATGCGCTTCGGGCACGGGGCGATCGCGCACGATCGACGCGATCATCGCCGCATCGACCCCGAACTCCCGGTGTGCCCCGGCGACCGCGTCGGAGAGCCCGGCTACGACCTCTGGCAGCGGGACACCGCGCGAGGTGTGGGCCTGCGGATCGAAGAAGAACTCCGCGTGGGTGACACCCGCCCGCGCCGCACGAGCGAAATAGGCGCGGGCGAGGTCGGCGAAGTCCTGCGCCGTGCGCAGGACCTCCATGTTCGCGTAGTACAGGTCGAGGAACGACTGCAGATCGGTGAACTCGTAGCGGCTGCGCAGATCGTCGAGATCGCGATAGGGCAACTCGATGCGGTTCCGCTCGGCGAGGGCGAGGATCAGCTCGGGTTCGAGCGTGCCCTCGATGTGTACGTGCAGTTCTGCGAATCCGTCGGTCACCTGATCCTCGTCATCTCTCGTTCGGTCTTTCAGCGACCCTTCCACACCGGAGCTCAGCGACCCTTCCACACCGGAGCTCAGCGACCCTTCCACACAGGGGGTCGCTTCTCGGCGAATGCGGTGGCGCCTTCACGCGCGTCCTCCGAGGTGAACACGGGCGCCATGATCTCCATCTGCTTCGCGAATGCTTCGTCGCTCGACCAGTCGGCCGAGCGGACGATGATCTCCTTGGTCGCCGCCACGGCGAGCGGTCCGTTCGCTGTGATGCGCTCGGCCAGTTCGAATGCACCCTCGAGTGCCCCACCGGGTTCGGTGAGACGATTGACGAAACCGTATCCGTAGCCTTCCTCGGCGGTGAACGCGTCCCCGGTGAGGGCGAGTTCGAGGGCCTTCTGGTAAGGGATGCGCGACGGCAGGCGCAGCAGGCCACCGCCACCGGCGACGAGGCCGCGCTTGACCTCCGGGATGCCGAACTTCGCGTCCTTCGCGGCGACGACGAGGTCGGTGGCCAGGACGAGTTCGGTTCCGCCGGCGAGGGCGAATCCTTCGACGGCGGAGATGAGCGGCTTGCGCGGCGGCGCCTCCGTGAAGCCGAGACCCTTACCGGGCACGACCACGTTCTCGCCTGCGACGAACGCCTTGAGGTCCATGCCCGCGCAGAAGTTGCCGCCGGCGCCGGTGAGCACACCGACCGACAGGGAGTCGTCGCTGTCGAGCTGGTCGACCGCCTGGGCGAGCGCGTGGCTCACGGCGGCGTTGACGGCGTTGCGCGCCTCGGGCCGGTTGATGGTGATGACGAGAACGCGATCGCGTCGTTCGAGCAGGACTACGTCGGACATGGACACACCTCTCCACTACGAAAAATGCCGGTTCATCGGGTTACAGGCTGTATACCGGACGGGAACCTGTTGCAGGGTTCACGACACCCGGACGGCGATCTGATCGACGAAGCCCTCGTCGTCGATGCGCACCTGATCGCCCGTGCGGAACCAGCCGTCCTCCGTGAACGTCTCGTCCGTGGCGCACGGATCGCGCCAATAGCGGCGGGCCACGCTCGGTCCGCGACAGAGCAGTTCGCCGACACCGTGTTCGGCATCGGGCCCGAGCAGCGCGATCTCGATCCCTCCGAACGGCACTCCGACACTGCGGGGATGGCGGGAGCGGTGTTCCGAGGGCAGCAGCAGACCGATCCCTCCCGTCTCGGCGACTCCCCAGCCGCGCACACACCGCGAGGTGGGGAAAGCTGCGCGGAGGTGCCGCCACGGTGCGCGGATCACGCGCGATCCCGAGACCACGACGGTTCCCCCGGAGGCGAGGGTGGGCAGCAACTGGACGCTGCATCCGACCGCCGTGGACAGCGGCGCCGTCAGCACGGTCCGTACGCCGTCGCCGACGAGATCCATTGCGTGGGCGACGGCCTCGATCGTCGACAGCACGTTGGTGTTCGTCAGTTCGACGCCGCGCAGTCCACCACCGGCGACGCGCACGTAGTAGAGCACCGCGAGCTCGTCCGGTGACGCACCTCCGTCGAGGAAGGCGACACCGTCGGGCAGATCGGAGTCCAGGGTGAGGACCGCACCGCTGTGGACCCCGATCTCCGACGTTTCCTCGGGGCTGCAGCTCGGGTCGGGGAGCACCGGAACACCTCCGGCAAGGACCACGCCCAGGAACCCGATCAGCCAACGGACCCCGTTCGGCTGACAGACGACCACCCGGTCGGTGGGGCCGACCCCCTGATCGAGGAGACCACCGGCGACGCGGGCGGCGGCGGCCCACAGTTCGCGGTAGGTGAGTGCGCGGCCGCATCGGTCGACCACCGCGACGCGGTTCGCGAAACGCAACGCACTCCGATCGAGCAGCTCGGCGATGCACGGCTCCAGGCAGTCGTACTGGAGGATGCCGCTGTCGCGGCGAGTGACCCGATCGTCCCGGAGCCAACGACTCCCTGCCGGAATTTCCACTACGGCCACCGACATGCCACCTCCCACCCGGCGTGCGTGCCTGCACTATATGGCGTGGATCACAGCCATGTGAGGAAACGGCGGGTCACGGACAACCGGGGAAGGTGCCGCAGGGTGGTCGCTGGAACGTCCGTCAGGCGCTCGCTGCCGCCGAACGCTCCTCGGCGGCACGCTGTTCCTTCTGGCTCGCGGGACGGTCGAAGGCGAGCGCGGCCACGAGCCCGATGAGCAGGATGCCGGCGGGAAGCCACAACGATTCGGCCATCGCCGCGGCGAACGGTTCGTGCAGGGGCTCCGGCAGGACGGAGCCGGACGTCTCCATCTCCGGCGCCCCTCCTCCCCCGCCGACACCGTTGGCGCTCAACCGCGCCGCCATGATCGCACCGAGAGCGGCACTCCCCATCACCGCGCCCACCTGACGCGTCGTGTTGTACACACCGGAACCCGCCCCGGCCCGGCTCGGTGCGAGACCGTTCGTCGCGGTGGCCGAGAGCGGCGACCAGATGCCCGCGTTCGCCACCCCGATCAGGGCGATCGGCAGCAGCAACTGCCAGATCTCCGCGTCGGGGGTCATCACCAGCGCGAGCCAACCCAGCCCGATCGTGAGCAGCGAGAAGCCGGTGCCGGCGATCAGCCGCGGATGGACCCGGTCGACGAGCCTGCCCACGAGCGGCGCGAGCACACCACTGAAGACCGCCATCGGCACCATGAGCATCGCGGCGCCGGTCGGGCTCAGACCGCGCACCGACTGGGCGTAGAACATGATCGGCAGCATGACGCCGGTGATGGCGAAACCCATCGTCGCGATACCGATGTTCGCCAACCCGAAGTTGCGGTCCCGGAACAGCGACAGCGGTACGAGCGGTTCACCGCGGTTGAGCGACTGCTGGACGACGAACACGACGAGCAACACGATGCCCAGCCCGATCAGCACCCACACGCGGGCGGTCCACTCGAACGAGTTGCCCTCCTGGATCCCGAACACGAGGCAGAACAGGCCGGCGCCGCTGAGCAGCATGCCGAGCACGTCGAACCGGTGCGGGCTCGTGGGCAGCACCGGCACGTACCGCACTGCGAGCGCGAACCCGACGATCCCGACGGGCACGTTCACGAAGAAGATCCATTCCCAGCCCAGCCCGTCGACCAGGACACCGCCGGCCAGCGGCCCGACGAGCGTCGCGACCCCGGCCACGGCGCCCCACAGGCCCATCGCGGTCCCGCGCCGCTCACGCGGGAAGATCCGGGTCACCACGGCCATGGTCTGCGGCGACATGAGCGCCGCGCCGAATCCCTGGAACACGCGGGCGACGATGAGCATCTCGATCGTCGACGAGAAACCGCACCACAACGACGCGATCGTGAACAGCACCAGCCCGCAGAGGTAGACCCGGCGCTGACCGAAGCGGTCGCCGAGGCGGCCCGTCACGAGCAGCGGCACCGCGTAGGCGAGCAGATAGGCGCTCGTGACCCACACGACGGCGGCGATGTCGGCCCCGAAGGTCCGCATGATCGCCGGGTTGGCGACGGCGACGATCGTGCTGTCCACCAGGATCATGAAGAAGCCCAGGCACAGAGCGCCCAACGCCGCCCAGCGGGCACCGTCGGACATCTCCACCGCCACATCGGACCCGCGTTCGCGCGTGTCCACCCCGCTGTCGTCGCTCACCGGACCTCTCCCCTCGTCGGCGGTCTACGGTAGCGGGGTGGACCCGCACATCTCGAGCATCGCCGCCCTCGCGTGGTGTCGTGCACTGGGCCTACCCGACGGCGCACTCGTCGAACCCGGGTGCGTGACGCGTGTCGACGACTCGTTCCGCGACGTCCGACTGCTCGCCGTGGGGCGCGCCACCGCGATCGTCGGACCCGACGCCGCGGTCTCCCGCCTCGCGGCCGAACCCGACCCGGCCGAGATCGATGCCCCGAACGCCGAGCTCGTCGTCGCAGGCCACGCGGGTCGCACGGAGATCCTCGCCCTGTGCACCGACTGGATCGACGCGACACGCGTCGAGAACCCGCTCATCTCCGACGACCCCGAGGACCTCGCCGAACTGCTGCGGTGCTGCCCGCCCGACGACGTCACCGAGGCCGAACTGTCGCCGACCGGGCCGTCGCGCGTGTTCGTATTGCTCGACGACGATCACCGTCCCCTCGCCGGCGCGGCCTACAGCGAACTCGGGTCGTTGCTGGCCGATGTGCGGGTGCTGACGACACCGCCGGCGCGCCGGCTCGGGCTCGCCTCGACGGTCGCGACGCTGGCGACCCACGACGCGCTCGACGCCGGACTCGTCCCGCTGGCCCGCATGCGCCGCGACAACCGCGGTGCCCGGACGGTCGCGGCGGTGTCGGGATACGACATCTGGGGAACCCTCGTGACGGTTCGGGTTCCACCCGGGAAGTGACGAGTGTGCACGGAAGGATGCGTAGGTGACCGAGAACAAGTACGTCGAGCCGGGTGCGGAGTTCGCCCGCGACACCAACTACATCCGAACCCGCATCACCGCGGACGGGCGCGACGGCTATCCCGTCGAGTCGGGGCGGTACCGGCTCGTCGCCGCCCGGGCGTGCCCGTGGGCCAACCGCACCCTCATCGTGCGGCGGCTGCTCGGTCTCGAGGACGCTCTGTCGCTGGGACTGTGCGGCCCGACGCACGACGAGCGCAGCTGGACGTTCGATCTCGACCCGGGCGGGGTCGACCCCGTCCTCGGCATCCCGCGACTGCAGGACGCGTACTTCGCGCGATTCCCCGGATACGACCGCGGCATCACCGTCCCGGCCGTCGTCGACGTGCCCACCGGGCAGGTCGTGACGAACGACTATCCGCAGATCACCCTCGACTTCTCCACCGAGTGGACGCAGTTCCACCGCGAGGGCGCCCCGGATCTGTATCCCGAGGAGCTACGAAGCGAAATCGACGAGGTGGCCGAGCTCGTCTACCAGGACGTCAACAACGGCGTGTACCGGTGCGGTTTCGCCGGTTCGCAGGAGTCCTACGACAAGGCCTTCGACCGTCTCTTCGCCCGCCTCGACTGGCTCGAGGAACGCCTCGGGGCGCAGCGCTATCTCGTGGGCGAGACCATCACCGAGGCCGACGTGCGCCTGTTCACCACGCTCGTCCGGTTCGATCCCGTCTACCACGGGCACTTCAAGTGCAACCGGAACCGGCTCGCGGACTTCCCGGCGCTGTGGGCCTACGCGCGCGATCTGTTCCAGACACCCGGCTTCGGCGACACCATCGACTTCGTTCAGATCAAGCAGCACTACTACCTCGTGCACACCGACGTCAATCCCACGGGCATCGTGCCGAAGGGACCGGACCTGTCGAACTGGCTCGATCCGCACGGCCGTGAGGCGCTCGGCGGGCGGCCGTTCGGGGACGGCACACCGCCGCCCCCGCCGCGTCCGAGCGAGGTGGTCCCCGAAGGGCACGGCACGGTCGCCCGCTGATCCCCTGCGACGCTGACCCCCCTGCGACGGTTCCTACGGCCGGCGGGGCCGGTAGGTGCCGATCGTCCAGTACACACCGTGCGGGTCCCGGCAGGTGAACCCGTGCGATCCGTAGTCCTCGTCGCGGAGTTCGACGGTCACGGTCGCGCGGACCGCCGGGTCCTCCGCCTGCGCCGAGGCGAGCACCCTCTCGTACAGGGCATCGACGGTGACGTCGTCGGGAAGCACGAGATAGGCGGCGCCCCTGTCGGCGTGCTGGTCGAGCGGCGACCCGCGACCGGTCGAGCCGAGCATGACCCCTCCGCCGTGCGGCCAGAGCAGGGCTGCGTGGTCGACGCGATCCCCTTCCCCGTAGACCTCCGCTTCGGCGAACCCGAGGGTGTCCACGAGGAAACGGATCGCGCCCCGGGCGTCGGTGTAGGCGAAGCACGGCCACACCGTGTCGACGGTGGGTGTGAGGGTGGTCGACTGCTGCGTGGAATTCGTTGTGTTCGTCATGTCTCCGAGTGTCGGCCCGGAACCCCCCGGTCGTCTTGGACGAATGGGAACACCTCGTCCTCGAGCCACCGCGACGGCGGGACGCCCGCCAGATCGCGCCAGTCGCGGGCGAGATGCGCCTGGTCGTAGAAGCCGCACTCGGCGGCGACATCGGCGAGGCGGCGGCCGGGGTCGGCCCGCAGCATCCGTCGCGACCGGTCGAAGCGCGCCACCCGGGCCACGTCCTTCGGGGACAGTCCGAACTCGGCGGCGCACCGGTTCGCGAGGTGTCGCCTGCTCCATCCGAGTTCGTCCGCAACAGCGCGGACCGGGCGAGCCGGGTGCGTCACGAGCAGGTGCCAGGCGTGGACGAGGTGCCCGTCCGGACTCGTCGACCGTGCGGCGACCAGGCGGCGGGTGAGAATCCGGTCGAGGACGGCGAACCGCTCGTCCCACGATTCGACCGCGGAGATCCGGTCGAACAACTCCCGGCCGTCGGCGCCGATGACGTCCTCGAGATCGACGGCCCACGGCCCGAGCGCGGCGGCGGGCACACCCAGCAGGGCGCGCGCACCCGCGGGGGTGAGCGCGAGTTGGATCCCGTGCTGCCGGCCGTGGTGGACGATGGGCACCGGTTGCGTCGACAACCCTCCGGCGAGCGCGTCGAAACGTTCCGGGCACCGTCCGTCGCCCCGCGAGAGTTCGACGGGTTCGGAGATCGTGAGGATTACGGTGACCTCCGGAGAGGGCATACCCAGATGGGTCCCCGACGGGAAACCGTCGAGCCGATACCCCTCGTACGACCGTACGTAGGGTGTCAGCAGGGGTGTCGGACGCCGCCTGGCGCCGTCAGACTCACCGACTGCGGACCCGGTCATGGCACCAGCGTAGTGAGAGCAGTCCGGAAGACAAGAGCACCGGAGAACAGGGGCACGATGAGCAACAAGGCAGGCGTCGCAGAGGCCTTTATCGTCAAGATGCTGGACAACGGCGCGAGGCTGCAGGGCCCTGCGGTGGCCAAGTACGTCGATCTCATGCGGCGCTCGCACCCCGACGAGTCCCCGGCGCAGATCATCGAGCGACTCGAGAAGCAGTTCCTGCTGACCGTCACCGGCAGCGGGTCCGCGGCGGGCGCGACCGCAGCCTTCCCCGGCATCGGGACACTCGCGGCCATCGGCGCGGTCGGCGCCGAGACGGCCTTCTTCTTCGAGGCGTCCGCGCTGCTCACCCTGGCCATCGCATCGGTGCACGGGATCGAACCCCACAACCACGAGCAGCGCCGCGCGCTGGTGCTCGCCGTCTCCCTCGGTGACGCCGGCCGGGAGGTCGTCGCGACCGCGACCGGCGCGTCGCTGCGCAACTGGCCCAAGGCGCTGACCACCGGCGCGGGCGGCACCCAGCTGAAGACGCTGAACAATTCCCTGGTCAAGAAATTCATCCGCCGGTACTTCGCCAAGCGCAGTCCGCTGCTGATCGGCAAGCTCGTCCCCGCTGGTATCGGCGCCGCGATCGGTGGCGTCGGCAACCGTGCGCTGGGCAAGCGCACGATCCAGAACGCCCGCGACGCCTTCGGTCCACCGCCGGCCGCGTGGCCCGTCGCACGTCCCGTCCTCCCGGCGAGCGGAGAGGCACCGGCGCTCGACACCGGTGTTCCGGTCCCGAAGGACTGACCGTGCCGGCCGACGGGAAGGTGTTCGTACGGGAGTCCGGTGCGGGACCACGCACCGTCGTTCTGCTGCACGGCTTCTCCGATCACGGCGGTACGTGGTGCAAGGTCGCGCCGGCGATCGCCGAACGGCACCGGGTGCTCGCGGTCGACCTGCCCGGTTTCGGACGTAGCGCGCAGCACTGGGAGACCCCCGTGCTCGACCACTATGTCGACGTCCTGGCCGACCTCGTCGACGACGTTCCCGAACCGGTGTCGCTGGTCGGGAATTCGCTCGGTGCGGTCACCGCACTGGTGTTCGCGTCGGTCCACCCGTTCCGGGTCGACCGCGTGGTGCTCGCCGACATGCCGGGTCTCGCCGGGATCCCCCGGTGGTGGACGCAGGGTGCACGCATGCCGGTCGAACTGTCGCGCCTGCTGCCCGCTCCGGTGATGCAGCAGGCCATGGGTGCCCTGTACGCGCGGGCCGCCGTGCACCGGCGCGGCACCTTCGACCGGGCGGCGCGCACGGCGTTCGCGGCGAACTACGCGACCCGCGAGCAGGTCGACACGCTGCTGACCGTGGGCCGGCACGCGATCGGTGAGCTCGGCCGACTGCCGATCCCGGAGATGGTGCACGCCCTCGACATGCCGGCCCTGCTGGTGTGGGGTGCACAAGACCGGTTGACGCCCGCTCACGCCGCGCGACGGGTGCAGGCCGGCGGCCGGAGACGGGTGGTGATCATCCCCGATGCCGGGCACTGTCCTCAGCTCGACGCGCCCCGCGAATTCCTCGACGCCGTCCTGCCCTTCCTCGACTGACCCGTAAGCTCACGGCGACCGCGGCACCAAGCCGCACCCATATCTCGACGACGCGGGGGTCCGAATCCGTGACAGCACCGTCAACGCAACCGCCGTACGGCACACCCGATCCCCGGGTGCCCTCGGGGGCACCGGGCGCGGGGATCGCCGTCCACGGCCTGAACAGGACGTTCGGTGACCACACGGCCGTATCGAATCTGTGGTTCACGGTGCCGCCGGGCTCGATCACCGGCTTCCTCGGACCCAACGGATCGGGCAAGACCACCACCCTCGGCATGATGCTCGGCCTCGTCCGGCCGAGCGCCGGGAACGCCTTCGTCGACGGCGTGCCGTTCACCTCCCTGCAGCAGCCTGCACAGGTCGTCGGAGCGGTGCTCGACGCGCGCAGCGCCCACCCCAAACACCGGGCGCTGACACACCTGCAGATCTACTGTGCCGCGATCGGCGTGCCCGACGAACGGGCGAGGCAGATGCTCGACCTCGTCGGCCTGGGGTCGGTCGCGCGGCGTCGCATCGGGGAGTTCTCCCTCGGCATGCGGCAGCGACTCGCCCTGGCGACGGCCCTGCTCGGACAACCGCGTTATCTCGTGCTCGACGAACCGGCGAACGGACTCGACCCCGAGGGCATGGCCTGGCTGCGCGACTTCCTCCGCGCATTCGCCGCCAACGGCGGGACCGTGCTGATCTCGAGCCACATCCTGCGGGAGATCGAGCAGATGGCCGACCGCCTCGTGATCATCGCGAACGGTCACCTGGTCGCGGAGACCTCGATGACCGATCTGCGCGACGCCTACCGCTCGCGGGTGTTCGCCGCGGCCTCCGACCCGGCCCGCCTCGCGACCGCACTCGCCGCGGCCGGGCACACCGACGCGCAGGTGCAGCAGGACGGACGGCTCGCGGTCGTGGGTGTGACTTCCGACCGCATCGCCGAGATCGCCGCGACCGCGGAGGTGACGCTGTTCGGGACGAGTGTCGAGCACGTCGATCTCGAGCAGGTCTACCTGGCGATGACGGCCGGTCGCTACGCGGCCGCGCCGGTCGTGCAGTATCCGGGGCACGGAGCCCACCATCCGCCGGGCGGGCAGTATCCGCAGGGCCCGCAGTACCCGAGTGCCCAGCAGCACCCGCAGGCCCAGCCGTATCCGAACGGCCAGCAGTATCAGCAGTACCCGACCGCACAGCAGTACCCGCAGTCGCAGTGGGGACAGCCGAACCGACCGCCGACCGGGCAAGGAGGTCCCACCGCATGACCGCGCTTCTCACCGCCGAGTTCCGCAAGGTCCTGAGCCTGCGCTACTGGTGGATCCTCGGCATCGCACCGCTGCTGGTGGGACTGTTCTGCGGGGCGCTGACGCTGCCGGTCGCGCGGCAACTCGAACTCGGCTTCGGTGACGGTTTCGCCGAGGCCGTCGCCGCCGCGGTCGGCATCTCCCTCTCGTTGTCGCTGGTGTTCCTGTTCGCCGCGATCTTCGGCGCGGTGGCGACGGGCAGCGAGTTCGCGCACCGAACGATCGTGACGACCTTCCTCACCGCGCGGGGACGCGACCGGGTCGTCGGCGTGAAGTTCGCGACCGTCGCCGTGATCGGGCTGCTGTACTGCATCGTCACGGAAGTCGCGGCGGCCGCGACGCTCGTGTTGTTCGGTGGGGGCTTCGACGGTGCCGACCTCGGATCGGTCGCCAAGGTGATGGGCATCGGTCTGTTCTGCGCGCTGATGTGGTCGCTCATCGGAGCGGGGCTGGGTCTGCTCACACGGTCGACGACGGGCAGTGTGCTCGCGATCTGCGCGTGGGTGCCGTTCGGGGAGCTGATGGTCTCGGTCGTCCTGCACGGTCTCGGTCTCGGCGCGATCGCGTCGTACCTGCCGGCGCAGGTGACCTGGTACGTGCTGTTCTCCGCGGTGTCGATGCCCGAGGACGTGACACTCGAGATGACGTGGCCGGCGGCCCCGCTGCTCCTGCTCCTCTGGACCGTGGTGCTGGGCGGCCTCGGCTGGTGGCGCGCCCGCACCGCCGACGTCGTCTGACACGTTCGATCACCTGCGTCACCGGCCCTTCCCGAGCGGCTTCGACGTGCCCTGTCGGCGCTCGACGCTAATGTCGGTTCGATGGCACACGACCCGATTCCGCGCTCGCCGGGATGGATTTCCCGGCTCGTCGCCGAATGCCTGAAACACCGCAGAACAGCCGTCGGGGCGCTGGCCGTCACCGTCGTCGCCGCCCTGATCGACATCACCTTCCCACTGCTGACGAAGGTCGCGGTCGACAGCGCGACCGGGCAGGGCGACGTGCCCGCCGACGACCTGCGCCTGATCGGGCTGGCCGCGGCTGCGATCGCGGCAGGTGCGGTGATCCGGTTCGGCTGCCAGTACGGGCGCCGCATGCTCGCCGGACGCCTGTCGCTCGACGTGCAGCACGACCTGCGGTTGCGCCTGCTCGGCTCACTCCAACGTCTCGACGGCCACGGTCAGGACCGCATCCGCACGGGTCAGGTGGTCTCGCGGTCCATCACCGACCTGCAGCTCGTGCAAGGGCTGCTCGCGATGGTGCCGATGTCGGCGGGTGCGCTGCTGCAATTCGTGCTCGCGCTGGTGATCATGACGACCCTCTCGCCGCTGCTCACGCTGGTCGCGGTGGTCATCGTCCCGATCATCGCGGGTCTCGTGCGGGTCGTGCGCCCGAGGCTGTTCGCCGCGACCTGGTCGGCGCAGCAGCGCGCGGCCGATCTCGCCCAGCACGTCGAGGAGACGGTCACGGGCGTGCGGGTCGTGAAGGGATTCGGGCAGGAATCGCACGCGGTCGACCAACTCGAGGAGCACGGTCGCAGGCTGTACGCGGAGCGTCTGCGTGCCGCCCGGATCAACGCGTGGTTCTCGGCGCCGATGGGTGCGATCCCGCAGTTCGGGCTCGTCGCCACCATCGCTCTCGGCGGCTGGCTCGCCCTCGAGGGCGGAATCACCGTGGGCACCTTCGTGGCGTTCACCGCCTATGTGGCGACGATGACGGGGACGACCCGCACCCTCTCGCAGGTCGTGATCATGGCGCAGCTGTCCCGCGCCGCCGTCGAGCGGGTGTACGAGGTGATCGACACCGAACCCGACGTCGCCGATCCCCCGCATCCCGTCGAACTGCCCGACGGTCCGCTCGGGGTGCACCTGGAGGACGTGACGTTCGGCTTCGACGACGACCGGGACGTACTGCGCGGCCTCGACCTGGAGATCGCGCCCGGCGAGACCGTCGCGATCGTCGGCCCGGCCGGGTCGGGCAAGACCGTGCTGTCGCTGCTGCTCCCCCGCTTCTACGCGCCACACCGCGGGTCGGTGTGCCTGACCGCGGACGGCCGCGACATCGACGTCGCCACGCTCCGCGCCGACGATCTGCGCGGGGCGGTCGGCCTCGTCTTCGACGAGCCGTTCCTGTTCTCCGACACGGTCGCGTCCAACATCGCGCTCGGCCGGCCCGACGCGTCGGACGACGAGATCCGCACCGCGGCCGCGGCGGCACGCGCCGACGACTTCGTCGAGGCCCTCCCCGAGGGTTACGACACGGTCGTCGGTGAACGCGGCCTGACACTGTCCGGTGGGCAGCGGCAGCGGGTCGCGCTGGCGCGGGCACTGCTCGTCGATCCGCGGGTGCTGATCCTCGACGACGCGACCTCTGCGGTCGACGCCGAGACCGAGGCTGCGATCTACGGCGCGTTGCGGGCGGGTCGGCGCCGCACGACCCTCGTGCTCGCCCATCGGCGGTCGACGCTCGCACTCGCCGACCGGGTCGCCGTGCTCGACGAGGGACGCATCGTCGACATCGGGACGGTCGACGAACTCGAGGAGCGCAGTCCCGTCTTCCGGCGTCTGCTCTCGACCGACGACGACGCCGCACCGGCACCGGAACGCCCGGTTCCCGCCGGTGAGTTGTGGCCCGAGGAACCGGACGACGATGAGCCGTCCGGTACCGTTCGGAATCCTCCGGCGGTCGGTGGAGGTCGCGGCGGACCGGCGGGCAGTGGTGGCCGCGGCGGGCCGGTGTCCGGGGCGCTCGGCGCGGTGGCCCCGACCCCGGAACTGCGCGCGGCCGTCGACGCGCTTCCCCCGGCCACCGAGACCCCCGGACGCGATCCGGCCCTGCGGTCCGAGGCCCTGCGCCTGCCCGACCCGCAGTTCCGATTGTGGACGACGCTGCGCCCGGTGCGCGCACTGCTGGCGGTCGTCGTGCTGTGCCTGGCGGTGGAGTCGCTGACGAGCATCGCGTTCCCGTCGCTGGTGCGGTACGCCGTCGACCGCGGGGTGACCCCGGGCGATCCGTCCCGGCTGTGGCAGGCGACCGCCGCGGGTGTGGTGCTCGCGCTGCTCGGCTGGTTCGTGGTCGCGATCCTCACGGTGCTCACCGCGCGGGCGGGCGAACGGGTGTTGTTCGGGCTGCGCGTGCGCTCGTACGCGCACCTGCAACGGCTCGGGCTCGACTACTACGAACGCGAACTGTCGGGCCGGATCATGACGCGGATGACGACCGATGTGGACGCGCTGTCACAGTTCATCCAGACCGGCCTGTCCACCGCGGTCGTGGCGGTGCTGACGCTCACCGGTATCTCGATCGCGCTGATCGCCACCGATCTGTCGCTGGCCCTGGTAGTGCTGGCGGTGCTGCCCGTGCTGGTCGGCGCGACCCTGTGGTTCCGGAAGGTCTCCGGGACGGCGTACGCGCAGTCCCGCGAACGCATCTCCCTGGTGAACGCGGATTTCCAGGAGAACGTCACGGGTCTGCGCGCCGCCCAGGCCTACCGCAGGGAGGAGACCGCGGCGCGGCGGTTCGCCGAGCGCGCGGAGGCCTATCGGCGCAGTCGCCTGCGGTCGCAGCGGGCCATCTCGCTGTACTTCCCGTTCATCACTTTCCTGTCCGATCTGGCGCTCGCGGCGGTCGTCTTCGTCGGCGCCCGCGAGGTGGCGTCGGGCGCGGTCGGCCCCGGTGTGCTGATCGCGTTCGTGCTGTATCTGAACCTGTTGTTCGCACCCATCCAGCAGTTGTCGCAGGTCTTCGACGGTTACCAGCAGGCGCGCGTCGGTCTGCGCCGGATCGGCGACCTGCTGCGGACCGAGAGCTCGCTCGAGTCTGCCGAGGAGGGCACGGTCGCCATCACCGGGCACCTCCGCGGCGACGTCGACCTGCGGCAGGTGGGCTTCCGGTACAGCGAGGCCGACCGTGACGCGTTGAGCGATGTGGACCTGTCGATCCCGGCCGGGTCGACGGTCGCCCTGGTGGGCCGCACCGGTGCCGGGAAGTCGACGGTCGTCAAACTGCTCGCGCGGTTCTACGACCCGACCTCCGGTTCGGTGCGGGTGGACGACACCGATCTGCGCCGTTACCGTCTGCGCGACTATCGGGGCCGGCTCGGGGTGGTGCCGCAGGAGGCGCACCTGTTCACGGGCACGGTGGCGACCAACATCGCCTACGGCCGGCCCGAGGCGACGCGCGAGGAGATCGAATCGTCCGCGCGCGCCGTGGGGGCGCTGGACATGATCGCGGGACTCGCCGGCGGCATGAACCATCCGGTGGGTGAGCGCGGTCAGGGTCTGTCGGCAGGGCAGCGTCAGCTCATCGCACTCGCGCGCGCCGAACTGGTGGACCCCGATCTTCTGTTGCTCGACGAGGCCACCGCGACCCTCGATCCCGCCACCGAGAAGGCGGTGCTCGAGGCGGGTGCGCGGGTGGCCCGCTCGCGGACGGCCGTGGTGGTGGCGCACCGTCTCGCGACCGCCGCACGCGCCGATCTCGTGGTGGTCGTCGACGACGGCCGTATCGTCGAGTGCGGGCCCCACGACGAGCTCCGCCGAGCGGGAGGTCTGTACACCACTTTGTGGCAACTCGCTACCGGTGGTCTCGTTCCGGAGGAGCCCGAGGTCCTGCTCACTTCGACGACGGAAGGATCGAACATGAGATCGTCCTCACGTTTGTAACGGGGTGCGCGCTGCGCCGATGCACCTTAGAGGGAATAATCGGCTCTCGAGAACCGTCATCGATGGAGACCCCATCGCACCAGATTGTGAGGTAGCCCACCGACATGCGCGGTCAGTTCGGATCGTCACATGCCACGGGCTAGCCTCATATTCACAGGCGCTCCGATCGGGTACCGAAGAAAGAAACGAGGCGAACAACTGCCGTGAGCAGCAGCTCTACATCACAGTTCGGACAGAACCAGTGGTTGGTTGACGAGATGTACCAGCGCTTCCAGGACGACCCTTCGTCCGTGGACGCGAGTTGGCACGAATTCCTCACCGACTATTCGCCGGAAGCCGCGGTGGCCGGAGGCACCAACGGCTCCGACACCGCCACGACCGAGAAGCCCGCGCCGAGCACAGCATCTGCGCCGAGTTCCTCCGCTTCGGCCCCCACCAAGCCTGCACCGAAAACCGAGACCGCGTCGGCGAAGCCCGCACCGCAAGCCGAGGCCGCGCCGGCCAAGCCTGCACCGAAGGCGGAGACCAAGCCTGCGACGCAGCCGAAGGCCCAGGCCGCGCCCGCGAAGCCGGCTCCCAAGCCCGCCGCGGCCCCGTCGGGCCAGGCCACCGAGGAGAAGAAGGTTCTGCGCGGCGCCGCTGCTGCCGTTGCGAAGAACATGAACTCCTCGCTGTCGATCCCGACGGCCACCAGTGTTCGCGCGGTGCCCGCGAAGTTGATGTTCGACAACCGCATCGTCATCAACAACCACCTCGCCCGCACCCGGGGCGGCAAGGTCTCGTTCACCCACATCCTCGGTTACGCGATCGTCCAGGCGGTCAA
Organism: Rhodococcus sp. GQ147; assembly: GCF_059759155.1. NCBI lineage: Bacteria > Bacillati > Actinomycetota > Actinomycetes > Mycobacteriales > Nocardiaceae > Rhodococcus > Rhodococcus sp. GQ147. The sequence goes on from NZ_JCAXDU010000002.1 coordinate 55,660, forward strand.
GGCGTTCCCGAACATGAACAACCACTTCGCCGAGGTCGACGGCAAGCCGAACCTCGTCGTGCCCGCGCACACGAACCTCGGTCTCGCGATCGACCTGCCCGGCAAGAACGGCCAGCGTTCGCTGGTCGTGGCGGCCATCAAGAACTGCGAGACGATGAACTTCGCGCAGTTCTACTCGGCCTACGAGGACATCGTGCGCCGCGCCCGCGACGGCAAGCTCACCGGCGACGACTTCTCCGGCGTCACGATCTCGCTGACCAACCCGGGCGGTATCGGCACCGTGCACTCGGTCCCGCGTCTGATGCAGGGCCAGGGCGCGATCATCGGCGCCGGCGCCATGGAGTACCCGGCCGAGTTCCAGGGTGCGTCCGACGCGCGGCTCGCCGAGATCGGCATCGGCAAGCTGCTGACGCTCACCTCCACCTACGACCACCGCGTGATCCAGGGCGCGGAGTCGGGTGAGTTCCTGAAGAAGATCCACGAGCTGCTCATCAGCGACGACTTCTACGACGGCATCTTCCACACCCTGCACATCCCCTACGAGCCGGTCCGCTGGCGCAAGGACGTGCCGGAAGGTCTCGTCGACAAGCACACCCGTGTGCTCGAGCTCATCGCCGCCTACCGCAGCCGCGGCCACCTCATGGCCGACACCGATCCGCTGCAGTTCGTGCGCGACAAGTTCCGGTCGCATCCCGATCTCGATGTCACGACCCACGACCTGACGCTGTGGGATCTCGATCGCGAGTTCAATGTCGGTGGCTTCCACGGCCGCCCGAAGATGAAGCTGCGCGACGTGCTGTCGGTGCTGCGCGACGCGTACTGCCGCCACGTCGGTGTCGAGTACACCCACATCCTCGAGCCCGAGCAGCAGCAGTGGCTGCAGGAGCGGGTCGAGGCGCACCACGTCAAGCCGACGGTCGCCCAGCAGAAGTACATCCTGAGCCGCCTCAACGCCGCCGAGGCGTTCGAGACGTTCCTGCAGACCAAGTACGTCGGTCAGAAGCGCTTCTCGCTCGAGGGCGCCGAGTCCGTCATCCCGATGATGGACGCGATCATCGACCAGGCCGCCGAGCACACGCTCGACGAGGTCGCCATCGCGATGCCGCACCGCGGTCGCCTGAACGTGCTCGCGAACATCGTCGGCAAGCCGTACTCGCAGATCTTCTCGGAGTTCGAGGGCAACCTGAACCCGGCCGCTGCGCACGGTTCCGGCGACGTGAAGTACCACCTCGGCGCCGAGGGCACCTACATCCAGATGTTCGGCGACAACGACATCAAGGTCTCGCTCACCGCGAACCCCTCGCACCTCGAGGCGGTCAACCCGGTGCTCGAGGGCCTCGTCCGCGCCAAGCAGGACATCCTCGACAAGGGCGAGGACGGCTTCACCGTCCTGCCCTTGCTCCTGCACGGCGACGCTGCGTTCGCCGGTCAGGGCGTCGTCGCGGAGACCCTCAACCTCGCGCTGCTGCGCGGCTACCGCACCGGCGGCACCGTGCACATCGTCGTCAACAACCAGGTCGGCTTCACCACCGCGCCGGAGCACTCGCGTTCGTCCGAGTACTGCACCGACGTGGCGAAGATGATCGGCGCGCCGATCTTCCACGTCAACGGCGACGACCCCGAGGCCTGCGTGTGGGTCGCGAAGCTCGCCGTGGACTTCCGCGAGAAGTTCCACAAGGACGTCGTCATCGACATGATCTGCTACCGCCGCCGCGGTCACAACGAGGGCGACGACCCGTCGATGACCCAGCCGGCGATGTACGACGTGATCGACACCAAGCGCAGCGTCCGCAAGAGCTACACCGAGGCCCTGATCGGCCGCGGCGACATCTCGCTCAAGGAAGCGGAAGACGCCCTGCGCGACTACCAGGGACAGCTCGAACGGGTCTTCAACGAGGTCCGCGAACTCGAGAAGTACCCGCCGGAGCCGTCGGAGTCGGTCGAGCTCGACCAGACCCCGCCGAAGCGTCTCGACACCTCCGTCGACCGGCCGGTGCTCGAGCGGATCGGCGACGCCTTCGCCGAGGCGCCCGAGGGCTTCACCGTCCACCCGCGCGTCAAGCCGGTGCTCGAGAAGCGTCGTGAGATGTCACGCAACGGCAAGATCGACTGGGCGTTCGCCGAGCTGCTCGCGTTCGGTTCGCTGGCCGAGGAAGGTGCCCTGGTGCGCCTGGCCGGTCAGGACTCGCGTCGCGGCACGTTCACGCAGCGCCACTCGGTCATCATCGACCGCAAGACGGGCGACGAGTACAACCCGCTCGCCTCGCTGGCCAACCAGGCCGGCAACGGCGGCCGCTTCATGGTCTACGACTCGGCGCTGACCGAGTTCGCGGGTCTGGGCTTCGAGTACGGCTACTCGGTGGGCAACCCCGACGCGCTCGTGCTGTGGGAGGCGCAGTTCGGCGACTTCGTCAACGGCGCGCAGCCCATCATCGACGAGTTCATCTCGTCCGGTGAGGCCAAGTGGGGTCAGCTCTCCGACGTCGTGCTGCTGCTGCCGCACGGCCACGAGGGCCAGGGTCCCGACCACACCTCGGGCCGCATCGAGCGCTGGCTGCAGCTGTGCGCCGAGGGTTCGATGACGGTCGCGGTTCCGTCGACCCCGGCGAGCTACTTCCACCTGCTGCGCCGCCATCACCTCGACGGCATCCGCCGCCCGCTGGTGGTGTTCACGCCCAAGTCGATGCTGCGCAACAAGGCCGCGGTCAGCAACATCGAGGACTTCACGCAGGGCAAGTTCCGCTCGCTGCTCGAAGAGGTTCCTTACGAGGAGGGCACGGCCGACCGGTCGAAGGCCACTCGTGTGCTGCTCACCTCCGGCAAGATCTACTGGGAACTGCTGGCGAAGAAGCAGAAGGAAGGTCGTGACGACGTCGCGATCGTGCGCATCGAGCAGCTGTACCCGGTGCCGCGTCGCCGCATCGCCGAGACGCTCGAGCAGTACCCGAACGCCACCGAGTTCTTCTGGGTCCAGGAGGAGCCGGCGAACCAGGGTGCCTGGCCGTTCCTCGGCCTCGCGCTGCCGGAACTGCTACCCGACAAGCTCAGCGGTATCAAGCGCGTGTCGCGTCGCGCGATGTCGGCACCGTCGTCCGGTTCGAGCAAGGTCCACGCTGTCGAGCAGCAGGAGATCATCGAGAAGGCCTTCGGTCGCTAGAAGCTCCGTTTCGGATCCTTCGGGTCCTTGACGGTTCTCATGTGAGCCGGGTCGGTTCGTCCCCGCGAGGGGCGATCGACCCGGCTCACGCCTTTTTCCGGTGTGTTTCGGACCGGGCACGACGGGCACCCTCCGGAGGACCCCCGATCGTGTCCTGCGAGGAGCTACCGATGGCAAATCCGACCGTGGCCGACTACCTGTTGCACCGCCTGCGCGCGTGGGGGGTGGACCACGTCTTCGGATATCCCGGCGACGGCATCAACGGGATCCTCGCCGCCTGGACGCGCACCGGCAACGATCCGGTCTTCGTGCAGTCCCGGCACGAGGAGATGAGCGCCTTCGAAGCCGTGGGCTATGCGAAGTTCACGGGCCGGCCCGGGGTGTGCATGGCGACCTCCGGCCCGGGCGCGATCCATCTGCTCAACGGCCTGTACGACGCGAAACTCGACCACGTTCCGGTGGTGGCGATCGTGGGCCAGACCGACCGTTCAGCGATGGGCGGGTCGTACCAGCAGGAAGTGGACCTGCACACGCTGTACAAGGATGTGGCGTCGGCGTTCGTGGAGACGGTGACGGTGCCCGAGCAGTTGCCGAACGTCCTCGACCGGGCGATGCGCACCGCCATCGCGTACCGCACTCCCACGGCAGTCATCATCCACGGCGACGTGCAGGAACTCGAGTACTCCCCGCCTGGCCACGAGTTCAAGATGGTGCCGTCGAGCGTCGGCTTCGACCGTCCCCGGATCGCACCGGACGACGACGCGATCCGGCGGGCCGCGGAGATCCTCAACGCCGGGGACCAGGTAGCGATGCTCGTCGGCAGCGGCGCCCGCGGTGCGCGGGCGCAACTCGAGCAGGTCGCGGATCTGCTCGGCGCCGGGGTGGCGAAAGCCCTGCTGGGCAAGGACGTGCTGTCGGACGAGTTGCCGTGGGTCACCGGATCGATCGGGTTGCTGGGCACGCGGCCCACCCACGAGATGATGACCGGCTGCGACACGCTGCTCATCGTCGGTTCGTCCCTCCCCTACAGCCAGTTCCTGCCCGAATACGGCCAGGCCCGCTGCGTGCAGATCGACATCGACCCGAACATGATCGGGATGCGCTATCCGAACGAGGTCAATCTCGTCGCGGATGCCGCCGCCGCGCTCGACGCGCTCGTCCCGCTGCTGCAGCGCAAGGAGGACCGGTCATGGCGTGAGGGCATCGAGCAGAACGTGCAGCGCTGGTGGCAGACCATGGGACAGCAGGCGGAGGTCGAGACGGAGTTCGTCAATCCGCTGCGGATGTTCGCCGAGGCCTCACCGCGACTGCCGGACGATGCGATCGTCACCGCCGACTCGGGTTCGGCCGCCAATTGGTATGCGCGCCAATTGCAGTTCCGCGGTGACATGCGCGGTTCACTGTCGGGCACCCTCGCGACGATGGGTCCGGCGGTGCCGTACGGGATCGGCGCGAAGTTCGCGCATCCGGGTCGTCCGGTGGTCGCGTTCGCCGGCGACGGGGCGATGCAGATGAACGGCATGGCCGAGCTGATCACCATCCAGCGGTACTGGCAGCAGTGGACCGATCCGCGGCTCGTCGTCGCGATCATCCACAACAACGATCTCAACCAGGTCACCTGGGAGATGCGTGCGATGGGTGGGGCACCGAAATTCGCGGAGTCCCAGTCGCTTCCGGACGTCGACTACGCTGCCTTCGCGCGCAGTCTCGGGCTGGGCGGCGAAACCGTGAAGTCCTCGGACGAGATGGGCTCGGCCTGGGATCGCGCGCTGGCCGCGGACCGTCCGACGGTGCTCGACGTGTACACCGATCCGGACATGCCGCCGATCCCGCCGCACGCGACGTGGGAGCAGTTCACCGATGTCGCCAAGGCCGTGCTCGCCGGTGACGAGAACCGTTGGGGCTTCGTGAAACAGGGCGTCAAGACGAAGCTGCAGGAGTACCTTCCCGGAAACGATCGCTGAGAAACCCACCGGCCGGAGCAGCGTCACCAGCCGATGAGTGGAGCGAATGTGCCGCCAGCGCAACGCCGGACAGCGCCGCGATGGCCAGTTCGACGAACTCGTCGCGGGTGAGTTCGGGATCGCGTAGCCACGCGATGGTCGTGTCCTCGACGAAGGCCACCCAGCCGCGCACGGCGAGCCGCACGGCGGGCGTCGGCTCGATCCCGATGGCGGGCAGGTGCGCGACGGTCCGGTCGACGAGCGCTGTGCGGGTGTCCTCGAAGGCCGCCCGCATGTCGGGGTCGCCGCTGGTGGCGCCGCGCAGGATCGAGACGTACATGTCGCGGCGCCGGGTGACGTAGTCGACGTACGCGACGAGCGTGCCGCGCAGCATCTCGATCGGTTCGAGACCTTCGTCCGGTGCGGTGTACTCGACGAGATCCTGGCCGACGCATCGCACGAGTTCGACGTGGTAGTCGTGCTTCGAGGCGAAGTAGTGGAACAGCAGCCCCTTCGAGACCCCGGCCCGGTCGGCGACCTCGTCGACGGAGATCTGCTCGAGGGGCCGGTCGGCGAGCAGTTCGAGACCCTGTTCGATCAGCTGGGCCCGGCGTTGGGCGGGACCGAGGCGGGTCCGGCGGGGTCCGGGACTGTCGTCTGTCACGTCCACCATGCAAACACCGTTATTGAATTATGGTCAACAAGTGTTGACCAGGTCACTGGAACGCTCTAACCTCAAGTACATGAGTCTTCCGGTTACAGATACCGTCGCCGACGCGGAGATCCGTCAGGTCGACACGCTGATCATCGGCAGCGGGTTCGCCGGGCTCGGTGCGGCCATCCGACTGTCGCAGGCGGGCAAGGACTTCCTCGTGCTCGAACGCGCCTCCGAGGTGGGCGGCACCTGGCGCGACAACACCTACCCCGGCGCGGCGTGCGACGTGCCGTCGAACCTGTACTCCTACTCGTTCGCCCTCAACCCCGGCTGGACGCGCTCGTTCTCGCCGCAGCCGGAGATCCAGGAGTACATCCGCTCGGTCGCCGACCGGTACGACGTGCGGCGACGCACTGTCTTCGAGTGCGACGTGCAGACGGCCCGCTGGAACACCGCGACGCACCGCTGGGACGTGGCCACCACGCGCGGGAAGTACAGCGCCAAGGTCGTGATCTCCGCGGTGGGCGCCCTGTGCGAGCCGTCGCTGCCCGACATCGAGGGCATCTCCGGTTTCGAGGGCGAGATCTTCCACTCGGCACGGTGGAACCACGACGCCGACCTCGCCGGCAAGCGCGTCGCGGTCATCGGCACCGGCGCCTCCGCCATCCAGATCGTGCCGGCCATCGCCGGCACCGTGGGCCATCTCGACGTCTACCAGCGCACGGCACCGTGGATCCTCCCCCGCTTCGACCGCGAGTACACCGCTCCCGAGCGGTTCGCCTTCCGGTTCATCCCCGGCTTCCAGCGCCTTTCACGCGCCCTGCAGTACACCGCCCGCGAGACGCAGGTCGTGGGTCTGGCCAAGGCGCAGGCCTTCATGAAGCCGCTCGAGCTCGCCGCGCGCATCCAGGTCCGGCGGCAGATCCGCGACAAGGAACTGCGCCGGAAGGTCACGCCGAATTACGGTATCGGCTGCAAGCGCATGCTGATCTCGAACAACTATTACCCCGCGCTCGACCGGCCGAACGTCGACCTCGTCACCGACGGCATCGCCCGCGTCACCCCGCGCGGCATCGTCACGAAGGACGGCACCGAACGCGAGGTCGACGCGATCGTCGTCGCGACGGGCTTCCACGTCACCGACTCGCCGACCTTCGCCGGCATCTTCGGCGAGGAAGGCCGTTCGCTCGCCGAGGTCTTCGACGAGACCGGCATGCGGGGGTACAAGGGCAGCTCGGTCGCCGGCTTCCCGAACCTGTTCTTCCTCGTCGGACCGAACACCGGACTCGGCCACACCTCGATGGTGTACATGATCGAGTCGCAGCTCGAATACGTCGTCGACGCCATTCGCACGATCGATCGCAACCGCATCGGCACGGTCGAGGTCCGCGAGGACGTGCAGGACGAGTACAACCGCGACCTGCAGCGCGCGATGCGGTCGAGCGTGTGGAACAACGGCGGGTGCGCGAGCTGGTATCTCGACAAGCACGGCAACAACACCACGCTGTGGCCGGGATTCACCTTCGAATTCCGCCGTATCACCCGCAGATTCGACCTCGAGGCGTACCGTAGCGTCGCCGAATCGGATCTCCCCGTCGCCACCGACCGTCCCGCGCAGGAGCGCACGTCCCGAGAGGCAGCAGTTCGATGAGTGATGTCGCAGGCCGGGTCGTCGTCGTCACGGGCGCGGGTTCCGGGATCGGCCGGGCCCTCGTCCTCGCCCTCGCGGCCCGAGGCGCCCGCCTGGCGATCTCGGATGTCGACACCACAGGGCTCGAGGAGACCGCGCGTCGCGCACGGGAACTCGGCGCCGAGGTGAAGGCCGACCATCTCGACGTCACCCAGCGCGAGAAGGTCCTCGAGTACGCCGAGCAGGTCGCCGCCCACTTCGGCGCGGTCCACCAGGTGTACAACAACGCGGGCATCGCCTATCACGGCGACCTCGAGCGCACCGAGTTCAAGGACATCGAGCGCGTGATGGACGTCGACTTCTGGGGAGTCGTCAACGGCACCAAGGCTTTCCTGCCGTATCTCATCGCGTCGGGCGACGGCCACCTGATCAATGTCTCGAGCCTGTTCGGTCTGCTGAGCATCCCGGGTCAGGCGGCGTACAACTCGGCGAAGTTCGCCGTGCGCGGCTTCACCGAGGCGGTGCGGCAGGAGATGCTCGTCGCGCGGCATCCCGTACAGGTCACGTGCGTGCATCCCGGTGGTATCAAAACCGCGATCGCGCGCAACGCCGCCGTCCCCGACGGCGACGACCAGGCGACCTTCGCGGAGTTCTTCGACCGCAAGCTCGCACGCACGACCCCCGAGGACGCGGCGAAGACCATCCTCACCGGTGTGCGGAAGAACAAGGCGCGTGTACTGATCGGCGCCGATGCGAAGCTGCTCGACGCCTTCGTCCGCGTTGCCGGACCGGCCTATCAGCGTGTCGTCGCCACCGTGACCTCCCGGGTCGTGCCGAGGGGATAGGCTGCGGCATGCCTCCGACACCGCAGCTGTCACCGCGGGTGGCGCGTACCGCCCTGCGTCCTCTCTTCCGTGCCCTGCTGTCGCCGCGCTGGTCGTTCGCCACGCAGCGCCGGTTGCTCGACCTCGCGGCGCCGTTGCAGTTCCTCCCGAAGGACACCGTGGTGCGCCCGATCGGTCTGGCGGGACGCCCCGCCGAGCGGATCACGGTGGGCGCCACCGAGCGGACCACGGCGATCCTGTACCTGCACGGCGGGGCGTACACCGGCGGGTCGCTCGCCACGCACCGCTCGCTCGCGGCGCATCTCGCCGCCGCGTCCGGAGCGGCCGTGTACGTCCTCGATTACCGGCTCGCGCCCGAGCATCCCTATCCGGCGGCGTTGAACGACGCCGAGGCGGCCTATCGCGAACTCGTCAGCGAGCACGGCTTCGAGGTGTCGAGCATCGCGATCGCCGGCGACTCGGCCGGCGGTGGCCTCGCCGCGGCCACCACACACCGGCTCGTCGACCGTCACGGGATCACCCCGCCGGCGCTCGGATTGTTGTCGCCGTGGACCGATCCGGCCGCCCGCGACCTGCCCGACGTGAACGACGTCGTTCTGAACAAGGGCTGGGTGTATTCCTCGGCCGAGGCGTATCTCGCCGGAGGCGATCCCACCGATCCCGGTTACGCGCCCATCCACGCCGATCCCACGGGTCTGCCGCCGACGCTCATCCAGGTGGGCACCGCGGAGATGTTCCACCCACAGGTGCGGCAGTACGCCGAGAAGCTCCGGGCGGCGGGCGTCGAGGTCACCCTCGTCGAACAACCCGAGCTGTGGCACGTCGCGCCGTTGCAGGCGTCGCTCGTTCCCGAGGCCGCCGCGGCGATCTCCGACTTCGGTGTGTTCCTCCGCGACCGGATGGGCACCCGCGCGGGCTGAGTACTCGCGGGGTGCCGTTCACGCTCCGGCGTGTTCGTCGATCCATTCGCGGGCCACGGTCTCGGGATCGTCTCCCTCCTCGACACGCGCACGCAGTTCGGTGAGATCGCTCGTGGTCAGTTCACCCGCGATGGTCCGCAACGCGTCGAGTTGTGCCTCGTCGAGGGTGCCCTTGCGGAAGACCGGGACGACGTTCTGGGCCGGCAGGACCGGGACGGGCGCATCGTCGGCGTTCGTGTCGTCCTGCGGGCTGCGGTCGGGTGCGTCGGGCACGGTGCTCACGGGCGAATCCGCGTCGATCTCCGCGAGGGCGGACGACGTCGTGGTGGTTCCGACGACCGTGTCGGGTTCCGACGCGACGGCGACGGACTGTGCATCCTCGATCCGTCGCACCTCGCGCGGGCGGCAGTCGGCGCGTTCGAGGGCGGTGAGTCCACCGGCGGTGTCGAAGTCCTCGGTCACCGCGAAGGTCAGGTCGGCGCAGCGGCCGGCGAGGTCGGCCACGCGGCTCACCGACCATTGCGTGAGCCGTTCGCGGTCGGCGAGCAGCACCGCGCGGTCCTGCGCCGAGGCGTAATCGGAGATGGTCAGTTCGTCGGGCAGTGCGCGCGCCAGCGCTTCGAAGACGTCCTCGGCGTCGGTCGCGTCGGCACCGGGATCGTAGGACGCGAGCAGCCGTCCCGTGTAGCCGGGGATCAGTGTGAGATCGGCGGCGTCGAGCGCTGGGGTCGGATCGGCGACGCCGGAGCGGACCTGCACGTCGATCCCGCTACTGCGCAGCGCTCCCGCGTACAGCTGCGCGAGCAGTTCCTCGTCGGGCCGCTCCCCCGCCCCGACGATCACTGTCGTCGACGGTGCCGCCTCGTCGAGAACGGGCGACGCACACCCCTGGAGCACGGCCGCCGCCGCGCATGCGGTGAGCACCGTCGCCGCGACCGGCCGGATCCGTCTCGCTTCGTTCGCCACGGCGGTCATTGTCGCCCACCGGTGCGCCACGGTCCGCACGTGCCCGACCGTCCGGCCCGCCGAGGCGCCGAACGCCCCGGTCCGGAACCCTTGTGCGGTTCGGATCGGGGCGTTCGGTGCGATCTCGCCGGGAGCGAATCCCTAGTCGGTGACGCCTTCGGCCTTCGCCGCGGCCGCGACGGCCTCGGCGACGGCGGGCGCCACGCGCGGATCGAGCGGGCTCGGGACGATCTTGTCCGCGGCCAGTTCGTCACCGACGACCGAGAGGATGGCCTCGGCGGCGGCGAGCTTCATGCCCTCGGTGATGCGGCGGGCACCTGCGTCGAGAGCGCCCTTGAACACACCGGGGAAGGCCAGCACGTTGTTGATCTGGTTCGGGAAGTCGCTGCGACCGGTCGCCACGATCGCGGCGTGCTTGTGGGCGATGTCGGGGTGGATCTCCGGATCCGGGTTCGACATCGCGAAGATGATGGCGTCGTCGGCCATCGTCGCGACGATCTCCTCGGGCACGGTGCCCGACGACACGCCGAGGTAGACGTCGGCGCCGTCGAGCGCCTCGGCGATGCCGCCCTTGCGGCCCTCCGGGTTGGTGCGGGAGGCCAGATCGGCCTTGATCTCACCGAGATCGGTGCGGTCGGAGGAGATGATGCCCTTCGAATCGAGCACCACCACATCGCGCGCACCGGCGGCGAGCAGGATGTTCGTGCACGCCACGCCGGCAGCTCCGGCGCCGGAGATCACGATGCGCAGGTCGGCGATGTCGCGGCCCTGCACCTTCACCGCACCCTTGAGGGCGGCCAGGGCGACGATGGCGGTGCCGTGCTGGTCGTCGTGCATGACCGGGCAGTCGAGCGCCTCGATGACGCGCTTCTCGATCTCGAAGCAGCGCGGAGCCGAGATGTCCTCGAGGTTGACGGCGCCGAAGGACGGACGCAGCCGGATGAGGGTCTCGACGATCGCGTCGGGATCGGTGGTGTCGAGCACCAGCGGGATGGAGTTCAGGCCCGCGAACTTCTTGAACAGCGCGGACTTGCCCTCCATCACCGGCAGCGAGGCACGTGCGCCGATGTTGCCGAGACCGAGGACCGCGGTGCCGTCGGAGACGACGACGACCAGGCGGTTGGTCCAGGTGTAACGGTCGACGAGGGTCTCGTCGGCGGCGATGGCCCGGCAGACCTGGGCGACACCGGGGGTGTATGCAATGGACAGATCGCGCTGGTTCTCGAGCGGCGCGGTCAGTTCGACCGACAGCTTGCCGTCGACGTGACTCGAGAAGATCTCCTCGTCCGTCAACTCGAGCTTCTGAGGGGTAGGTGCATCAGACACAATTGACACGATGACACTCCTGCGTGTTCCGAGTCGACCTCTGGACTCGGTTGCTGCGAAACACCGCAGTTCAATGCATCTCACACACGTGCATGCATCGAGTTGCAGCGCTTCGCCAAGGACATTGGATTGAAGCTTCCGGGCGCGATCCCGACTGCCGCTGTACAACGCTGTACGGCTTCCGGAACGTGATGGAGCCGGGGCGGGTGGCCCTGGCATCGAGCCCTGGGTGATCTAGCCCTGGGTGGGTCTGCCATCCTTCGTCCGATTCCGGGGTATTCCGGCTTTCGGATTGCCGCAAGTTTGCCACCTTCGCAGACGAACAATCAAATCGGCATCGATTGCGAAGGTCTCACGGTTTTGTCGCCTCACCTGTGAGTTTACGTGCTGTGAACACCGCGCCGCGGGCGCACCGCGATGAATTTCCGCAGTTACACGATGGCTACCGACGGGTAGCCGAGATGGCACTCGGGGCCGTCATCCCCACCACTGAGTGATCATCAGAATCGATGCAGTGAAGATCACCACAAGGCTCGACAGGAGTGCTGTGCCACCCGAGCGTCGATCCGCCGTCACCTGGGCGATCACGGCCACGAGCGCGGCGACGACGTGCGCGGCGACCGAGGTGGCGCCCGGGCCGGGGAAACCGCGGTCGCCGGCGAGGTACTGGGCCCCGCACACCACGAACGTCAGGACCAGCACCGCCCCGCACACCACACCGGAGAGAGCGCGGAGGGCGCGGACGGGCAGACTCGCGCGGCGCGATGCGGGTTCGTACGGATCGGCGTAGTACCCCTCGTCCGGGTAATACGGTTCGTTGTAGTACTCACTGTCGTAGTAGTTTTCGTCGTTCGGCGACCCGTACTCCTCGTCCGGATACCGCGCACCCCGTCGCCTCATCCCTCGAGCACCTCCACACCGGTCGCGCAGTCGAGCAACGCCTCGTACGCCGCCGGAGCCGTGGTGAAGCTGCCGAGCCTGATGGTCTTGTTGTCGCCGTGATAGTCGGACGATCCCGTGACGACGACCCCGAGCGACCGCGCGAGATCGCGCATCGTCCGCACATCCTGCTCGTCGTGATCGGGATGATCGGCCTCGACACCGCCGAGTCCGAGTTCGGCGAGTTCCTCGATGTGGTCGAGGGCGAGGAGCCGCCCACGCACACGTGCCCGGGCGTGCGCCACCACCGGCACACCGCCCGCGGCCGTCACCATCTTCACGGCGTCGGCGAGCGGGGTATCAGCCTTCGGTACGTAGTAACGGCCGCGCGGCGACAGCAGCTCGGTGAATGCGTCGGCCACCGTGGGCACCACACCGGCGGCGACGAGCGCCCGCGCCAGATGGGGCCGGCCCGCGGCGGGGCCCGCCTCGGCGAGCACTGCGTCGATGTCGATCGGCAGACCGTCGTCCGCCATCCGCACACCCATCGCCCGGATCCGCGACACCCGTTCGCCACGGAGCCGCTCGAGTTCGGCGACGAAGACCGGATCGTGCGGGTCGAACAGATAGGCCAGCAGGTGCACGGCGACCGGGGCGCCGTCCTCCCCGCGTCCCGCGCAGGACATCTCCATTCCCCGGACGAGACGCAGGCCCGTCGGCAGGGCCGCTGCGGCCTCGTCCCATCCCGCGGTCGTGTCGTGGTCGGTCAGGGCCACGACGTCGAGACCCGCCCGGGCAGCGGCACGGACCAGTTCCGCGGGACGGTCGGTGCCGTCCGATGCGGACGAGTGGGTGTGGAGATCGATACGCACGCCACCAGTCTGTCAGGTCGGCGGGCTAGCATGATTGGAGCTGCCCCGCCCGGTCCCCGTCGACGGGCGACCGCCGCGCCGCGGGCCTGCGACCGGGCCGCGTCCCAGCGGCATGCCGTGAGGAAGGACAACATGCCGCACCAGCCTTCTCGTGCCCCCCGTCGCGGCCCCACTCCCCCGGTCCCCACCGAGCAAGCGGTGGTCGACTGCGCGGTCTACGTCGACGGGCACCGCCTGCCCGGCCGCTACAGCCACACCGAGGCGGTGGCAGAGGTACGTCGGCGCGGTACGGGATTCGTGTGGCTCGGGCTGCACCACCCCGACGAGAAGCAGATGACGAACGTCTCGCACACCTTCGGACTCCACGAGCTGATGGTCGAGGACGCCGTCCACGCCCACCAGCGCCCGAAGCTCGAGCGCTACGACGACGTGCTGTTCCTGGTGCTGCGCACCGTCAGTTACATCGAGCACGAGTCGGTGACGACCACCAAGGACATCGTCGAGACCGGCGAGATCATGTTGTTCACCGGCCCCGACTTCATCGTGAGCGTGCGGCACGGCGACCACTCCGAGCTCTCGCACGTGCGCAAGCGCCTCGAAAGCGACCCCGATCATCTGTCCCACGGTCCGGCGGCCGTGCTCCACGCGATCGCCGACCACGTGGTCGACTCCTATCTCGCCGTCACCACGGCCGTGCAACCCGACGTCGACGACATCGAGGAACTCGTGTTCACCCCCGACACGCGGATCGCGGTCGACCAGATCTACATGCTCAAGCGCGAGATCGTGCAGTTGCGCCGCGCCGTCGTGCCGCTCGCCGAACCACTGCAGCAACTCATCCGGGCGCCGGGCAACCCGATCCCGAAGGACGTCCGGCGCTACTTCCGCGACGTCGCCGACCACCACACCACGGTGTCCGACCGCATCGCGGCCTTCGACGAGACGCTCGGCACGCTGCTCGACGCGGCGATCGCGAAGGTCACCGTGCAGCAGAACACCGACATGCGCAAGATCTCCGCGTGGGTCGCGATCGCCGCCGTGCCGACGATGATCGCCGGGATCTACGGCATGAACTTCGATCGCATGCCCGAACTGCATTGGCAATACGGCTATTACGTCGTGCTCTCCGCGATCGTCGCGATCACCGTGGGACTGTTCGTCACCTTCAGGCGCAACAACTGGTTGTGACCACCGAACTCGACCGCCCCTCGACACGCGCTGCGCAGGCTGCGCGATCTCCTCGGCGCCACGTGCTCGCCGTCGCCCTCGCGCTGATCCTGCTGCAGACGATCCTCCGGACCGTGGTGGCCGCGACCGGCGAGTTCTACTGGGACGACCTGATCCTCGTCGGGCGCGCGGGGTCGTATCCGCTGCTGTCCGACGCCTTCCTGCGGTATGACCACGACGGTCACCTGATGCCCGCCGCCTTCCTCGTGGCGGGGATCGCCACGGCGATCGCGCCGCTGGAATGGTGGCCGGCGGCGGCCTCGCTCGTGATCGGTCAGTTGCTCGCCTCGCTGGCGGTGCTGCGGGTGCTCTGGTTGCTGCTCGGCCCGCGACGCGCTCTGTGGGGACCGTTGCTGTTCTATCTCCTCACGCCGCTGACGCTTCCGGCCTTCGCGTGGTGGTCGGCCGCGCTCAACGCGTTGCCGCTGCAGGCCGCACTGGCCTGGGTGGCGGGAGATGCGCTGCAGTACAGCAGGACCGGCCGGCGCCGTCATATCGTGAGCGCCCTCGTCGTCACCGCTGTGGCGCTGGTGTTCTTCGAGAAGTCGGTCCTCGTTCCGTTCGCCGCGTTCGCGACGGTCGCCCTCGCACACCACGTCGACGGACTCGTTCGGCCGATCCGCAGCACGTGGGCGCAGGCCCGGCCGTTGTGGCTCGGCTCGGCGGCCGTGCTGGTCGTGTGGGCGGTCTGTTACTCGACGATCGTCGAATCCCGGTTCGGGATCCCGCCGTGGTCGATGGTGGCCGGGTTGACCCATCACGGCATCTCCTACGGGCTGTTGCCGTCGCTGCTCGGGGGTCCCTGGGAATGGGAGCGGTGGAATCCGAGCCCGCCCTGGGCCGATCCCCCGCTCGTGCTCGTCGTGGTCGCGTGGCTCGCTGTCGCGGGCGCCGCAGCGTGGACGGTGCGCCGGCGACGGCGGGCCGGGCCCGTGTGGTTCGCTGTGATCGCCTACATCCTGGCCTCGCTCGCGGCGATGATCAGCACCCGCTTCGGCCCGGAGACCACCTACGAACTCGCGCGCACTCTGCGCTACTTCGCCGACTCCGCCGTGGTCGTCGCGATCGCCGCGGCGCTGATCCTGCGCGCCCCGCGACGAGGCACGACGTCCCGTCCTCGTGCCGTGCGTGCGGCCGCCTGGACCTGCGCGGCCGTGTTCACCGTCGGCTCCCTGTGGTCGACCGTGACGTTCGCGCGCAGCTGGTCGGACAATCCGACGGGCGATTATCTCGGGGCGGCGAAGGCGGCGCTCACGGCCCGGCCCGACGAGCCCGTGCTCGATCACCCGGTGTCGGTATGGATCCTGCTGCCCGTCACCTACCCGCACAACCTGGTGGGGTCCGTCTTCTCCGCGCTGCCCGTCCGGTCCGACATCCGCGACCACGCGACCGACCTGTGGGTCCTCGACGATCTCGGTCACCGCACTCCTGCCGACCTGCTGCCGCTGCGCCTCGTCCCGCCCGGCCCCGAGCCCGACTGTGGCCATCGCGTCACCACCGACGCCGTCACGGCCGTGCCGCTCGATTCCCCCGCGGGCGACTGGGAGTGGACCGTGCAGGTGAACTACCGGGCCTCCGCCGACGGCACGATCGACCTCGGCTTCCCCGGCCGCGCATCCGTTCCGGTCCCCGTCACCGAAGGACTCGGGACGGTGTACGTCCGCGTCTCCGGGGACGGGTCGGCGTTGCAGGCGCGCTCGTCCACCCCCGGCACGACCGTGTGCCTCGGTGCCGGATCGCTCGGAGTGGTCGTGCCGCGGGGGTGACGGCGGGCCAGCGTGGCGCGTCCGAGCGCGCGGTCCGTGAGAACCGGGACGGTCACAGACGTGCTTGCGCCCGGCGCGGGTCGCTCAGGTCGATGCCCGCTTCCTCCCACGCCTCGCGCAGCGCCTCGGTTCCCTTCAGCCGCTTCCAGGCCGCCTCGGTACCGGTGATCGGGCGGGCCTCGAAGAAGTGGACCGGATCGGAGGGCTCGGGCAGTTCCAGCGACGGCACGTCGGCCGTCTCGAGCAACACCGCGGTGAACGGAGCGCCCGGCCACAGCGGCTCCCCGAGATCGAGCAGGGCGTCGTCGGTGAGGACCACGCCCTCCACGGCGGGCAGCGCAGCGAGCACCGCGAGGGTGCGGTGGACACCGGCGGTGACGCCCTCGTTGTCGCGCAGGCTGAGGACCAGTTCGGCCCGCGGCCCGCGCGTCGGGTCGGCCACCATGTCGGTCGGATCGCCCATCGGATGCCGTGAGCACCCCAGAGTGGCGTACCGCAGGAGCTCTGCACCACGGAAGCGGAGGACCTCGATCGGTTCGAGACCGAGGAAGGTCACCGACGCCGATTCCGGCTCCGGATCCCCCGGCACGGTCAGATGTTCGGTGAGGTGGCTGCGGACGGTGGCGAGAACTGCGTCGGTCACCCCTGCAATGTAGTCCCCGTCCCCGCACATGCGGTTCACACCCGGACCTGTGCACCGCGCGGTACCGTCGAAGCGTGGCTCGCGACACCGGTTTTCCGGTCTCCGATGCCGGCGACGATTTCGCCCGGCAACGCCGGCGCGCCGAGTACGCCCGGCTGATCGCATGGCTGCGCCGCGAACCGGCCGACGTCAACACGGTGCTGCCCTTCGACGACGTCGTCGCAGCCCTCGGACGCCTCGGTGAACGGCGACTCGGGTTGCAGATCATCGAGGTCGCCTCGATCGTCGGCAGCGTCGACCGTGCCGACGACTTCGACCGCCGTTTCCGCCCCACCTCGGCACGCCTGCGCGCCAGGTGGGAACGCATCGCGGCCGCGCGGCGGCGCGGCGAGGCCATGCCCCCGATCTCCGTGTACCGGGTGGGACCGATGCATTTCGTGCAGGACGGGCACCACCGTGTGTCCATCGCCTACGCGCAGGGCGACCGCACCATCGACGCCTACGTCACCGAGATCACCACGAAGGTGCCCGCGGAGGGCATCACCGCCCGTCCCGATCTCGTGCGCAAGGACCACTTCAGGATGTTTCTCGGCCGCGTTCCCCTGCACGGCGCGGCCCAGGACACGATCCGCGTGTCCGACCCGTGGGGATACGCCGAACTGGCCGAGGCCGTCGAGGCGTGGGGTTTCCGCTTGATGCAGGATCTCGGCGAGTACCTCACCCGCGAGGAGGTCGCGCGGCGCTGGTACGAGGAGGAATTCGTCCCCGTCGTCGCGATGGCCCGGGAAGCGGGGATGTTGCGCTCACGCACCGACGCCGAGGTGTATCTGTGGATCGCGAGCGAGCGGTACCGGCTCGTGCGGCGGCACGTGTGGAGCGAGGAGATCGTCGACGAGCTCCGTAGCCGCGCACCCCGCTGACGGCTTCGGTGGATCCGGACCCGTTTTCCGGGGTCGGATCCACCGAAGCCGGTTTGTCAGAGGGTGACGTTCGCGCCGGTCTCCTGATCGAACAAGGCGATCTTCGCCCTGTCGAACCACAACTGCACGGTCCCGCCCTTGGTGGCCTGCGATTCCACCGACAATCGCGCGACCAGCGATTCGGCCGACATGTCGGCGCCGGCGTCGGCGGCGAGTTCGTCGAGGTCCTTCGAGTGCACGCCCGGCCCCTCGGCCGTGAAGTACGCGAACTTGTCGGAGCCCATCGACTCGAGCACGTCGACCTCGGCGGAGAAGGTCACGCCCGTCTCCCGTTGGGTCGGGTCGAGCAGGTCGGTGTCCTCGAAGTGCTCCGGACGGATACCGACGACCACCTCGCGCGACGGATTGTTGCGACGCACGGTCTCCCACCGCTCGTCGGGCAACCGGAACTCGCCGAACGAGGTGCGGATCGAACCGTTCTCGATCTGCCCCGGAACGAAGTTCATCGACGGCGATCCGATGAAGCCGGCGACGAACAGGTTCCGCGGATGGTCGTACAACTCCTGCGGCGCCCCGACCTGCTGCACGATCCCACCGCGCATCACGACGACGCGGTCGCCGAGCGTCATCGCCTCGGTCTGGTCGTGCGTGACGTACACCGTCGTGGTCCCGAGACGCTTCTGCAGGCGCGCGATCTCGGTGCGCATCTGCACGCGCAGCTTCGCGTCGAGATTCGACAGCGGCTCGTCCATGAGGAACGCCTTGGGGCTGCGCACGATCGCACGACCCATGGCCACGCGTTGCCGCTGACCGCCCGACAGGTTGGCGGGCTTGCGGTCGAGATGCTGTGTGAGATCGAGGATCCGGGCCGCCTCGTCGACCTTGCGGGCGATCTCGTCCTTGGACACCTTCGCGAGGGTGAGCGGGAACGCGATGTTGTCGCGCACCGACATGTGCGGGTACAGCGCGTAGGACTGGAAGACCATCGCGATGTCGCGGTCCTTCGGTGCCCGCTCGTTGACACGCTCACCCGCGATGCGCAGCTCGCCGTCGGAGATGTCCTCGAGACCGGCGATCATGTTGAGCGTCGTGGATTTTCCGCACCCGGACGGGCCGACGAGGATGATGAACTCGCCGTCGGCGATCTCGAGATCCACGTCGCTGACGGCCTTCGCTCCGTCCGGATATTCCTTCGTCACCTTGTCGAGCACGATCTCGGCCACGGTAGTTATCCCTTCACTGCGCCGGAGGTCAGTCCGGCGACGATTCGACGTTGGAAGATCAGGACGAACACGATGATCGGGATCGTGATGACGACGGCCGCCGCCGCGATCGAGCCGGTCGGTTCCTCGAACTGCGATGCACCCGTGAAGTTCGCGATCGCGGCGGGTGCGGTGATGGACCGCTCGGTGGAGGTCAGCGAAATCGCGAACAGCAGGTCGTTCCAGCAGAAGATGAACACCAGGATCGCCGCCGTGATGATGCCGGGAGCGGCGAGTGGGGCCACGACCTTCCGGAACGCCTGACCCGGTGTCGCGCCGTCCATCTTCGCGGCCTTCTCGAGTTCCCACGGGATCTCCTTGAAGAAGGCCGACAGGGTGTAGATCGCGAGCGGTAGCGAGAAGGTGATGTACGGCAGGATCAGCGCCGCCCACGTGTCGAACAGTCCGAGGCCACGCATGATCTCGAACAGCGGGCTGACGAGGGAGATCTGGGGGAACATCGCGATGAGCAGCGCCACGCCCACCAGAATCTTCTTACCGGGGAAGTCGAGCCGGGCGATCGCGTAGGCGGCCATCGTCCCGAGGATCACCGCGATGACCGTGGCGATCAGGCCGATGCCGATGGAGTTGACCAGCGCGCTCGTGAACGCGTCGGTGCGGAAGATGCCGCGGTAGTTGTCGAGCGTCCACTGCTGCGGGATGAACCGGCCGTCCTGGATGGTGCCGGGCGGCTTGAACGACAGGCTCGCGATCCACAGCACCGGGACGAGTGCGTAGAGCAGGACGATCAGGTTCACCGCCGACCACGACAGGGTCCGTTTCCTGGTCTCGGCCATCATCGGCCCCCTTCGTCCGAGCCGGGCGCGGAT
This sequence comes from Rhodococcus sp. GQ147, assembly GCF_059759155.1. Taxonomy (NCBI): domain Bacteria; kingdom Bacillati; phylum Actinomycetota; class Actinomycetes; order Mycobacteriales; family Nocardiaceae; genus Rhodococcus; species Rhodococcus sp. GQ147. The sequence continues at coordinate 75,501 of NZ_JCAXDU010000002.1, forward strand.
GCACCGAACAACTTGATGAACACGAACGCGATGATCGCGACGCACAGGAAGATCAGGACGCTGATCGCCGACCCGATGCCGAGGTTGAAGGCCCGGAACAGATTGTCGTAACCGAGGATCGACACCGATCCGGTGCCGTTGGCACCGCGGGTGAGGACGTAGATGTTGTCGAAGATGCGGAAGGCGTCGAGCGTGCGGAAGAGCAGGGCGACGAGGATCGCCGGTTTCATCAGCGGCACGATGATCCGCACCAGACGTGTCCACGCTCCGGCGCCGTCGACCTGCGCCGCCTTGAGCAGATCGTCGGGGACGAGTGCGAGGCCGGCGAGGAGCAGCAGTGCCATGAACGGCGTGGTCTTCCACACCTCGGCGAGCACGATGATCGCCAGGGACGGGATCTGGTCGGTGAGCGGGGCGCTGCCGTCGGGCAGCAGGTTCGCGAGATAGCCCGTGCCCGGGGTCCACGCGTAGTACCAGCTGTAGGCGGCGGCGACGGTGACGATGCCGTACGGGATCAGCACCACCGTGCGCACGATGCCCTTGCCGACGATGGTGCGGTGCATGACGAGTGCGATCGCGAGGCCGAGCACGAACTCGATCGCGACGGAGACCAGGGTGACGAGCGAGGTGACGATGAAGGCCTGCCACCAGAATCCGTCGCTGAGCACCGCGATATAGTTCGACAGTCCGACGAAGCGCCGTTCGTCGGGGAAGCGCAGATCGTAACGCTGCAGACTGAGCCAGACGGCGTATCCCACCGGATAGGCCGTGACGGCGAGCATCACGATCGCGGCGGGTGCGACGAGCAGCAGACCGAGTCGCCGTTCGGCCTTCTTCCCCTCGGACAGCGCTGCTTTCGTCTTCGTCGACGGTTCCTTCGGGGTCTCGTCGGTCGGTGTCGATTCGACGGCGGTCACGGGATCAGTCCTTCCGAATTGACCGCCTTGCGCACCTGCTCGGCGAGTTCCTCGGCGGTGCGGGGCGGATCGATCTGGTCGACCGGGTTGAGGGTGGCCGTCACCAGTGTCGAAATGCTCTGGTAGGCCGGTGAAGCGGGACGCACCGCGGCGTTCTCGAGACCGGCGCGGACCTCACGCCAGGCCGGATAGGCCTCCTGGAAATCGGGGTCGTCGTACAGCGCCGCGAGCGTCGGCGGCACGCCGCCACCGATGGCGTTGTTGCGCTGGTTCTCCTCGTTGCGCAGGCACTGCATCGCTTCGAACGCGAGATCCGGGTGGGTGCTCGTGCGGGCGACGGCGATGTTGAACCCGCCGATGGTGACCTGGGCGGGCTCGCCAGGGATCACCGAGGGGTACGGCGCGGGAAGGAAATTCTGCTCACCGTCGACGGTGAGGACCGTGTTGCCGGTGTTCTCCGAGGTGACGTTGCCGTTCTCGTCGATGAAGGGCAGGGCCCCCTCGTTCTCCATGATGCCCGGCAGGACGAACGGCCAGTTGACCTGGAACGCGGTGCGCCCGCTCTCCATACCGAGACGGACGGCCGCCTCGTCGGCCTGGTTCAGGGAGGGATCGGCGCCGGGCGCGGTCGCAACGCGCTTCATGATGTCGAGCGCGGTCACCGCCGCGTCGTTGTCGGTGAGGGTGACGGTGACACCGTCCTCCCCCACCACCGAGCCTCCGGCGCTCGAGAGCAAGGTGTTGAACCACACCATCAGCCCCTCGTACTGCCGGCCCTGCACACCGATCCACGACGGCCGGCCCTCCTCGGCGAGGCCGCTCGCAATCTCGATCATCTCGTCCCAGGTCTCCGGAGGTTGCCCGTCCGGCATGAGATCCTTTCGGTACCAGAGTAACTGGGTGTTGGTGTTGAGCGGTGCAGCGTACAGCCGGTCCTGCCAGGTCGCCGATTCGAGGGGACCTTCGAGGGTGCCCTCGGAGACCGCGGCTGCAACATCGTCGGGCAGCGGCAGCGCCCACCCGGCCTCGGCGAACTCGGCCGTCCACACGACGTCGAGGGTCATGAGGTCGAGCCCCGGGTCGTTACCCGTCAGCCGCCGCGCCAACTGCAGTCGCTGGTCGTCGGCGTTCTTCGGAAGTGTCCTCTGCTGCACGCGATATCGGCCGCCCGCCTCCGCGGTGCACACCTCCGCGGCCTGCGCGTACTGCTCGGCACCGTCGGCGGCCGTGTAGAAGGACAGGACGACACCCTCGTCGTCGCTGCCGCACGCGGCCAGCCCCGACGCCAGGAGCACAGCAGCCGCGGAAGCTGTGACCGCTCGGCTCGTCCGCCGGCTCTTGCCCGACCGTCTCATGCGTGACTCCGCTCGCATCGGGGACCTCGTGATCCGACGATAACGCCCGTACCGGCCAGCCGTAGCAAAACGAGCAGGGCGTACATCCGGAACGGAATCGGCACGACGACGAGGTCAGAAGGAGGTCCCCGAGAAGGGTGCCTGGGGCCAGGAGAACAGCAGGTCAGCGGTGTCGACGGCCTCGGGCCGGTGCACCCGGGCGCGCCCCGCGTCGACCATTCGGTGCCAGCCCTGCCGGCCGAGCAGGAGCGCACCGAGGTCGGCGATGTCGATCGTCAGGTCGGCCGGTCCCGCGGTGCGCGCCACGCCGTCGGCGGAGATCTCGAAGACACCGGCGTTGTCGGTCAGCACCGGATCGGTCACCTCCACGGTCACCGAGCCGAAGCCTCGGTAACTCCGCGCCGACAGCGCCCGATCGAGGTCGAGGATGCGCAACCACGTCTCGTCCGAGACCGAGCGGAAGTGCACGGCACGCGCGTCGCCGAGCATGAGCGGGAGTTGGTCGTCCTGCGGAAGTGCCGCGAACCGCAAGGTGTCGACCAGGTCGAGGTCGAGCAGGAACCGGATCAGGCCGGCGTACGCCGCGGGCGACGGGGCGAAGAAGTCGTCGACCACGACGGTGCGGTTGCGACTGGTGAACCACCCCTGCGTGTCGACGGGGTGGTACCGGACGAAACCGTCCTCCTGTCCCGGTTCGCCGTGCACCGCCACGTACATCGGATCGGTGAGCGAGTCGGCCCGCCACCGGCGCGAGTTCCACCAGTACTCCGACCGATCGATCATGCCGGGGCGCGGCGGCAGATGACGGGAATGGATCTGCGCCAGCACGTCCCACGCATCCGGATAGGTCAGCAGACGCACCGCTCCGGACTCGGGCACGTCGGGACGCAGTGCGGCACCACGCACGTCGACGTCGACGGACACCGAAGTCGAGGCGACGCCGTAGCCGAACCGGCCGTAGATGGTCGCTTCGGAGGCACGCAGCGTCGCGAGGATCTCGCCGCGGTCGCGCGCGTCGCTCAACTGCCGGTGCACGAGTCCGGAGATCACGCCGCGACGCGTGTGGGTGGGCAGCACACCGATGTGGGTGACCGCCGCGTGCGGCACCCGGGCGCCGCCGGGCAGGGTGAGATTTCCGCTCGTGGCGTCGACTGTCCCGACGAGCATGCCGTCGAGGAAAGCACCCCACGTGCGGCCGGCCTCGAGGTAGCGGCTCACCGTCCCGTCGGGAACCTCGGGCCACGAGGGCAGACCCACCATCGCCGTGCGGAACAGCGCGGACGCCTCCCGCAGTTCGGCTTCCGACTCCAGAACTCTGATCTCCGGTTCCGTTCGCTCACCCATGGAACGACACTATCGACCGCGAACTTGCACCGCGGGTGAACGGCCGTGACGTTCGGTACACCGGCTCCGGGCGGGTAGGTTTCCAGCGTGCGACGCGAGTGGGATCCAGCAGACACCGGGGTGCTGCAGCTGCCCTCCGGCCGACTCGTGCGGGGACGCGGGATGCGCAGACCGGTGTTCGGCGAGCCGTTTCCCGACTTCGGGGTGTATCTCCTCGGCCGCCCCCCGGCAGCACCGTTCGAGTGGGAGTCGCGGTGGATCCACTGGCCCGACTTCCGCACGCCACGCGACCCGGAGGACGCTCTCGCCATCCTGTACGAGGCGTGGATCCGCGCGGGAAGACAGCGGGTGGAGATCGCGTGCGGGCGTGGACGCGGCCGCACCGGCACCGCACTGGCGTGCCTCGCCGTCCTCGACGGGCTCTCCCCGGAGGAGGCGGTCGACTTCGTTCGGCGGCACTACCATCCGCGCGCGGTCGAGACGCCCTGGCAGCGCAAATTCGTCGCGCACGCGAAGGCGCATTCCTGACAGCTCAGTTCTTCGTCCGGGCGAGGTCGACCTCGGCGGCCGAGACGGCACGTTCGGCGGCGACCACCCGCTTCTTCGCCTCGGCGGCGGCGCGGCGCGCGAAGGTGCGTTGCTGCTCTGCGTGTTCGAGCTTCGCCCGCAGCTCGGCGACCTCCTCCTCGTGACGGGCCAGCTCCTGCTCTGCCGCCGACGCGGCTTCGCGCGCTTCCTCGGCCGCGCTGTGCGCCGAGTCGAGAGCGGCAGCGGCCTCGTCGATCTCCGCCTCGCGAGCCGCCTGGTCCGCCTTCTCACGCTCCGTGGGTTCGCGCTCGCCCTTGCTCTTGCGTGCAGACTTGCCCGCTGCCGTCCGGTCGTCCTCGTCGTCCTCCTCCGACCCTCCGCGGACGACGGTGAGCGGCATGGCCGACAGGTCGCCGAAACCGTCGGACTCGACGATCGCGTCGAGCCGGCCCTGCCGGACCTGCTCCCCGATGTCGGGATCCGACAACGCGGCGTTGAGGGTGCGCCCCACCTCTCGCAGTGCGCTCTCCGAGACGGTGCGGCCACGGTCGGCGGCGAGCCGACCCGCGTCGCGCTCGAGCGCGGCGACCACCCGGCGACGCTGCTCCGACAGTTTCCGCATCTCGCTGCCGGACAGTCGTCGTTGCGCGGTGCGCAGGGCGGATCCGATGTCGAGCAACGCCGCGAGTTCGTCGGCCCGTTCGCGGGCGAGCAGGTTGACCATCCAGGCCGCGACCGTCGGTTTGCGCAGTCTGCCGATGGCCGCCGTCAGCTCGCGGTCGCCCGCTTCGCGTGCCTGCGCCGCGAATTCGGAGCGGGCCGCCACGAAGTCTCCTGGGTCGAGGCCGTAGAGGGCATCGGCCACCGAATCGAGGTCGGGCATGGGATCGACAGTAGTGGCGCGAGGCCGATCACGACGAGTGCCGTTCTCGGCGAACGCGCGACCGCGAGACGATCAGATGGCGAGCTTGGCGAGGATGTCGCGCGCCTTCTCGGCGGTGGGCGGCTGGCACAGCACGTCGTAGCGGCCGGCGACGAGCTGCATGGTGGACGAGAAGTCGCGCTGACCGCGGGTCGCGGCGTACGGGATGCTCGCCGAGATGAGGCCGAAGATGATGCCGCCGACGAGGCCGACGAGCAGCGGGCCGAGGAAGTCGGTGGAGAAGATGCCGAGCAGGAGACCGAAGAACACGCCGAGCCATGCGCCCGAGACGATGCCGCCGCCGATCACCTTCGGCCACGTGAGCCGACCGGTGACCCGTTCGACCTGCATGAGATCGACACCGACGATGGTGACGTCCTCGACGGAGAAGTTCTGATCGGCCAGGTGGTCGACCGCCCGTTGCGCCTCGGCATAGGTCGGGTACGAACCGACGGGCCAGCCCGTGGGAGGTGTCGGCAGACCGGGTACCTGGCGACCGGGTCCGAGGGGATTCGTCATGTCGTTTCGGCTCCTTCGCGATGCACGCCGACGGTCGCGGCGCCGGTCTCCATTCTGCCTCGACAGGGACCGGCACGCCGCGATGGTTCGCCCGATATGTTCTTTTCCCTGGTCGTTCCCGTCAGGAGGCCGGCGGCTCGAACTTCTGGGTGCGCTGCAACCCCGCGGCCCGGCCCTTCGCGGAGATCACGAGGGCCATCTTCCGGCTCGCCTCGTCGATCATCTCGTCACCGAGCATCGCGGCACCGCGGGCGCCGCCCTCGGCCGAGGTGTGCCACTCGTAGGCGTCGAGGATCATCTCGGCCTTGTCGTAGTCCTCCTGCCGGGGGCTGAAGACCTCGTTGGCCGCGTCGATCTGGCTCGGGTGCAGCACCCACTTGCCGTCGAAGCCCAGGGCGGCGGTGCGCTGCGCCGACCGGCGGAAGGCGTCGACGTCGCGGATCTGGAGGTAGGGGCCGTCGATGGCCTGCAGCCCGTGCGCACGCGCGGCCATGAGGATCGTCATGAGGATGTGGTGGTAGGCGTCGCCGACGTCGTAACCCTCGGGCTGCTCACCGACGACGAGGGTGCGCATGTTGATGCTCGCCATGAAGTCTGCCGGACCGAACACGAGTGTCTGCACGCGCGGGCTCGCCGTCGCGATCTCGTTGATGTTCGTCAACCCGATGGCGTTCTCGATCTGCGGTTCGATACCGATCCGTCCCGCCTCGAGACCGTGGGCCTTCTCGACCTGCGTGAGGAGCAGGTCGAGCGCCTTCACGTGGCTCGCGTCGGGCACCTTCGGCAGCAGGATCGCGTCGAGATTCGCGCCGGCACCACCGACGACCGTCGCGACGTCGAGATAGGTCGCGTCCGTGGTCCAGTCGTTGACGCGCACGACCTTGATCTGGTCGCCCCAGCCGTCCTCGTTCAGAGCTTCGACGATGGTGCTGCGGGCCTGCTCCTTGGCCAGCGGCGACACCGCGTCCTCGAGATCGAGGAAGATCTCGTCGGCGGGAAGGCCCTTGGCCTTGTCGATCATCTTCCGGCTGCTGCCGGGAACCGCGAGTACCGATCTTCGGGGCCTGAACGAAAACGACATGACCTGACCAGACCTCCGAGTTCCGGGAACAGCGTGGGCACGCTCTAGCCTGGCAATCATGGCAGCAGTGAGCAAGGTCTTCGTCGCGCGGCTGGCCGGACTGGTCGTTCTCGGCCCCGACGGCGAGTCCATCGGCCGCGTCCGCGATGTCGTGCTGACCATACGAGTGGGGCGTCAGCCTCCTCGTGCGCTGGGGCTCGTCGTCGAACTGCCCACCCGCAAGCGGATCTTCGTCCCGATGCTGCGCGTGACCGCGATCGAACCCGGTGCGGTCACCCTCGTCACCGGCAACGTCAGTCTGCGCCGGTTCACCCAGCGACCCTCGGAGGTGCTCGCCCTCGGTCAGGTCCTCGATTCGCGTGTGCGCGTCGACGACCCGGAGCTGCCGGACCTGATGGGTGTCGACGCCGTCGTGGTGGATCTGGGGCTCGAGCTCATGCGCACCCGCGACTGGGTCGTCGCCCGCGTGGCGGTGCGTCGCCATCGCGGCCGGCTCGCGCGCCGCTCCCCCATCCACATCGTGGAATGGCCGCACGTGCACGGACTCACCCAGCAGGCACTGTCGATGCCTGGACAGGGTGTCGCGCAGTTGCTCCTGCAGTTCGAGGACATGCGCCCGCCGGACGTCGCGAACGCCCTGCGCGACCTGCCGATCAAGAGACGCACCGAGGTCGCCGCGGCGCTCGACGACGAACGCCTCGCCGACATCGTGCAGGAGCTACCCTCCGACGATCAGACCGACCTGCTCACCCAGCTCGGCCTCGACCGGGCGGTCGCGGTGCTCGAGGCGATGGATCCCGACGACGTCGCCGACCTCCTCGGTGAGCTGCCCGCAACGGACGCCGAGTCGTTCCTGCAACGCATGGACCCCGAGGACTCCGAGCCGGTGCGCCGCCTGCTAGAGCACTCCCCCGACACCGCCGGTGGTCTGATGACCCCCGAGCCGGTCGTGCTGACGCCGGCGACCACGGTGGCCGAAGCGCTCGCCCGCGCCCGTAATCCGGATCTGAGTCCCGCCCTGGCGTCGATGGTCTTCGTCGTGCGGCCGCCCACCGCGACGCCCACCGGCAAGTACCTCGGCTGTGTCCATCTGCAACGATTGCTCCGGGAACCGCCTGCGAGCCTGGTGGGAGGGGTCGTCGACGACGACCTGCCGCGCCTGGCCCCCGACGACGCCCTGACCACCGTCACCCGGTACTTCGCGACGTACAACCTGGTCTGCGGTCCGGTGGTGGACGACGAGGGGCACCTGCTCGGCGCGGTGAGCGTCGACGACGTGCTCGACCATCTGCTGCCGGAGGACTGGCGCGAGGAGGACATCGAGGATGAGTGACCGCAGCACGCAGGGCCGCTCGCGCCTCGAGACCCCACAGGCGTCGAGGTTCCGCTTCAACTTCGACGCCGAGGCGGTGGGCCGGGTCAGCGAGTCGATCGCCCGGTTCCTCGGAACGGGCCGTTATCTCGCCATCCAGACGATCGTCGTCATCGTGTGGATCGCCCTCAACATCGCCGCGGTCGGACTGCAGTGGGATCCCTATCCCTTCATCCTTCTCAACCTGGCCTTCTCGACGCAGGCCGCCTATGCGGCGCCGTTGATCCTGCTGGCGCAGAACCGGCAGGAGAACCGCGACCGCGTGTCTCTCGAGGAGGATCGCGCCCGCGCCGAGCAGACCAAGGCCGACACCGAGTTCCTGGCACGCGAACTCGCGGCTCTGCGACTCGCGGTGGGTGAGGTCGCGACCCGCGACTATCTGCGTCGCGAACTCGACGATCTGCGCGCCCTGCTGATCGACGACGAGAACGAGGACGACGCCGGCACTCCACGCACCCGCGGGCCCCGTCACTGAGGGACCCCGTCCTGTTGTCCGGCACGCCCCGTTGCACACAACCCGACACCCTTCTGTAACCTTCGTCACATCAGTCGGACGGACGATCGGAGGAGGGTGATCGCGTGCGGTGGAAGGTCGCGCTGGCGATGCCGGTGATCGTCGCTGCCGGACTCGCGGCGACAGCGTCGTCGGCGACGGTGGTGGCGGAGACGACATCCGCCGAGACCGAGCCGAGCGCCGCTCCGGCGGTGGGCGTGCTCCCCGGCGAGGTGCGCGAGGCGCAACCGCTGCGCAGCCCGAGCGACCCGCTCACCCAGCTTCCGCCCGAAGCCGTGGCCGCGGCAGGGGGTGCGGCGGCCCTCGGCGACGGGCCGCTCGCGATCCCCGAACTCGTCTTCTACGCCTATCGCGCGGCCGAGATGCAGCTGGCCATCGACTCTCCCGAGTGCGGCCTGCCGTGGAATCTGCTCGCCGCCGTCGGGCGCCTGAACTCCGGACACGCGGACGGGGGACGCACCGACATCCTGGGCACGCTGACCGCGCCGGTCGTCACCCCGGAGGGGCTGCTCGGGCCGATGCGCCTGGCCCCCGCGGTGTGGGAGCAGTACTCGGCCGACGGCAACGCGGACGGCACCGCCGATCCACAGAACATCTTCGACGCGACCCTGGCCGCCGGCGCCCGGATGTGCGCGGAGGGCGGAAACCTGCGCGAGCCGGACGGGGAGGCGCGGGCGGTGGCGTCGGTCGATCCGTCACCGGACTATCTGGCGAACGTCCGGCACTGGTCCGGTGCGTATTCGAAGGCCGCCGAGGTGGCTCCCGCCGATCTCGCTCCGATCCCGGCGCGGCCCGTTCCGAACGCCGCGGATGTCGCGGCCCCCGCGCCGGCTCCGGCGGTCACCGCGCCCGCTCCGGAGGCGACACCTCGGCCGGCCCAGCAAGCGCCCGCCGACACTCCGGCTCGGCAGGCACCCGAACAGAACATCCCGGCTCCGCCGCCGATGCCGGAGATGCCCGAACTCCCCTGCCTGGTGCCCGCCTTCTGCGAATAACTCCCGGCACACACGTGAGGTGACGCCACGCGCGACACGCGTGTCGTCATCTTTTTCTTTCACCCCACCCGACCTACCGGACCAGCACGGACGGGCCACAGCAGTACGCATACACCCCCGTTACATCACGTTTGAGTAACGGAAAGGCATCGAATGCTGTAGCCTCGGCCCGGCACGTAACGAAGGTGTCTCGTTCCGAGGCACCCGAGGGAGGGTTATCCATTGGGCCGCCACGCCAAACCGTCGGATTCGAAGCTTCGGCGAAATTCCGTCATCGCGATGACCGGACTCGTTCCGGTCGGACTGGTCGCCGCAGCCGCGACCACCGCGGGTGCGTCGCCGCGAGCGCTGATGGGTGCAGCTCACCACGAGACCGAGCCGACGGCGTCGTCGACCGACTCGGCCGACCTCGCGAACGCGATTCCCGAAGCGGTCGCCGCCGTGCAGACGATCATGCTCGAGCCCGAACCGGCACCCGTGCGCACCTTCAAGGCCGCCCCCCAGCCGGAACCCGAGCCCGAGGTCCTCCACGAGGGCCCCCTCGGCATCCCCGGCATCAACTACGCCGCCTACCGCAACGCCGAGCGCATCCTCGCCGAGGAGAATCCCGCCTGCGGCATGCACTGGACGCTCCTCGCCGGCATCGGCCGCGTCGAGTCCGGACACGCCAACGGTGGTCATGCCGACGCCAAGGGCAACCTGCTCGAGCCCGTCATCGGACTGCCGCTCAACGGCAGCCTGCCCGGCCAGGCCGTCATCCACGACACCGACGGCGGCGCCCTCGACGGCGACACCGTCTACGACCGCGCGGTCGGGCCGATGCAATTCATCCCCACCACGTGGAACCAGTACGCGGGCGACGGCAACGGCGACGGAGTCTCCGATCCCCAGAACCTGTACGATTCGACGCTCACCACCGCGAAGTACCTGTGCGACGGTGGCCTCGACATGCGCAACCTCGCGCACTCGACGAAGGCGATCCACCGCTACAACAACTCGATGGCCTACGTGGCGAACGTGCTCGCCTGGTCGACGGCCTACTCCACCGGCATCGACCCGAGCCCCGCGGATCTCCCCCGCATCCACTGAGGTCCGGAGAGGGTCGTCGGGTCACCCCGGACCGAAGGCGGTCGTCGGGTCACCGTCGACCCGTATCCGGTCGCGAGCGGCGTGCCGCCTACCATGGGCGTCATGGCAGTCAGTGAGTCCGACGTCCGCAGTGCGCTCGCACGGGTCCAGGACCCGGAGATCCGCAAGCCCATCACCGATCTCGGAATGGTCAAGAGCATCGAGATCGGCGCCGACAGCAGCGTCGATGTGGCGATCTATCTGACCACCGCCGGGTGCCCCATGCGCACCGAGATCTCGGAGCGCGTCACCAAGGCCGTCGCCGACGTCGCCGGCGTGGGCGAGGTCCGGGTGACCCTCGACGTGATGAGCGACGAGCAGCGCACCGAGCTCCGCAAGTCGCTGCGCGGCGACTCCACCGAGCCCGTCATCCCGTTCGCCCAGCCCGGTTCGCTCACGCGCGTCTACGCGGTGGCCTCCGGCAAGGGTGGTGTCGGCAAGTCGTCGGTCACCGTCAATCTCGCCGCGGCGATGGCCGCGCGCGGACTGTCGGTGGGTGTGCTCGACGCCGACATCTACGGTCACTCGATCCCCCGCATGCTCGGCACGTCCGCCAAGCCCACGCAGGTCGAGCGGATGATCATTCCGCCGATCGCGCACGACGTGAAGACGATCTCCATCGCCCAGTTCACCGACGGCAACACCCCGGTGGTGTGGCGTGGCCCGATGCTGCACCGCGCGCTGCAGCAGTTCCTCGCCGACGTCTTCTGGGGCGACCTCGACGTCCTGCTCCTCGACCTGCCGCCCGGCACGGGTGACGTCGCCATCTCCGTCGCGCAGCTGATCCCCAACGCCGAGATCCTCGTCGTGACGACGCCGCAGCAGGCAGCCGCCGAGGTCGCCGAGCGCGCCGGTTCCATCGCGCTGCAGACGCGTCAGCGCATCGCCGGCGTGGTGGAGAACATGTCGTGGCTCGAGCTGCCCGACGGCACCCGAATGGACGTCTTCGGCAGCGGCGGCGGTCAGGCCGTCGCCGAGCGGCTCACCCGCGCGGTGGGCGCGACGGTGCCGCTGCTCGGCCAGATCCCGCTCGACCCGGCAGTGCGCGAGGCCGGCGACTCCGGTACCCCGATCGTCCTCGCGGCGCCCGACTCGGCACCCGCCGTGGCGCTCGAGGAGATCTCCGACAAGCTCGCCGTGCGCAGGCGCGGACTGGCCGGCATGTCGCTGGGAATCGACACCACGCGTCACCTGTAAGAACCCGATATCGATCGAGCCCCCGCCGTGCTTCACGGCGGGGGCTCGATCGTAGGAAAGCTGTCAGGTGGCGTCGGGATCGATCGGCGGCTTCTCGTCCGGAGCGAGCGGCTTCGACAGGTTCGGCCGGGCCGCGCCGTTGGTGGGCGTTCCCGGAGCCGCCGAGGACGGCTTGTCGAAATTGCCGGTGAGGATCGAGTCGTCGCCGTCGAGCAGATGCTTCGTGATCACGGCCCGCGGTGTCATGCCGCGCAGCTGGTTCAGCTCGGACAGCGGTTGCCGCAGGTCGTCGAACTCCGGTCCGAGTTCCTGCTCGAGCTGGTCGCGCGCACCCGTGGCGTAGTCGCGTACCTGACGCAGCGACTTGGCCACCCACGAGACGGCGCCGGGGAGACGCTCCGGGCCGAGGACCACGAGGGCCGCCACGATGAGTACCAGGAACTCGCCCCAACCGATGTTGCCGAACACGCATCCAGGGTACGTGGTCTCGTCCGGATCGCAGCACCTACGTGGAAGGTCACATCACACGGCTGGGACGTTCTGTCCGAGACAGGGGCCGCTCAGTCGGAGACTGGGGTGACCTCGACGTCGACGAGACGGCCGTTGCGCACGAGCTGGACGGTGATCGGTTCGTCGATCTCCTGCTGCTGGACCGCCACGACGAGCTCGTCGGCGCTGGTGACTTCGCGGGCGCCGACCTTGACGATGACGTCGCCCTCGACGATGCCGGCGCGCTGGGCCGGGCTGTCCTGACGGACGTTGGCGACCTCCGCGCCGCTCGCGACGTCGTTGACCACCGAGCGTGCGTTCACGCCGATGTCGGGGTGCCGCATCTCGCCGGTGCGGATCAGCTCCTGCGCCACCTCGGTGACGTCGTCGATGGGGATCGCGAAGCCCAGGCCCACCGAACCGCCGGTCTCCGACTTGATCGCGGAATTGATACCGATCACGCGACCCTCCATGTCGATGAGGGGGCCGCCGGAGTTGCCGGGGTTGATCGAGGCGTCGGTCTGGACTGCGTCGATCACCGCGTCGGTGTCGGTGCCCTGCCCGCTGAGCCGCATGGGCCGGTGCAGCGCGCTGACGATGCCGCGGGTGACGGTCTTGCTCAGGCCGAGCGGCGAACCGACCGCGACGACGTCCTCGCCCACCTGGACGTCCTCGGAGCGGCCCAGCTCGGCGACGACCAGGTTGTCGACGTTCTCGACGGCGAGCACGGCCAAGTCGGTCTTGATGTCGCGTCCGACGATCGAGGCGGGCACCTTCGTGCCGTCATCGAAGGTGACCTGTACCTTCGCATCGGGATTGCCGGCGGCCATCGAAACGACGTGGTTGTTGGTGACGATGTAACCGGCACCGTCGATCACCACGCCCGAGCCGGTGCCGGCGTCGCCGCCGACGGTGGTCTGGATGGAGACGACCGCGGGCAGCACGGTGTCGGCGACACGCGCGACCGCGCCGGTGGGCAGTTCCTCGTCGGGACCCGACTGGCTCAGCGTCACTCCGCGACTGGTCAGCGAACCGTTGTCGGCGGTCGCGAGCGCGACGACGAGTCCGCCGACCATGCCGATCACGACAGCCACAGCGGCCAGGGTCGCGAGTGCGCGGGGTTGGACGCGGCGGTCGAACAACACCTCACGCAGGGTCAGTCCGGGAGCCGGAGGAAGTTCCTTCTCCTCGGTCTGCCCGGCCAGGGGCGGACCGAGCCGCACCGCTGAGTCGGGGTCGCGCCAGGGATCGGGTTCGGTGTCGTCCTCGGTCTCGGCCGCGGGCTGCGAAGGGGGACGCTGGAGCGTCTCGTCGACGTCGGACGGCCGTCCGTAGGCCTCGGCCAGGATCGCATCGGTCGGAGGTGCCTGCTGGACGCGCGGGTCGACGACGCGGGGATGGGCCGAGGAGTCGAACGATCCCTCGGCGCCGGCCGGGCGCCCGAAGACACGGGCCGATGCCGGGTCGACGGTGGGCCGGTAGACGGGCCGCGGTTCGAGACGGGGAGCGTCGTCGGGGCGCGCGATCGCTCCGTCGGGGAGACCCGACGAGGCGTTGCCGGACGAGCCTCTGCCGGACGAGTCTCCGCCCGAGGAGTCCTTACCGGACGAGGCATGGGGCAGCTCGTCGTCGCGACGACGATCGTCGCCGCCCCGCCGTCCGGTGTGCTGCGCAGATTCGGCCGTCACGCGTGCCCGTCTCCCCCGTCTAGGTCCGTCACGCAGCCCAGTATCACCGATGGCATCGGATCACCTGTTACCGCCCGTCCGGTCACCGGCGCCGGAGAATCGACCAGCGGCGCGCGGCGAAGCCTTCCTCCGCCTGAGGGCGCGGGGTCGGGTCGCACAGGTGGGACGGGATGTTGCTGAGCGTACCGCGCAGTGAACTCGGCATACGCGGTATGTGATCGGCAGCGGCCCGCAGTGCGTGGCGGGCCTGCTGCTGGGCTTCGACCTCGGCGGCACACTCCGGACACATCGACAGATGCTGGGCGGCCCGCATGTAGGCCGCCATGCGCAGTTCGCCGTCGACGAATGCGGCAATTGCCTCGCTGGCGAGGTGTTCCGTGGAGCCGAACCTGCGAGGTGGTTGCACCATCGTCATCACTACCTCCCGGCGGCTACCCCGCATCGACGCGACCGTTTTCGACCTTTCCATGCTCGCGCAGGTACTCGCGGAGTGCCTGGCGGCCTCGGTGGATACGACTACGCACCGTACCGAGTTTCACCCCCAGTGTGGCACCGATCTCCTCGTAGGACAGACCTTCGATGTCACAGAGCACCACCGCGGCACGGTACTCGGGTCCGAGCGAGTCCAGAGCGGACTGCAGGTCGGCGCCGAGACGCGCGTCGTGGTAGATCTCCTCGGGGTTCGGCCCTGCGGCCGGTACACGATCGTAGTCCTCCGGGAGCGCTTCCATCCGGATGCGGTTCCGGCGGCGCACCATGTCCAGGAAGAGGTTCGTGGTGATGCGATGCAACCAACCCTCGAAAGTGCCGGGCTGGTAGTTCTGCAACGACCGGAAGACGCGGATGAAGGTCTCCTGCGTGAGATCCTCGGCGTCCTGGGCGTTGCCGGAAAGACGGTAGGCGAGGCGGTAGACGCGGTCGCCGTGCTCACGAACGAGTTCGTCCCACGACGGCATGGCCGCGTGGTCCCCGGTGGCGTCGAACGCCGCGGTGCCGCTCAGGTCCACCTCGAGCGCCGCGGTGCCGCTCAGGTCCGCCTCGAGCGCCGAGGCGTCGTTCTCGGGAACAGTGTGGGCTCGGGTCATGTGGATCGGTGGATCCTCCTCGTCGGGACCGCAGTGGTACTGGCTTCAGGGCCTATCAACACTCGATCTGCAGGGAATATTCCTTCACAGGAGCGTTCCCCGAGAGCGGTGCGTCCTCGAAGTCGTGAACCGGTGCGATCGTCCGGTTCGCCGATTGTCAGTTTTCCTCGCGGCGATGTGGCCGCCGTATGAGTA
Source organism: Rhodococcus sp. GQ147 (assembly GCF_059759155.1). Taxonomy (NCBI): domain Bacteria; kingdom Bacillati; phylum Actinomycetota; class Actinomycetes; order Mycobacteriales; family Nocardiaceae; genus Rhodococcus; species Rhodococcus sp. GQ147. The sequence continues at coordinate 90,830 of NZ_JCAXDU010000002.1, forward strand.
ACCTGAAACGTCCCTGAGAAAATCGGTTCGGGCGTGGTCATCCGCCTGAATCACACAACTGGCGGCACCACTCCGTGCGCGCCTGCCTGCGCGAACGAATCGCCGAGGATAGCCTCAGTGAGGTGCAGACCAACGCCGATCGCATCCTGACCCACGCCGAGAACATCGTCGTCGAGGACGACGAGCTCGCCGCGGCGCGTGACCGTGCCGAAGATCTGGGCGCCGACCCGGTGTCCCCCTCCGTCGGAGCCGCCCTCGCGATGTTCGCCCGCATGCTCGACGCCAGGACGGTAGTGGAGATCGGGACCGGTGCGGGTGTGAGCGGACTGTGGTTGCTGCACGGCCTCCGCGAGGACGGCGTGCTCACCACCATCGACAGCGAGCCGGAGCATCAGCGGGCCGCGAAGATCGCCTTCCGCGAGGCGGGTGTCGTGGCGTCGCGCACCCGGCTCATCAACGGCCGCGCGCTGGACGTGCTGCCGCGACTCGCCGACTCCGGCTACGACATGGTCTTCGTCGATGCGACCCCGGCCGACCATCCGCACTTCGTGCGCGAAGGGGTGCGTCTGCTCCGGCCGGGTGGGGTGATCGTGCTGCACAACGCCCTGCTCGACGGACGCGTCGCCGACCCCGCTGCCCGCGACGCAACGGTGCTCGCGGTGCGCGAGGCGACCCGCGCGGTGTCCGACGACGAGCGTCTCGCTCCGGTGGTCCTGCCGCTCGGCGACGGCCTGCTCTGCGCGGTGCGCCTCAGCTGATCCGCGCAGCCGCCTCCGGGCGGGCAGCACGCTCTCAGATCCAGATGCCCTTGCCGATGGCGACGACACCGCCGTTGCTCACCGCGAACCGCTGACGGTCGCGCTCGAGGTCGACGCCGATGATCTCGCCGTCGCCGACGACGACGTTCTTGTCGAGGATCGCTCGTCGCACGACCGCACCCTTGCCGATGCGCACACCGGGCATGAGCACGCTGCCCTCGACGGTCGCGCCGTCGTCGACCATGACGTTCGAGCTGAGCACCGAGTTGCGGACCGTGGCGGCCGACAGGATGCTGCCGGCGCCGACGATCGACTCCTGCGCCAGACCGCCCTGCACGAACTTCGCGGGCGGCAGGTTCTCGGCGGCACCGCGGATGGGCCAGCGCCGGTTGTAGAGATTGAAGATCGGGTGGACCGACACGAGGTCCATGTGAGCGTCGTAGAAGGCGTCGAGCGTACCGACGTCGCGCCAGTAGGCACGATCGCGTTCGGTCGCGCCCGGGACGACGTTGTCGTTGAAGTCGTAGACGTGAGCCTCGCCCCGCTCGACGAGCGCCGGGATGATGTCGCCCCCCATGTCGTGGTCGGAGTCGGGATTCTCCGAGTCGGCCCGCAGCGCCTCGACGAGGACCTTCGTGGTGAAGACGTAGTTACCCATGGACGCGAACGTGACGTTGGGGTCGTCGGGTGTCCCGGGCGGATGAGCGGGCTTCTCGAGGAACTGGGTGATCCTGCCGCTCTCGTCGCTGTCGATGCAGCCGAACGCGAATGCCTCGCTGCGCGGGACGCGGATACCGGCGACGGTGACACCGGCGCCCGACTCGATGTGCTGGCGCACCATCTGCTCGGGGTCCATCCGGTACACGTGGTCGGCGCCGAAGACCACGATGTACTCGGGATCCTCGTCGTAGACCAGGTTGAGCGACTGCAGGATCGCGTCGGCGCTGCCGGTGTACCAGCGTGGACCGAGCCGCTGCTGGGCCGGCACCGGGGTGATGTACTCACCGGTGAAGCCGGAGAGGCGCCAGGTCTGCGAGATGTGCCGGTCGAGGGAGTGCGACTTGTACTGCGTGAGAACGCAGATGCGCAGGTAACCGGCATTCACGAGATTGCTGAGCACGAAATCGATGAGGCGGTATGCGCCCCCGAACGGCACTGCCGGCTTGGCTCTGTCCGCGGTCAGCGGATACAGACGTTTGCCCTCGCCGCCGGCGAGAACGATTCCAAGCACATGGGGCTGGCTCCTCACACGCTTCAACCTATCCCCCGACCCAGGCCGCCGCCAGCGAAGCGCGATCTCGACGCCCTTCGGAGTGTCGGGGCCGGGTGGCCGGAACCTGCGCGGCCCGCTACTTTGAGGCGGTGAGGGTGGCAATGATGACGCGGGAGTATCCGCCTGAGGTGTACGGCGGGGCAGGGGTCCACGTCACCGAACTCGTCGAACAACTGCGTCGACTGGTCGAGGTCGACGTGCACTGCACGGGCGCACCGCGCGATACCGCGTTCGTGCACTCCCCCGACCCGGCACTGCGCGATGCCAATCCTGCCCTGACGACCCTGTCGGCCGGGTTGCGCATGGCGCACGCCGCGGCCGGAGTCGACGTGGTGCACTCGCACACCTGGTACACCGGGCTGGCCGGTCATCTGGCCGCCGAACTCCACGACGTCCCGCACATCCTCACCGCGCACTCCCTCGAACCCCGACGGCCGTGGAAGGCCGAGCAACTCGGGGGCGGTTATCGCATCTCCTCCTGGTCCGAGCGCAACGCCGTCCGGTACGCCGACGCGATCATCGCGGTCAGCGACGGGATGCGCCTCGACGTGCTCGACGCCTATCCGTTCGTCGATCCCGCTCGGGTCCACGTGGTGCGCAACGGGATCGACACCACCGTCTGGCATCCGGGCCCGGCCGAGCCCGGCCACGAGTCCGTCGTCACCCGCATCGGTCTCGATCCGGATCGTCCGATCGTCGTATTCGTCGGCCGCATCACCCGGCAGAAGGGCGTCGGGCACCTGATCGCCGCGGCGCACCATCTCGACCCCGACATCCAGCTCGTCCTGTGTGCCGGCGCGCCCGACACCCCCGAGATCGCCGCGGAGACCGAACGGGCGGTGACCGCCCTGCAGGACGCCCGTGACAGGGTGCACTGGGTACGCGAGATGCTGCCCACCGAATCGGTCCGCGAACTACTCTCGATTGCAACGGTTTTCGTCTGTCCGTCGGTGTACGAGCCGCTGGGGATCGTCAACCTCGAGGCGATGGCCTGCGAGACCGCCGTGGTGGCGTCCGACGTCGGAGGCATCCCGGAGGTCGTGCAGGACGGGGTCACCGGGCGACTGGTGCACTACGACGCCTTCGACACCGAGACCTACGAGCGTGCGCTCGCCGATGCGATCGACGACGTCGCGCGCGACCGCGACCGTGCCGCCCGGTGGGGCCGGGCCGGACGCGACCGCGCTGTCAACGAGTTCTCGTGGGCGCAGATCGCCCGCCAGACCGTCGCCGTCTACCAGCAGGTGCTCACGACGCGCTAGGTTCGTCGGCCGTCTCGACCCGTCGCCACGAGGTGACGGTGACCGAGACCGTCACCTCGAACGGATCGGGCAGGGAGGCCAGCAACTCCGCACGCCGGTCGGACGTCACATGATGGGCGGACGGTCCCATCCCCGCGACGAGACCGAGCGCCTCGCACGGGAGTGCGGCCGTGAAGCGCACGTCCGTCCGTCCCGTTCGCTCGAAACGTCCCGACAGCGCGGACGAGAGCCGCTCCGTCTTCCGGCCGTCCACACTCACCATGCCGGGCAACGCGACCAGTTCGCGCAGATGCTCCGAGGTGGGTGTAGCAACCACGAGCGTTCCTCCGGGGACGAGCACGCGATGACTCTCGGCGGCGTTGCGGGGCGCGAACACCGACAGCACGTGGGTGAGCGATGCCGACTTCACAGGCAGTCGTTGCCACGCATCGGCGAGGATCGCTCCGGTCCGGGGATGACTGCGGGCGATGCGCCGCACCGCGGGCTTGGAGACGTCGAGCCCGATGCCGCGCGCCGCCGGCAGGGCGTCGAGCACGGACGCGAGGTACTGCCCCGTACCGGCCCCGACCTCGAGGATCGCAGCGTCGGCGGCTGCGACTACCGCATCGGTGTCCACCGTATCGGCGGTGTCGAGGCATGCGTCGGCCACCGCGCGCCGGATCGGGTCGTAGTGCCCGGCACCGAGGAAATCGGCGCGGGCCGCGATCATGTCGGCGGTGTCGCCGGTGAACGGCGTCGAACCGCCGGCGAGCAGCGACACGTAGCCCTGGCGTGCGACGTCGAAGCTGTGCCCGCGATCGCACACCACGACGTTGTCGTCGAGGTCGAGCGCGGACTCGCAGTGAGGGCACGCGAGAAGATCGATCACGTCGGCGAGCATCGCGCCTCCGATCCTGCTCTCAGGACGACACCGGGCCCCGCGCGCCGAGGAGCGCGGGGCCCGGAGTGCCCTGAGAGGGGCCGATCAGCTGGTGACACTCTTGAGTTCGTCGCCGAGTGCCGCAGCCTCTTCCGGCGTGAGCTCGACGACCAGACGTCCGCCGCCCTCGAGTGGAACCCTCATGACGATTCCTCGTCCCTCTTTGGTTGCTTCGAGGGGACCGTCCCCGGTCCGGGGCTTCATGGCCGCCATCCTCTGCTCCCTCCAAATCTGCACCCGACCGCCGGGCGCGTGGGTTACCGTGTGGTTGCATCGCCGGTCGCGGCGACGCGCACCTTCTCATTCTTCCCTATCCGGAATACGTGCGCGTAGCTGACTCCTGGGTAAGACACTCCTCCGGGTTCTACGAGTCGAGTGACACCCAGCACGATTCGAGGTGATCGTCGACCATTCCGGTAGCTTGCATCAGCGCATACGCAGTGGTAGGGCCCACAAAACGGAAGCCGTGACGCTTCAGCTCACGGGCCATCGCCGTGGACTCCGGCGTCACCGCCGGAATCTCCTCGACCGTTACCGAACGTCGCGCGCGTCGCGGCGGTGCGAACGACCACAGCAGCTCGTCGAGATCGGTGGACAGTTCGAGCACGGCCCGCGCGTTGGCGATCACCGCCTCGATCTTGCGGCGGTTGCGCACGATGCCGGAGTCGGCAAGCAACCTCTCGACGTCGGCCTCCGTGAAGTGGGCGACCGCCTCGACGTCGAAGCCGTGGAAAGCCGCGCGGAAGGCCTCCCGCTTGCGCAGGATCGTCAGCCACGACAGTCCCGACTGGAATGCCTCGAGGGAGAGCCGCTCGAACATCTCGTCGCGGCCGTGGAGCGGCCGACCCCACTCGTAGTCGTGATAGTCGCGGTAGAGCGACGAACCGGGACCGTCGACGGCCCACGGGCACCGCACGCGGTCGTCGGTATCGGTTACGGGCCCCTGCCCGTCTGCCGTCATCGTGACTCCCCCGTCGACTCCGACGAAGCCCGCTCGGCGACGTTCTCCCCATCGACGTCGGCTGCTCCGACGTCCTCTGCTCCGACGTCTTCTGCCCCGCCGCCCTTTCCGGTGCCGTCGCCCTTTCCGGTGCCGTCGACCGGCGGCTCCTCTGCGCGGGCCTCGGCGTCGGCGAGGCGGACCCGCAGATCGTCGACCTCGCGGGCGAGACGATCGAGCGCCCAGTCGACCTCGCTCATCTTGTAACCCCGCACAGTCTGTTGGAACCGCAGGTCGCGGATGTCGGTGCCGGTGACGTCGGTGGCCGGCAACACCGTGACGGTGGTGCCCGGAGGCAGCGGCGCCAACGTCTCGCCCCGGCCGAAGACGGCGCTCGCGACGAAGAACAGCACCGCGGCGACGCCCGCCATCACGAGCACGTACAGCAGAACCGTGAGCATGCTCCGATCTTGGCACGAGCGGCCGACACCGGCCGGGACCGGTGCCGGACGGTCGGGTCAGCCGGTGACCGTCGCCATCGGGGGGCGGTCGGTGAGATCGACGGAGGTGTCGAACGGCACGAACGCATCGCCCTCCACCAGGAACTGGGTGAGCGGCGCACCCGAATCGGGGATCCCGCAGCGCGCGAGCATCGTGCCCACGATCTGCCGGCTCATCGCCCCGAGTTCGGACAGCGGCCGGTTGCGGTGCTTGCGGACCCCGAGGTTGACCTGCGCGATCGCGTGGAGACCGAACCGGTCGTAGGTGTCGAGCAGCAACCCGATCTCCACCCCGTAACCCGGTGCGAACGGGACCGACTCGAGCAGTTCCCGCGTCCCCGCGTACTCACCGCCGAGCGGTTGCAGCACGCAGGTCAGCTCCGGTCGCAGTGCCGCGAGCAGCGGCCGTGCGACAAGCTCGGTGACGCGGCCACCGCCGTGGGCGTCCTCGCCCCCACCGGTGCGCAGCGGGCGCCGGTAGTACCCCTTGACGAGGTGCACACCGTCGCCGAGCAGCAGGGGTCCGAGCAGTTTCGGCACGAAGGCCGGATCGGGATCGATCAGATCGGAGTCGACGAAGGCGATGATGTCGCCGGAGGTCGCCGCGAGCGACCGCCACAGCACCTCCCCCTTGCCGGGGACCGGTTCGATGCCCGGCACCGCTTCCTCCCTGGACATGACACGGGCACCCGCCGCCCGCGCCCGGGTGGCGGTCTCGTCGGTGGAACCCGAATCGAGGACCACCAGTTCGTCCACGAGACCACCGAGCAGTGGGTGGATCGTGTCGATCACACTCGCGACGGTCTCCTCCTCGTTGAGGGCGGGCAGCACCACGGTCACTGTGCGGCCGGCCTTGGCCGCGATCAGCTCGTCGATCGCCCAGGCGGGCCGATCCCAGCTGTTGGCTTCGTTCCACGTGCGTGCAGGTGCACTCATGCCAACCCCCTCACCGTGCGCGCCGGCGGGCGTGTGCCCGCGATCGCCGCGACCATGTCGACCACCCGACGTGTGGCTGCCACCTCGTGTACCCGGAACATTCGTGCGCCGGCCGCTGCCGCCAGAGCTGTCGCTGCCAATGTGCCCTCCAACCGGTCGGCGAGTTCGACTCCCAGAGTCTCCCCCACGAAGTCCTTGTTGCTCAGCGCCATAAGCACAGGCCACCCGGTTTTTACAAGAACGTCCACGTGCCGCAACAGAGCGAGTCCGTGATGGGTGTTCTTTCCGAAATCGTGGGTCGGGTCGATGAGGATCGAGTCGCTCGCGACGCCGGCGCGGGCGGCGGCATCCGCGGCCGCGACGACCTCCCGCACCACCTCCCCGACGACGTCGGTGTACCGCACACGGTGCGGGCGGGTGCGCGGGACGGCGCCGCCCGTGTGGGAGCAGACGATGCCGGCCCCGAGTTCCGCGGCGACCGCGACGAGCTCGGGATCGGCACCGGCCCACGTGTCGTTGATCAGATCGGCGCCTTCGCCCACAGCGCGACGCGCGACCTCGCTGCGCCAGGTGTCGACGCTGATGAGCACATCCGGATAGCGCTCGCGGATCGCGGCGACGAACGGCACGACGCGCCGGATCTCCTCGTCGCTGTCGACGACCTCACCCGGCCCGGCCTTCACCCCGCCGATGTCGACGAGGTCGGCACCCTCGGCCACTGCGCGGTCGACGGCCGCGAGCGCCATGTCGTCCTCGAAGGTCGCTCCCCGGTCGTAGAACGAGTCCGGGGTGCGGTTGACGATCGCCATGACGAGCGCCCTGTCGGTGGCGACGGGGCGCCCGCACAGGGTGGACGGTGCCGGACCGGGACGGGTCACGGGGGTCTGCTCGTCGACATCGGTCGCGGGGCCGCTCATGATCCCATCCTGACATGCTCAGCGACCGGGCAATTCTCCTCGCGCGACGCCGTCGACGAAGCCGTCGAAGATCGGCCGGTAACCCTCGCTGCGACTCGCGAGGACGTACACCTCGTCCTCACCGGTCTCGCTGTAGCCCTGCTTGCGCAGATCGACCTTCCTGCTCTTGAAGGTCGTCGTGTACTCGAGCTCGTCGACGATGCGGACGAACAGCGGAACCGCGTAGTCCGGCAACGCGTCGTGCAGCGACTTCGCGAGCGCCGCTCCGTCGAGCTCGGCGCCCTCCTTCAAGGTGATCGCGGCCATCCCGGTGCGGCCGTCGGCCCCGTCGACCTCGACGCCGTAGACGACGGCCTCGGCGATCGTCTCGTGCGACGACACCGCGGCTTCGACCTGCGTGGTCGCGACGTTCTCGCCCTTCCACCGGAAGGTGTCGCCGAGCCGGTCGACGAACGCGACGTGCATCCAGCCCTGGTTGCGGACGAGGTCGCCGGTGTCGAACCAGACGTCGCCGTCGGAGAACGCGTCGCGGAGCAGCTTCTTCTCGGTGGCCTCGGGATCGGTGTACCCGTCGAAGGGTGCGCGGGAGGTGACCTTCGCGAGGAGCAGTCCGACCTCGCCCTTGCCGACCTTCTTCAACCGGCCGTCGTCGCCGCGACGTGCCTGGCCCGAATCGGGGTCGTACTCGACGACGGCGTAGGGCAGCGGGCAGATGCCGGCGGTGCGCTTCTGGTCGAGCGCGTTGATGAAGGCGATGTTGCATTCGCTCGCACCGTAGAACTCCGCGACGCGGTCGATACCGAAGCGTTCGGTGAACTCGTCCCACAGTTCTGCGCGCAGACCGTTGCCGACGGCGAGGCGGATCCCGTGGTCGGCGTCGTCCTCCCGCGGCGGCTGGTTGAGCAGGTAGCGGCAGATCTCGCCGATGTAGATGAAGGTCGTGGCGCCGTTGCGCTCCGCGTCGTTCCAGAAGTTGGACGCCGAGAACTTCCGGCCGAGCCCGAGCGTGGCGCCGGCGGCGAGCACCGAGGACAACGCGACCGTGAGGGCGTTGTTGTGATAGAGCGGCAGGCAGGAGTACAGGACGTCGGTCCGGCGCAGGCGCACGCCGAGGCTGCCCAGGCCCGACATCGACTTCAGCCACCGGAAGTGCGTCATGCGGCTGGCCTTCGGCAGTCCTGTCGTGCCGGAGGTGAAGATGTAGTAGGCCGTCTCGGACGCTTGCAGCTCCTCGGTGACTGCGGGATTCGACGCGTCGGCGTCGCGGGCGGCGGTGTCGAGATCGTCGAAGCGCAGCACGGTGCGGGCCTGCGGCTCGCCACCGAGAGAGTCGACGGCCTCCTCGCACTCCTCCCCGATCACGAGGGCGGCGCTGTCGAGCAGCGACAGGCTGTGCTCGAGCACCTCACCACGCTGGTTGATGTTGAGCATGCCGGCGGCCGCACCGAGCTTGACCGCGGCCAGCGCGACCAGCAGGGTCTCGGGCCGGTTGCCCATGAGGATGCCCACGACGTCGCCCATGCCGACACCGCGATCGGCGAGCACCGCTGCGTACCGGTTGACCTGCGCGTTGGCCTCGCCGTACCCGATGGAGGCTCCCTCGAACCGGATGAAGGGCCGCTCCGGGTGACGCTCGGCGAGCTTCTGGAAGACCGACCCGATCGTCTCGCGGGCGGTCGGCTTCCGGGTCATCCCGGCTGCTCCGCGCAGCACGATGGGGAGATCGGTAGCCATCCGGGGCAGTTTCGAGACGAGTCCGGGCAGGGACACGACGGGGACATTGCCTCGATCGGATCGAGTGGTCACGACAGATTTCCTCACGGCGACGTTGGGGACGGGCGGGCTCGCTCGGGCGACACCCACGGCGTTCCCCCGAACTTACCGAAGAGTAGATAAGCGCGCGGCGAAGTGGAACACCTCAGACCGTCGCGTACGGCGCAGCGCAACGGTCGAGCGCGTCGGCGAGGTCGGTGGTGACCGCGAGACCGTCGAGTGCGCGTTGCGCGACGAAGCCGGTGTCGACCATCGACCCGAGCCAGCCGAGCAGGCCGTCGAAGTGGCCCGTGGGATCGAGCAGGACGACCGGCTTGTCATGCATACCGAGATACCCCGCGGTCCACGTCTCGAACAGTTCCTCGAGGGTTCCGATGCCGCCGGGCAGGGTCAGGAAGGCGTTGGCGCGGTCCTCCATGATGCGTTTGCGCTCGCGCATCGTCTCGGTGACGATCAACTCGTCGGCGTCGACGTCCGCGACCTCGCGGTGCACGAGTGCCTTCGGAATGACCCCGATCGTGTGCGCGCCGGCCGCGCGGGCCGCGTCGGCGACCGCGCCCATCATCGATACGTTGCCGCCGCCGGAGACCAGCTGCCAGCCCCGTCGGCCTATCTCGGTACCGACAGCGGCGGCGAGTTCGAGGAACTTCTGGTCGACAGGGCCCGACGCGCAGTACACACAGACCGACAGAGCTTCGGTTACCATCCACTCCCGTTTCCGTACAGTTCGTTCTCGTCCTCGCCGCGATGCGCCTCGAGGATGATGTCCACCGTCTCCTCGACGCTGTCGGTGACGAAGAGCAGGTCGAGGTCGGCGGGCGAGATCTTGCCGCCGCGGACCAGGGTCTCGCGCAGCCAGCCCACCAGACCGTTCCAGTACTCCGAACCGAACAGCACGATCGGGAACTGCGTGATCTTGCGGGTCTGCACGAGGGTCAGTGCCTCGAACAGCTCGTCGAGCGTCCCGAAACCCCCGGGCAGGCACACGAACGCCTGCGAGTACTTCACGAACATCGTCTTGCGCGCGAAGAAGTACCGGAAGTTCAGGCCGAGATCGACCCACTCGTTGAGGCCCTGTTCGAAGGGCAGCTCGATCCCCAGTCCGATCGACAGTCCCCCGGCCTCGCTGGCACCGCGGTTGGCCGCCTCCATCGCGCCCGGACCGCCACCGGTGACGACGGCGTATCCGGCATGGACGAGTGCGGCGCCGAGCTCGCGGCCGATCTCGTACTCCTCGTGACCGGCCGGGGTGCGCGCCGATCCGAAGACGGTGACGGCGCGGGGCACCTCGGCGAGCGCACCGAAGCCTTCGACGAACTCGCTCTGGATCCGCAGCACACGCCACGGATCGGTGTGCACCCAGTCGGACGGGCCGCGGCGATCGAGCAGCCGCTGGTCCATCGTCGTCGCCTCGCGGGCGAGAGAGCCGCGCAGTTGCACCGGGCCCTGGTGCACGACCTCGCGCCGGGAGCCGCGTTCGGAGGAGGAGTTGTCGCCGGACATGGCGGCCACGTTATCGGGTGAGATAGGAGCGCAGAACGGAGGTCACCTCGGTGATCCGCCCGACCTCGACGTGCTCGTCGCGCTTGTGCGCGAGGTTCGGGTCGCCCGGCCCGTAGTTGACAGCCGGGATCCCCAGCGCGGCGAACCGCGAGACGTCGGTCCAGCCGTACTTGGCCCGGAACTTCCCGCCCGCGGCCTCGACGAGCGCCGCCGCGGCCGGGTTCGACAGTCCGGGCAGCGCGCCGGGTGACATGTCGGTGAGTTCCATCGAGATCGCGAGACCGTCGAAGACCTCGCGGACGTGCGCGAGTGCGTCGTCGGGGCTGCGATCCGGGGCGAACCGGAAGTTCACGTCGAGCGCAGCGGCGTCGGGCACCACGTTGCCGGCGACACCGCCCTCGATGTGCACGGCCGACAGTCCTTCCCGGTACACACAACCGTCGATGTCGACCGACCGTGCCTCGTAGCGGGCCAGACGGTCGAGCACGGGAGCGAGCTTGTGGATCGCGTTGTCGCCGAGCCAGGAGCGCGCCGAATGCGCCCGCACACCGTCGGTCGTGATGCGCACCCGCAGGGTGCCCTGGCAACCGGCCTCGATCTCACCCGAGGTGGGTTCGCCGAGGATCGCGACGTCCGCGTCGAGCCAGTCGCGCAGTTCGGTCTCGATCCGTCCGAGCCCGTTGTACGCGGCCGCGATCTCCTCGCAGTCGTACATCACGATCGTCAGGTCGTGAGCGAGATCGGTGACGGTCGCCGCGAGGTGCAGGAAGACGGCATCGCCGGCCTTCATGTCGGAGGTGCCGCAGCCCCACATCAGGTCGCCGTCGCGCCGCGACGGCACGTTGTCGGCGATCGGGACGGTGTCGAGGTGGCCGGCGAGCATCACACGGCTGCCGAGTCCGCGGTTCGTCCGCGCCAGGACACAGTTGCCGTTGCGCACGACCTCGAAGCCGTCGGTCTGCTCGCGCAGGGCCGTCTCCACGGCGTCGGCGATGAGCGTCTCGTTCTGCGACACGCTCGGGATGTCGACGAGCGCGGCGGTCAGTTCGACGGGGTCGGCGTGCAGGTCCAGCTGCGGTACGGGCATACCTGCACGATACGAAACGCGCCTGTTCCTCAGACCCCGCACACGATTTTCTCAGGGGGGACACAGGCGCAGGACCGCCTCGCGTACGCTTCTCACCCGTGAGTGCACACGGAGCATCAGCAGTAGGCATCGCGAACATCACGGAGGACGGGACCGTCCTCGACACGTGGTACCCGGCACCCGCCCTCGGCGAGCCGAGCGAAACCGGAACGACGCGACTCGAGGGCACGGACATCCCGTCCGATCTCGCCCTGCTCGCCGGTCACGATGAGGCGCGCGAGGTCCAGCAGGTCGTGGTGCGCACCGACATCGCGGACCTGTCGAAGCCGCCCGTCGACACTCACGACGTCTACCTGCGCCTGCACCTGCTGTCGCACCGTCTCGTCCAGCCGCACGGGCTCAGCCTCGACGGCATCTTCGGCATGCTCGCGAACGTCGTGTGGACCAACTACGGCCCGTGCTCGCTCGAGAACTTCGAGACCGTGCGCTCCCGTCTGCGCATCCGCGGACCGGTGACGGTCTTCGGTGTCGACAAGTTCCCCCGCATGGTCGACTACGTCGTTCCGGCCGGTGTCCGCATCGCCGACGCCGACCGCGTCCGCCTCGGTGCGCACCTCGCGTCCGGCACCACCGTGATGCACGAGGGCTTCGTCAACTTCAACGCCGGCACGCTCGGCAACTCGATGGTCGAGGGCCGCATCTCCGCGGGTGTCGTCGTCGACGACGGTTCCGACGTCGGTGGAGGCGCCTCGATCATGGGCACCCTCTCCGGTGGCGGCAAGGAGGTCATCTCCGTCGGCAAGCGCTGCCTGCTCGGTGCGAACGCGGGCGTGGGCATCTCGCTCGGCGACGACTGCATCGTCGAGGCCGGCCTGTACGTCACCGCCGGTACCAAGGTCACCGGACCTGACGGCACCGTCGTCAAGGCCGCGACCCTCAGCGGCGCGTCCAACCTCCTGCTGCGACGCAACTCGGTGAGCGGCGCGGTCGAGGTCGTGCCGAACAAGGGCAGCGGAGTCGAACTGAACGCGGCTCTGCACGCCAACGACTGACTCTGCACCCACAACAGATTCGGAACCGAGAAACTGTGAGTGAAACCCAGCGGCCCGCGTCCGAGGCCGAACATCTCGGGAGCGGCCTGAAGGTCCGCCATCTGACCATGATGGGACTCGGCTCCGCCATCGGCGCGGGCCTGTTCCTCGGTTCCGGAGTGGGTATCGCCGCAGCCGGTCCGGCCATCATCGTCTCGTACCTGCTCGCCGGCGTGATGATCATCTTCGTGATGCGCATGCTCGGCGAGATGGGTGCCGCGCTGCCGGTGAGCGGTTCGTTCTCGCACTACGCGCGCATCGGAATCGGCCGCTGGGCCGGATTCAGCATGGGGTGGCTGTACTGGTTCATGCTGATCATGGTGCTCGGTGTCGAGATCACCGGTGCCTCCGCGATCGTGCAGTCGTGGCTGCCGGGCGTACCCCAATGGGTGGTCGCGCTGGTGTTCGTCACCTTCTTCGCGGTGGTCAATCTGGCGAGGGTCGCCAACTTCGGTGAGTTCGAGTTCTGGTTCGCGGCACTGAAGGTCGCGGTCATCCTCGGGTTCCTGGTGATCGGCATCCTGCTCGTGTTCGGTCTGCTTCCGGGCACCGAACCCGTCGGCACCACGCACCTGCTCGGCGACGGCGACGGTTTCGCGCCCAACGGGATCGCCGGTGTCGCGGCCGGTCTGCTCGCGGTGGCCTTCGCGTTCGGCGGCATCGAGATCGTCACGATCGCCGCGGCCGAATCGAAGGATCCGGAACGGTCCATCGCGACGGCCGTGCGCAGTGTCGTCTGGCGGATCTCGGTCTTCTACCTCGGGTCGATCTCGATCATGGTGCTCGTGCTGCCGTGGACCGCGGCGAGCGGTGAGACCTCCCCGTTCGTCTCGGTGCTCGACATCGCCGGCATCCCCTACGTGTCCGGCTTCATGGAACTCGTCGTGGTGATCGCGCTGCTGTCGGCGTTCAACGCCAACGTCTACGGCACCTCCCGCATGGCCTACTCGCTGGCACGCGGCGGCGACGGACCGGCCTGGCTCAGTAAGCTCACCCACCACGGAGTGCCCCGCAACGCGGTGCTCGTCTCGGTGTTCTTCGGCTTCGTCAGCGTGTGGCTCAACTGGCTGCTGCCCGACACCATCCTCGGGATCCTGCTCAACGCGGTCGGATCGGCGCTCATCGCGATCTGGTTGTTCATCGTCGTCTCGCATCTGCGGTTGCGCCGCAAGTTCGAGCGCGAAGGCACCATCCGCCTGCGCATGTGGCTGTTCCCCTATCTCAGCTGGTTCACGCTCGCGATGCTCATCGGCTTCATCGTGCTGATGCTGTCCGACAGCGCGGCCCGGGTCCAGCTCGCGTCGACCTTCGTGCTGTTCCTGATCATCACGGCGCTCGGCTTGCTCTGGCACCGCACCCACGACGACAAGACGGTCAGCCACCCGTCCGATCGGCCAGCGCAGTGAGCACGAGCTCGGTGATGTCGAGCGGATCGCTCGTCCGGTAGCTCACCCCTCCGGTCGCCGCGGCGATCTGCTCGAGGGTTGCGGTGTCCACGTCCTCACCGAGTCCGATCGTCACGATCCGTACCGGCCTGGACGGATCGTTCTCGTTCGAGAGGACCGCGAGCAGTTCGTCCTTCGACATCGCGGAACCGTTGTCGGCGCCGTCGGTCACCACGACGACACTGTTGGCCGCGCGCGGATCGTAGCTGTCCTGCACGTACCGGAAGGCCGCGAGGATCGTGTCGTAGAGCGCGGTGGTCTCGTCGGCCGTACCGGCCATCTGCGCGACGAGCGAGGTGAGCAGGTCGCGTTGGGTACCGTCGTCCACCACCGCATCGAAGCGCCGGATCGGTGCCGCCACGATGTAGTCCCCCGTTGCCTCGGCGCGGTCGTTCGGCAATGTGGCGTAGTCGCTCACTCCCCCACCGAAGAACCACAGGCCCGCTGAGACGTTCCCGGGCAGGACCTCGTTGGCGGCGGTCGCGGCGCGCCGGACCAGTTCGATCCGACTCTCGTCGCCGAGATTACGGTTCATCGACGCGGAGACGTCCACCGCGAACACGGTGCGCACGGGAAGCGCCTGCAACGCCCACACGTTCATCGCCTCCTCGGCGACGGTCTCGTCGTCGAGTTCGAGCACCGGCACCGCTCCCACACCGCGGCCGTCGGGCAGGGGTCGTCCGCCTCCGTCCCGGAAGCCGTGACGGGTCAGCCTGTCGAGTCCTTCGGACGTGTGCAGCGCGTCGGTCAGCGCCGTGGCGGCCGCCGCCGCGGCGTCGTGCCGTTCTCCGCGCGCCGTCACGACCACCGGATAGTCCACGAGCAGCGTCCCGGTGATGGGTACCTCGATGCCCAGTTCGCGCTTGTGGACGCTGCGATAGGTCTCGACCTGCTGTTCGGTGCTCACCACCGTCCCACCATCGGCGACGGTCTCCTCGAGCAAGGTCGATCCGGTAGGTACCTCCTCGTCGCGAACCCCCTCCCGCTCGGCGAGCGGCGCCATGACGGGACGGACCGTGCCCATCGCGACGGGATCGTCGGCGGCCTCGGCCAGCACGGCGCGGATGGCACCTGCCGCGGGACCGGAGCGCAATGGATTGCCGAAGACGAGACCGGGATCGGACAGGGCCTCCTGCCAGTCGGCCGCCGGTTCGACGGTGCCCGGCGCACCCGCGATCACGAGCGGCGTGGTGGCCAGCGGTGTCGACACCGTGCGCACCGGGCCCGTGGCGGTCTCACCCGCCCACGACGCCCACCAACCGCCCGCCGGGAGCCACAGGTCGGGAACGTCGTCGGTCGCCAGTCGCGCCGACACCTCCCCCGGTTCCTGTTCGACGACCTCGAACTCCGTACATGCGGATACCGAGGTCCCCTCGATCACCGGTGCGAGGTCGGCGGTGACCGCCACGGTGTAGCGCTCGGAGTCGTCGCACCCACTCCGCCGCTCCACGAACAGGAAGGCGACGGATCCGGCAGCGAGGACGAGGATCACGGCGACGACGAACCAGCGCGCCCGACCCCCGCCCGGCCGTGCATCCCCACTCACGCCGCCACGACGGCTCGGCGGATCCGACTCGGACGGTCCGGACTCCCCCGCCATGCGTCGGCCCCCTCGTGCTCACTCCGGGTGACGACCCTCGGTCGCCCGAGACCGATGATATAGACCGGCACGCCTCGGGAAGCCGAATCCGACGCGATATCAGCCCTGTTCGGAGCTCTCCAGTTCGAGTCGTCGAGCGATCAGCGCCGCCTGCAGCTGGCGCAGTCCGGAGGGCCGGGTGGGGTCGAATCCGGTGAGTTGCGCGACCCGCTTGAGGCGGTAGTCGACAGTGTTCGCGTGGACGTGCAGGGTCTTGGCCGTGAGCTGGCGGCTCAGGTCGTGGGCGATGTGCGTTTCCAGCGTCTCGACGAGTTCGGGTGATTCGTCGAGCGGGTCGAGGACGCGTGCGAGGTGACGGCGCGCCGGTCCGGGCCGCGTGAGCTGGTACTCGAGGGCCAGATCCTGCATACCGTAGGCCCCGACCGCACGGCCGAGCCGTCGCACCAGATCGAGCAGTTCGTGGGCCTGCTTCGCCGCGGTGGGCACCTCCCGGACGGGGGCGTGGACGAGAGCGATCGTGACGGACACGCCCGCGACGGTCTCGATGCGCTGCCGGAATTCCTCGATCGCCTCGGTCGAGGGCGATTCGGGGAGCAGGACGGTGCCGCCCTCGGGGCCGAGCATCGCGAGGTGGCGGCCCTCGCAGATCGCCTCGAGTTCGGTCTCGACCCGGCGCAGGGTGCGCCGCGCGACGACCTCCGGCCGCACGTGCGGATTGCGTTCGTCGGGATGTCGGGTGAGCGAGACCGCGAGCACGGTGTAGGTGTCGGCGAGCACCAACCCGGAGCGTTGCGCCACGGCCGCGGCGTCCTGCCCGCTCAGCAGCGCGGCGACCAGTTCCTGCGCGGCGACGTCGCGTTCACGGCGGATGGCGTCGAGTTCGGCGACGAAACCGGTGGTCGCGGCGACGGTGACCTTCTCGAGCAGCGCCATCCACAGGCGGGACGCGTCGGCGACGGAGGAGACATCGCCCTCCCGGGCCCGATCGGTGACCAGCTCCCACCCGAGACGGATGCCTTCGTGATAGATCCGGAGCATGTATTCGAGCCGGAAGCCGGCGCGGGCCCACTGGGCTGCGCTGCTGCGCAGGTCGGCGAGTTCCGCGTCGGAGGGTAGTTCTCCGGAGTCGAGGAGATGGATCGCGATGCGCAGGCAGCGCACGGTGACCTCGGTGACGTCACCGCGCAGCGATTCGCCCGGTCGCAGCGAACACGGCGCCACGTTGTCGGCGAAGTGCGCCACGAGTTTGCGAGCCACGGCAGGCAGATCGCGCAGCGGAACGGACGCGGGCTTCCCGTCCACCAGGAAGAGCGGAGCGTTGTCACCGTCCCCCCGACGATCGTGCCCGGTCACCCGGACCTGATCCGTTACAGACATCCCTCGAACCCCCATCGAAGTGAGTAGATCTACATACGGTGCAGTAGAGAATCCGCCTCGCAGTGTGACACATGCAACCCCTGTGACCGATTTTCCACGAAGTTCCGGTGACAGGAACCTGCCCGCGGGCGCTCCCCACCGACCCTGTCAGCCCAGTTTCTTCTTCTGCACCTTGCCCATCGCATTGCGTGGAAGGTCACCCACCACACGCACCTCCCGGGGCCGCTTGTGCACGGAAAGCTGTTGTGCGACAAGGTCGATCAGTTCCGACCCGTCGACTTGGGGGCCGTCGGCGGCGGGCACCACGAACGCGACGATCCGCTGACCGAGGTCGTCGTCGGGCAGGCCCACCACGGCCACCTCCCGCACCGCGGGATGACCGAGCAGAACGGTCTCGATCTCCCCCGCACCCACCCGGAACCCACCGGTCTTGATCAGATCGGTCGACTCGCGACCCACGATGCGGTGGAATCCGCCCTCGTCGACGGCCGCCACATCGCCGGTGACGAACCATCCGTCCTCGGTCCACGCGGCCGCGGTGGCCTCCGGCCTGTTCAGGTAGCCGTCGAAGAGCATCGGTCCACGCACCTGCAAGACGCCGATGCTCTCCCCGTCGTGGGGCACGTCGCGGCCCTGCTCGTCGCGCAGGCGCGTCTCGACCCGGGCCACCGGCGTGCCGACCCAGCCGGGACGGCGCTCGCCGTCGACGCGCGTGCTGAGCGTCAGCATCGTCTCGCTCATGCCGTAGCGCTCGATCGGAACCAGTCCCGTGAGCTCACGCAGTCGTTCGAAGACCGGCACCGGCAGCGGCGCGCTGCCGGAGACGAGCAGTCGCGCGCCGCTGAGCGCGCGGGCGGAGTCCTCGTCCTCGACGACGCGTGTCCACACCGTCGGCACCCCGAAGTAGAGGGATCCCTGCGCTTCGGCGTAGGCCTGCGGAGTGGGCTTCCCCGTGTGGATCAGCCGGCTGCCCACCCGCAGGGCTCCGACCACACCGAGCACGAGTCCGTGCACGTGGAACAGCGGCAGCCCGTGGACGAGCGTGTCGCGCTCGGTCCAGGCCCACGCCTCGGCGAGCGCGTCGATGCCCGCGGCGATCGCCCGGCGGCTCAGCAGCACACCCTTCGGAGCGCCGGTGGTCCCGGAGGTGTAGAGCACGAACGCGATTCGCGCCGGGTTCGGCTCGGGCAGGTGGTGCCAGTCGCGGGCGTGCAGGCGGACCGGCAGGCTCGACAACTGCGGAACGTCGGGATGCTGCACCTCCGGCGCCGGACCGAGCCAGGCCTGCGCGTCCGAGTCCGTCAGGATGTGGGCGAGTTCGGCGGGCCCCGAGTCCGGTGGCACCGGCACCACGGTCGTCCCGGCGAGCAGGGCACCGGTCACGGCGACGACGGTGGTCGCGCTCGGAGTCGCGAGCACGGCCACCCGATCGGCGCGCGCCACCCGCGCCGCGACGGCGGTGGCCGCGCCGAGCAGATCGCTGCGGGAGAAGGTGTGGCCGTCGATACGGACGACGTCCGGGAGATCGTCGCCCCGCGCGACGGCCAGCGGATTCAGCGAACGAAGCAGTGCAGACACGACAGCCACGATTCCATATCGATGCCGCAGCCTCGCGGGGGCGGTCGGGTGTGGCGGTCAGGTGTGGATGCCGCCGCGCGCCGCGGATATCGATGTCCGCGCCAGATGTGCCGGGGGAAGCACGGTGGCCAGGACCGCGCCCAGCAGCATTCCGACGAGGACGGCCACGCCGTGCGCATCGCCCGCGATCACGAGGACCACACCGAGAAGGAAGGTCGCCGCGGAGGCGACGAGCAGCGAGCGTGTCGCTCCGACGACCGGCCACAGTCCCGCGAGGGTCGCGGCCGCCGCGAGCGTCGCGCCGGTTGTTCCCGCGCCGTCGGACGGGAAGACGAAGGTGGTGAACAACCCCCACAGCACCTGGCCGACCAGGAACAACCCGAGTGCGCGGTACCACCCCCACACCCGCACGATCGCGATGGCGACCACCGCGAGCAACAGCAGGTTCACGACGGTGAGGAGCACGCCGCCGTCCTCGATCAGACCTGCGGTGAGGACGCGCCACCACTCCCCCGAGTCCCGGGTGCGGACCGGCTGCCGCCGGAAGACGTCGAGCAGTCCCGGGAAGACCAGTCGCGCGAGCGAGGCCACCGCGACCACCGACCACAGGATCGTCGCCGCGACCGGCGGAGGCCACCAGAACGATCGCGTCGTCGCGTGCACGGAACTTCCCGCATGGGAGCGTGACGCGCTCACCGCAGCGATGGCCACCACGGCGACGTAGAGCACCCACAGCAGCGGATCCTCACCGGACGAACTCACGGGGCCAATCTACCGGCGAGCTGCTCGCTGAGCGGTGCGTCGGCGCGCTCTATCGGCGCAGTCGGGCAGCGGCGGCGTCGATGGCGTCGTCGGTCGCGGTGAGCGCGATCCGGACGTGCAGGACACCTCCGGGACCGTAGAACTCGCCGGGTGCGACGAGGATGCCGCGGTCGGCGAACCAGTCGACGGTCGCGCGGCATCCCTCACCGCGCGTCGCCCACAGGTACAGGCCCGCCTCCGAATGGTCGACGGTGAAGCCGGCGCCGCGCACGGCCCCCAGGAGCACCTCGCGACGCTTGCGGTACTTCTCGCGCTGCGCGTTCTCGTGCTCGTCGTCGTTCAGTGCCGCGGTCATCGCAGCCTGGATCGGCAGCGGCAGCATCATGCCGGAGTGCTTACGGACCTCGAGCAGGTCGGCGACGAGGTCGGCGTCGCCGGTGACGAAACCGGCCCGGTAGCTCGCGAGATTGGAGGTCTTCGACAGCGAGTGCACCGCGAGGAGGTTGGTGTGGTCGCCCCCGCACACGTCCGGGTGCAGGATCGACAGGGCCTCACACTCCCAGGTGAGCCCGAGATAACACTCGTCGGAGACGACGATCGCGTTGCGGCTGCGCGCCCAGTCGACGACCTTGCGCAGGTGGTCGGGTCCGAGCACCTTGCCGGTGGGGTTCGACGGCGAGTTCACGAAGACCAGCGACGCGACCTCGGGGCCGAGGCGGGTCAGCCCGTCGGCGCGGATGATGCGGGCACCGGCGAGCAGCCCGCCCACCTCGTAGGTCGGGTACGCCAGTTCGGGGATCACGACGAGATCGTCGGCACCGAGGCCGAGCAGCGACGGCAGCCAGGCGATCATCTCCTTGGTGCCGATCGCCGGCAGGATCGCCGAGTCGTCGAGACCGGTGATGCCGTAGCGACGTTCGAGCGCACCCACGGCCGCCCGCCGCAGTTCGGCGGTGCCGTGCGTGGTCGGGTAGCCCGGCTCCTCCGCGACGGAGACGAGCGCCTCCCGGATCACGGGGGCGACCGGGTCGACCGGTGTGCCCACCGACAGGTTGACGATGCCGTCGGGATGCGCCGCTGCCTTCGCCTTCGCGTCGGTCAGGGAATCCCAGGGGAAGTCCGGCAGGCTCTTCGCCACCGAACGGCGGACACGCGTGCTCACGAAAGTTCCACCGGTCCGTTCGTCACTCTTCGCCCATGGGAGGGAGATTCTTGACGAACGGCGGGTCGTAGTCGACCTTGCCGAGCTTCGCGGCGCCACCGGGCGAGCCGAGATCGTTGAAGAAGTCGACGTTGGCCTTGACGTACTCGGACCACTCGTCCGGGACGTCGTCCTCGTAGAAGATCGCTTCGACGGGGCACACGGGCTCGCACGCACCGCAGTCGACGCACTCGTCGGGGTGGATGTACAGCATGCGACCGCCCTCGTAGATGCAGTCGACGGGGCACTCCTCGATGCATGCCTTGTCCAACACGTCCACGCACGGTTCCGCAATCGTGTACGTCACTGCTGTTCTCCCTG
Source organism: Rhodococcus sp. GQ147 (assembly GCF_059759155.1). NCBI lineage: Bacteria > Bacillati > Actinomycetota > Actinomycetes > Mycobacteriales > Nocardiaceae > Rhodococcus > Rhodococcus sp. GQ147. Next base: position 112,073 of record NZ_JCAXDU010000002.1, read on the forward strand.
CCTCTCTGTAAGCCCGCCGACCTGCGCGGTCTCGCCCGAGCGGGCACCCTCGGCGCCCACGGTCCTCCAGTATCCCCCGTGCCCGTGCCACACACCGGAGTAAGGGTCCCCTACTTCAGAGTGCAGACCGTCGAGGCGGGTCAGCCCGCGGTGACCGGGAGCTCGATCGGCGTGTACGCGGTGGTCCGTTGGCGCGCCGGCCGCCCGATGCCCTCGGCGATCGCGACCAGTTCGGCGACGGTCTTCTCCGAACCGTGCTGCGAGCCCGCCATGCGCGAGATCGTCTCCTCCATGAGCGTGCCGCCGAGATCGTTCGCCCCGCCCTCGAGCATGGCCTGCGTCCCGGCGACACCCAGCTTGACCCAGCTGGTCTGGATGTTGTCGATCCGGCCGTGCAGCATGACCCGGGCGAGGGCGTGCGCGGCACGGTTGTCGCGCATGGTCGGGCCGGGACGCGACGCGCCGGCCAGATACAGCGGCGACGACTGGTGCACGAAGGGCAACAGCACGAACTCGGTGAATCCGCCCGTGCGGTCCTGGATCCCGCGGATCACCTCGAGGTGGCCGACCCAGTGGTGCGGCTGGTCGACGTGCCCGTACATCATCGTCGAGCTCGATCGCAGGCCCACCTCGTGCGCGGTGGTCACCACCTCGATCCACTCGGCGGTCGGGAGCTTGCCCTTCGTGAGCACCCACCGCACCTCGTCGTCGAGGATCTCCGCGGCGGTGCCCGGGATGGTGTCGAGCCCGGCCTCACGCAGTTCGGTGAGCCAGTCCCGGATCGACGTGCCGCTGCGCGCGACACCGTTGACGATCTCCATCGGCGAGAACGCGTGGACGTGCATCGACGGCACCCGCGCCTTGACGGCGCGGACGAGATCGGCGTAGCCGGTCACCGGCAGTTCCGGATCGATACCGCCCTGCATGCACACCTCGGTGGCGCCGGCGACGTGCGCCTCCCACGCCCGGTCGGCGACCTCGCTCGCCGAGAGGGTGAACGCGTCGGCGTCGCCCTTGCGCTGCGCGAAGGCGCAGAACCGGCAGCCGGTGTAGCAGATGTTGGTGAAGTTGATGTTCCGGTTGACGACATAGGTGACGTCGTCGCCGACGGTGTCGCGGCGCAGCTGGTCGGCGAGCGCCACGAGTGCTTCGAGACCGGCGCCGTCGGCGTTGGCGAGGGCGATGTACTCCGCTTCGGTGCAACCGCCCGGATCCCGTTCCGCGGAGCGCAGCGCCGAGAGCACGTCGCTGTCGAGCCGCACCGGTGCGGAGGCGCCCAGCTCGAGCACCTGTTCGCGGACGGTCTCCCAGTCGCCGAAAGCGCTCCCGAGATCGGACCGGTGCTCGGTGTTGCGTCCGGTCACGTCGATCTCGGAGTTCAGATCGACGCGACCCGACGACTCCCAGTCGATGTCGGGTTCCTGCCAGGGCAGTCCGGACGGGATCACCTCGCGCGCGAGGCCCGTGGCCGGATCGGCGAGGGCGTGCACGTGCGCGGTGATGCGCGGATCGATCCACGGCTGCCCGGCGAGCACGTACTTCGGCTGCGCGGCGATCCGCTCGGTGAGCTCGAAGCCGGCCTCGGAGCTCAGGCGCGCCAGGGTGTCGAGATTCGGCCAGGGCCGTTCGGGGTTGACGTGATCGGGCGTCAACGGCGAGACACCACCCCAGTCGTCGACACCCGCCCCGAGCAGCGCTCGGCACTCGTCGAGCGAGACGAGATTCGGCGGGGCCTGGATGCGCATTCCCGGCCCGAGGACGAGCCGCGCAACGGCGATCGCGGCGAGGAACTCGCCGAGATCGGCGTCGTCGTGCTCGCGCATCGCGGTGTCGTCCTTGGCGCGGAAGTTCTGGACGATTACTTCCTGGATATGACCGAATGCCTTGTGCGACTTACGGATCGCGTGGATCGATTCGGCACGCTCGGTGAAGTCCTCACCGATGCCGACGAGGATGCCGGTGGTGAACGGCACCGCGAGTCGGCCCGCATCGGTGAGCACCCGCAGCCGCACCGCCGGATCCTTGTCGGGGCTGCCGTAGTGGCACTGCCCCTTCTCGGTGAACAACCGTTCGGAGGTGGTCTCGAGCATCATGCCCATCGACGGGGCGACCGGCTTCAGCCGCGAGATCTCGGCCCAGCTCATCACCCCGGGATTGAGGTGCGGCAGCAGACCGGTCTCCTCGAGGACGCGGATCGCCATCGCTCGCACGTAGTCGAGGGTGGAATCGTAGCCGCGCTCGTCGAGCCACTGCTTCGCTTCGGGCCACCGGTCCTCGGGCCGGTCGCCGAGTGTGAACAAGGCTTCCTTGCAACCCAGTTCGGCTCCCTGACGGGCGATCTCGAGGATCTCGTCGGGTTCGAGATACATGCCGTGACCCTCGGCGCGGAGCTTGCCGGGGACGGTGACGAAGGTGCAGTAGTGGCATCGGTCCCGGCACAGCCGGGTGATGGGGACGAAGACCTTGCGCGAATAGGTGACCGTGCCGGATCGACCCTCCGCGAGAAGGCCGGCATCGCGCACCCGCGCCGCCGACGCACAGAGATCCTCGAGATCGGCACCCCGGGCCTGCAGCAGGACCGCCGCTTCGTCGACGTTCAGTGCGACCCCGTCGCGAGCCCGACGCAACGCTCGACGCATTCCCGAGGGAGTCGCCGTGGATCGGTGCGCAGCGCCGGGACGCACGGTGGGGGTCGGGAGCATCGCGGACTGCGGGGTGTCGTCTGCGGAATCGGTCATGGGCCCGATCATGCGCCTACGAGCACCCCCATGCCACTTCGGGGTCTATCCGCGCGGGTAGTCGTCGTCCGCCGGGACTTCGCGGGACTGCTCGTAGGTGTCTGCCGGGTCGGCTTCGAGGGGCACGTCCGAAGGCAGGTCGTCGGCAGGATCGTCGTAGACGGGAATGGCCTGCTCGAGCCGGTCGGCCTCGGAATCGTTGTCGGACTGGATCTCGATGCCGAGCGCATTCGACTCCGTCATTGCGATCTCCTCCTGATAGGGCCCGATCGTGAGATCGGATCGGGCGAGTCCGGCCGGGTTCTACGGATCCCAGCCTAGCGTGGAACCGGACACGGGGCCCGATGGAGCAGGAGGTGCGGGTGGAGGACGACGAGAGTTCGCCGGCGGGGTCGGCCGACAACACGGCAGCGACGAGCGTGGTGATGAGGGAACCGTCGTGGCGGCCGAGCCCGAAGGCGCGTGTGCTGTGGGCCGTGAGTGCAGCGCTGATGTGGTTGCCGCTGGTCGTCGCGCAGGTCGTGTGGGTGCTCGTCACGCCGGTGGGCGCCGGGTGGCACGTCGCCGCCGCGGCCGCGACCGTCGTCCTCGGTGGACTGCACGTCGCGGTGGTGCCGGTCTGGCGATACCGCGTCCATCGCTGGGAGATGGACGAGACCGCGGTCTACACGCGTTCGGGTTGGTGGACGCAGGAGCACCGCATCGCACCGATCTCCCGGATCCAGACCGTCGACACCGAGCGTGGACCGCTCGACCGGTGGCTCGGCCTGACCACCGTCACCGTCACCACCGCCTCGGCGGCGGGTGCGGTGGAGATCGTCGGGCTCGACAGCCGGGTCGCCGACGAGACCGTCGCTCGCCTGACCGCACTCGCGGCGAGCTCGGAGACGGACGCGACATGAACGACGCCCTCGTGGCCGGGACGGACGAGGAGGTGCCGTGGTCGCGTCTCGATCGCCGGATGCTGCTGATCCACCCGATCGAGGAGATCCTGCGCCTGCTGCCCGTCCTCGCAGGCTCGTTCGTCATCGGGTCCACCAGCGGCAATCCCGTGTGGGGCCTCGCAGCGATGGGCGTGCTCGTGCTGGTCGGTCTGCTGCGCTGGTTCACCACCACCTACCGCGTAGGACCAGAGCACGTCGAACTCCGCCGCGGCCTGCTGCAACGACGCGAGTTGTCGATCCCCCGCAGCCGCATCCGGTCGGTGGACGTCGAGCAACGCCTCCTGCATCGCGTGCTGGGCCTCGCGGTCGTGAAGATCGGCACGGGTCAGAGCGGGGGCGCCGATCGCAACCGGTTCGAACTCAACGGCCTTCCGATCGCAGCAGTCCCCGAGCTCCGTGCCGTTCTCCTGAGGGGTGGGCAACAGGACGACGTGCCGGTCGAGACGACCTCGACCGCTGCCGTCACCGAGCGTCAGCTGGCGCGATTCGACCCGGCCTGGGTGCGCTACGCGCCGTTCTCCACGACGGGACTGCTCGCCATCGCGGCCGTCGCCGGTGCCGCCTTCCAGTTCGGGCTCGGCCGGTGGATCGCCGAATCGCAGGTCGTCCGCCGCGCGGTGGAGACCGCGGAAGACCTCGGCCTGGTGGTCGCGCTCGTGATCCTCGTGCTGGTCGTCGTGCTCGTCGCCAGCCCGGCCGCGTGCGTGCGGTACCTGCTGCTCTACGGCGATCTGCGGGTAACCGACGACCAGCGGGTCCTGCGCATCGCGCACGGCCTGCTCACGACCCGTCACACCACCCTCGACCGGGCGCGGCTGCGCGGGATCGCGCTGCACGAACCGCTGGCGCTGCGGCTCGTCGGCGCCGCACGGCTCGACGCCGTCATGACGGGCAGAACCGCGCAACAGGGCGGTTCGTCACTGGTCCTGCCGTCGGCGCCCGACGGGGAGGTCCGGCGGGTCGCGGCCGAGGTGCTCACCGGGGGGCTGCCGCTCGACGTTCCGCTGCGCAGTCACGGTCCCCGTGCCCGGCGTCGCCGCTACACGCGGACGCTGTGGCCGGTGGCCGTCGTGGTCGCCGCCGGGCTCGTCGCCCTGAGCGTCACCGACCGGCACGTGCCGTTCGCCGTGATCGCCACGGTGGTCGTGGTGCTGGTCGCGGGGGCGTGCGCGCTGGCGCAGGACCGCTACCGGGGTCTCGGCCACGCCGTCGTCGACGGACATCTCGTCGCCCGCAGCGGTTCGATCGACCGGCAGCGCATCTGTCTCGATGCGGACGGTGTGATCGGCTGGACGGTGCGGCAGACCTTCTTCCAGCGCCGTGTCGGTCTCGCGACCGTCGTCGCGGCGACGCCGGCGGGTGCGGGACGCTACGAGGTGATCGACATCCCCGTGGACGAGGCGTGGGCGCTTGTCCAGGAGGTCACACCGGGTATGGGAGAAGCATGGATCGACCGATGAAGCCGACATCCGGCAAAGGCCCCCTGCACGGCACTCCCCCGGCGACGCTGGCCGAGCTCGACGACGCGCTCGTCGACTGCCACGCGTGTCCGCGGCTGGTCGCATGGCGTGAGCAGGTCGCGCGGGAGAAACGAGCGGCCTTCCGCGACGAGGAGTACTGGGGCCGGCCCGTCCCGGGCTTCGGCCCGGCCGATGCGTCCCTGCTGATCGTCGGGCTGGCGCCCGCCGCGCACGGCGGGAACCGCACAGGACGGATGTTCACGGGCGACCGGTCGGGCGACGTGCTGTACGCGGCCCTGTACGACGCGGGACTGGCGTCGCAACCGACCGCGACGCACATCGGCGACGGCCTCGAACTGTTCGGCACGCGCATCACGTCGCCGGTGCACTGCGCGCCACCGGCCAATCGCCCCACGGTCGTCGAACGCGACACCTGCCGGCACTGGCTCGAACAGGAACTCGACCTGCTCTCCCCCACGCTGAGGTCGGTCGTCGTGCTCGGCGGGTTCGGGTGGCAGGCACTACTGCCGGTCCTGTCGGCGGCGGGGTGGACGATTCCGGTTCCCCGCCCCAAGTTCGGGCACGGCGCACATGTGCTGCTCGCTGCCACCGAGGCGCGGGAGCACCCGTTGCACCTCTTCGGTTGCTATCACGTCAGCCAGCAGAACACCTTCACCGGCCGGTTGACGAAGGAGATGGTGACCGAGGTGCTCAGGGACGCGGCGCGGGCTGCGTCCCTCCCACTGCCTGGGTGATCTCCCTGATGCGGGCCGAGAACAGGTAGCCGCCGGCGGGGGCGAGCGCGGCCACGGGCAGCAGCAGGGTCCGCCAGTCGCCGAGCGCGAGCTGGTCGCCGCCCGGCCCACCCACGAGGCAGACGAGGAAGACGACGGCCCAGGCCAGCAGCGGCAGGGCCGCGCTGCGCAGGGATCCGGTCTCGGCGCGGAGGGCCATCACCAGCAGCAGGTTGACGAGGCCGGCCAGCAGGATGGTGATCGGGAAGGGCGCTCCGGCGATGTACACGCCGAGATAGAAGACCGACAACAGGGCGCACAGCGCACCGTCGAGCACGAGCAGCGCGACGAGCCCCCGGCGGGGTTGGACGCCCACCGGTGACGCGAGGGGTGCAGCGGTTGCTGGATCGACCGTCATGCTTCGATGGTGCGCTACCGGACGCGCCCGAGCACAACCGGGGTCCGCGGAACCATCCGCGACCCACGCACGGGACGTCAGGGAACCGGCGGGTATCCGAGCATGGTGAGCAGCGCGCTCTGCTGGTCGGCGAAGGAGTACAGAGCGTGCCAGTAGTCGGCCCGGATCTCGTCGGCGTACGGCCTCAACGACTCCACGAACGCGACGATCTGGTTCTGGACGGACCAGTTGTACATCGACAACCCCCTGACGGTGTGCCTGCGTGGTACGCGAGGCCGGGTGACGCGAACCACCCACAGCCTCGTTGATGACTCGGGTCACACTAGCCGATGCCGGAGAAGAGGTCGTCCTCTCGTCCCGTGGAGTCGGTCAGGCCGAGCTGCCCGCGCACGAGCACGAAGTGCTCCTGGTCGAAGACGGGCTGGGCGACGAGGTTGGAGAGCACGAACTGCTCGCCGTCCTCCGCGACCAGCACCTGGGTCGTGTGCGCGGCCATCGCGGTCCGCTTCGCGTCGAGAACCGAGCGGACGTCGACGACGGTGGTGACCTCGTCGTCGGGCACGCTCGGCAGTTCGCCGGCCTCCGGTCGGCGCCAGCCGTCGGGCAGCGTGCCCATGGCGGCGATGCCGCGTTCGAGCGCGGACCGTTCGGCGACGGTCCAGTACACCTTCGCGGGGGTCCACGCCGCCCCGGCGGACGGATAGTCCTCGGTGCCGGCCGCTTCGACGGCCGCGGTCACCCGTTCGTGCACCGCGATGTGGTCGGGATGCCCGTAGCCACCGAACGGGTCGTAGGTGACGACCACGTGCGGACGCGTCTCGCGGATCACGGCGACGAGCGCCTCGATCGCCTCGTCGCGGTCGGCGTTGACCCAGGCCCGAGGATTGTCGGCGGACGGGGTGCCCGCCATCCCGGAGTCGCGCCAGTGCCCGGCACCGCCGAGAAAACGCGGTCGCTCGACGCCGAGCGCGTCGAGCGCCCGGGTGAGTTCGAGGATGCGGTATCCGCCGAGCTGATCGGCGCGGTCGGCGGTGAGCTGGGCCCACTCGTCGCCGATCACTTCGCCCTCCTCACCGAGCGTGCAGGTCACGACGGTGACCTCGGCGCCCTCGGCGACGTACCGGGCGATGGTGCCGCCGGTGGTGAGGGTTTCGTCGTCGGGATGGGCGTGGACGAGCAGAAGTCGTCGATCCGCAACGTCGGGGAGAGCTCCCGGAGCATCGGTCACGGTGTGGTCCTTCCCCACAGATGGGCGTCGCCGAGAATACCGGTGGCGACGGCGGCTGTCAGCGAGACGTTCTCGACGCCCGGACCGGCGGCGACAACGGCCCGGTCCTGCAGGATCGGCAGATTCACCGCGAGATCCCACAGCCTGGCCTGCGCGTCGGCGACGACCTTCGCCGGGTCGGTGGTGCCGTTCAGTGCAGCGAGCAGATCGGGTTCGAGACCGGGATCGCACGCACCCGAGAGGTTGCTCGGAGCCTCGAGCTGCGCTGCGAGCGCATCCTCACGTTCCTCGACGTCGTCCTCGTCGAGCGTGGTGGTCGCGGGGTCCGACGACTGTGCCGCCTCCGCCGTCCCGGGGGCGTCGGGCTGCGCCGGGAGGTCGGACTCGGGCACGGTCGGCAGGTCCTCCCCCGCCACGGTGGGTGCTGCGGCCACCGGGACGCATCCGAATCGGGACAGCGCGGCGGTGGCAGGGTCTCCACCGGCACGCATCCAGCCGACGACCGCGTGCACGGTGCCCTCGACGAGGGCTTCGCCGTACAGCTCGTCGGGGGGAAGTTCGTCGACCGATGCGTCGATCCCGGCGCCACGCCACAGGTCGACGGCGGTGCCTGCGACGGCGCGGGCGGTCTCGTCACCCTCCGGCACGCCCACGACCAGCGTCAACGGCACGCCGGCCCGGGCCAGGGTGCCCTCGGGCAGGGCCGGCCCGTCGGGAGTTCTCGGTCCGGGAGTCGCGCTCGTCGGCGCCGCCGTCTCGGATGCCGCCGTCTCGGATGCCCCCGTCTCCGGTGCAGCGGCCTCCGGCGCTTCGGGGCCGGGTGCGCCGGGGTCCGTCGGCACCGGGGGCACGGCAGGCGGGACGGGTAGATATCCGGCCTCGGCGAGACGTCCGAGGGCCTGCTCCCGGGACAGACGCGCCGGCATCGTGTCGGTGTATCCCGGATCGGACGGCGCGAGCACCTGGGCCCGCGCCCGCACGACCCCGGTGCTGTTGGCCGTGGCGACAAGTCCGAGCAGCTCGGGGTCGAGCAGGTCGAGTATGCCTCGCCGGACGACCGGGTCGGCGAGTTCGGCGGTGCGCGTGTTGAGGGTCAGATCGAGGGTGCGCGGCTGGAGCTGGACGCCGGTCCGCACACCCGGCACGGCGGCGAGCTGCGCCTCGAGAGCGACACCGCCCGCGCTCTGGACCACTTGGGCGTCGTCGCTGCGCACCGATTCGGTCACCTGGGCGTCGGTGCCGGCGCGGCGCATGATCAATTCGTCGGGTCCGGCCGGGGTGCCCCAGAACCGGTCGTTGCGTTCGAGCAGCACCTCGGCGCGCCCCCGATCGACGTTGTCGACGTGGAATCGCGCGCCGGACACGGGAATCGTCTCGGACAGGCCGGTGGAAAAGCCACCCGGAGTGTCCTTGACCAGGTGCGCGGGCAAGAGATTCGTGAACAGTTCGCGCCAGGCCGGATACGGCTCGCGCAGGGTGACGGTGACAATCTTGCCTCCGCCCGACGATCGGATGTCGTCGATGAGGCGGTAGCCGGCAGGATCGACGACGCCGGGCTGGGTGATCATCTGCCGCCACAGATACCGGAAGTCCTCGGCAACGATCGGCGCTCCGTCCGACCACTGGGCCTCGTCGCGCAGGCGGTAGGTGATGGTGAACGGCGCCTCGTCGGTGACCTCCGCGGACAGCAGCAGCGAGTCGTCCGGAACCCACAGTGCTGCAGCGGGATTCTCCGGATCGGGCACGGCCCGGAAGGCACTCGGGAGCACGAGTTCGGCAACGGCGTTCGCGACGGGCGACTGGTCTGCGAGCAGGTGGGGGTTGAAGCCCGAACCGACCTCGTCGATCGCGACCACCACCGTGCTGCGCTTCGGAGCGGGAGCCGGGGTCGTGGTCGGCTCCGTCTGCTCGATGGGCGGCGGCGGGTCGGCGGTGCAACCGGTGAGGACCAGCGCAGCCACGGCCAGGCCGGCCGTCGCCCCGATCAGTCGGCGACGAGCGCGCGTACGCGACACTCGGGCTCCTTCCGTGAGGCAGGTGGTACGTGGGTGGCCCCGGCCAGCATGCGCTCGCCGGGGCCACCCCACACCTGGACTACTTGTTACGGGCCTTCTCCCGCGACCGCGCACGCGCACGGTCGGTCTGCGAGAGGTGCAGCTTGCGCACGCGCACGTCCTCCGGCGTGACCTCGACGCACTCGTCCGCAGCACAGAACTCGAGCGCTGCCTCGAGGGTCAGCTCGATCGGCTTGGCGAGGGTCTCCATCACGTCGGCGGTCGAAGAGCGCATGTTGGTGAGCTTCTTCTCGCGGGTGACGTTGATGTCGAGGTCCTCGGCGCGCGGGTTGATGCCCACGACGTGGCCCTCGTAGGTGTCGCTGCCCGGTTCGACGAAGAAGGTGCCGCGGTCGGCGAGCTGGATCATCGCGAACGGGGTGACCGAGCCTGCACGGTCGGAGACGAGCGAACCCGTGTGGCGGGCGCGGATCTCGCCGGCCCACGGCGCGTAACCGTGGAAGATGGCGTTGGAAATGCCGGTGCCGCGGGTCTCCGTGAGGAAGTCGGTACGGAAACCGATCAGACCGCGCGACGGGATGATGAACTCCATACGAACCCAGCCGGTGCCCTGGTTGGTCATCTGGACCATCTTGCCCTTGCGGTTCGCGAGCAGCTGGGTGATGGCGCCGAGGTGCTCCTCGGGGCTGTCGATGGTCAGCTCCTCGTAGGGCTCGTGGAGCTTGCCGTCGATGGTGCGGGTGACCACCTGCGGCTTGCCGACGGTCAGCTCGAAGCCTTCACGGCGCATCTGCTCGACGAGGATGGCGAGGGCGAGTTCGCCTCGGCCCTGCACCTCCCACGCGTCGGGGCGTCCGATGTCGAGGACGCGCAGCGAGACGTTGCCGACGAGCTCGGAGTCGAGCCGCGTCTTCACCATGCGAGCGGTGAGCTTGTGGCCCTTGACCCGGCCGACGAGCGGCGAGGTGTTGGTGCCGATGACCATCGAGATGGCCGGCTCGTCGACGGTGATGCGCGGCAGCGCCACCGGGTTCTCCGGATCGGCGAGCGTGTCGCCGATCATGATCTCCGGGATGCCGGCCACGGCGACGATATCGCCGGCGACCGCGACCTCGCCCGGCTGCCGCTCGACACCGACGGTCTTGAGCAGCTCGGTGATCTTGACGTTCTTGACGCCGTCGGCGTGCATCCACGCGACGGTCTGGCCCTTGCGCAGCTCACCCTGGTGGATGCGCAGCAGCGCGAGACGACCGAGGAACTCGGAGGCGTCGAGGTTGGTGACGTGGGCCTGCAGCGGCGCCGACGGATCACCCTTGGGTGCGGGGATGCACTCCATGAGGACCTCGAAGAGCTCGTCGAGGTTCTCGGCGTCGGGGACCTGGCCGTTCTCGGGCTGCTTCTTCGAGGCCTTGCCCTCACGACCGGAGGCGTAGAGGACGGGCAGCTCGAGGGCGAGCTCGGCGGCTTCGGCGGCCTCGTCGTCGAGGTCGGACGCGAGGTCGAGCAGCAGGGTCTGGCTCTCCTCGACGACCTCGGCGATGCGGGCGTCCGGGCGGTCGGTCTTGTTGACCACGAGGATCACCGGCAGCGACGCGGCGAGCGCCTTGCGGAGCACGAAGCGGGTCTGCGGCAGCGGGCCCTCGGAGGAGTCGACCAGCAGGACGACGCCGTCGACCATGGACAGGCCGCGCTCGACCTCACCGCCGAAGTCGGCGTGGCCGGGGGTGTCGATGACGTTGATGACAGTGACGGTGCCGTCCGGGTGGTGACGGTGCACCGCGGTGTTCTTCGCGAGAATGGTGATGCCCTTCTCGCGCTCGAGGTCGCCCGAGTCCATGACCCGGTCGACGAGTTCCGCACGTTCGGCGAACGCGCCCGACTGGCGCAACATGGCGTCGACGAGAGTGGTCTTTCCATGGTCGACGTGCGCCACGATGGCGACGTTCCGAAAATCAGCGGTGCTCACGCGATAGCTCTCCTGGCTGTAGTCCGGCCACACGGCACTGGACCCGGTCGGCACCTCGCCCGTACGGCGTTCGTCTCGATGGCCGCGACGCGAGATTGCGAGCTACCTGCCCCGTCCGATTCTCGGCGTGCAGGCACTGCGGCCGTCAATACACTTTACAGGCCGTTCGTCGGTCGCCGCTTCTAGCTCATCAGATACCCGCAGGTCGGCGACGATCGGGGTGACGCTCGACACTCCCCCAGGAGACGTAACCGCCGAATCCGGCACCACATGCACCCCTGGGTCCGCGAGTAAGGGGATGCTAACCTTCGCTCGCCGGTGATTCGCCGCGCGCAGGACCGTGGAAGGCAGGCGGGACGTATGGGGAAGGTGAAGGCGAGCAAGGTCGCAGGCCTGAAGCCGAAGAAGAAGTGCTGCCGCAAGAAGACGCGGTGCCTCAAATGCCCCGTCGTCGTCATGCGCATGAAGAAGGTCGAGAACGACGGGCTCAGCAAGAAGGAACTGCGCAAGTATCTCGACAAGGCCCGCGCCGCCTGACCACCAGGCATGCGCCGTATGACCTCAGCGCCGCAGATGTTCGCGTAGATCGGGAATCCACGCACGATCGGCCGGGACGAGATCGACCTCCCCGAGTTCGTCCGCGTCGACCCACCGCAACGCCGCGTGGTCCAGCGGCTCGGGATCACCCGAGACGAGTTCGACCCTGTAGGCACACAACTCGCGACCTCCGGCCAACGGCACCGCGACCCCCAGTCGCTCCGCACCGCGCACCTCGACACCGAGCTCTTCCCTCAGCTCCCGCACGAGCGCCGCCTCCACGCTCTCCCCCGGTTCCGCCTTGCCTCCGGGCAACTCCCACAGGCCCGCGAGGTCGACGGGCCGCGTGCGCTGGGCGAGCAGCACGCGTCCGTCCCGGATGACGGCGCCGGCCACGACGTGCCCGTCGGGCGCCGGTGTACTCGCGGACGATGTGCTTGCAGACATGACGTGCATCGTCCCAGAATGAGTCATGTCCCAGCTGCTGACGGACGGAGAGATCGACGCCGCGCTGGCCGAGTTGCCGCACTGGCACCGCGCGGGACAGTCGCTGGTCCGCACCATCGAGGCGCCCACCTTCCCCGACGCGATCGCACTCGTCGACCGGGTGGCCGTCGTCGCCGAGGAGGCGAATCACCATCCGGACATCGACATCAGGTGGCGGAAGGTGACCTTCGCGTTGAGCACGCATTCCGCCGGTGGCATCACGGAGTCGGATCCGGCTCTTGCGCGTCGGATCGACGAGGAGGCACGGCGCTCGGGTCTGTAGTCACCCGTTCGTCCTGCCCCTCACGTCCCCGGGCTGCGAGGATCACGACGACGTAGACGGCGAGGACACCGACCACGTTGACGGCGCCGAGCCAGGCGAGCGGAGCGGGACGTTCGACATCCCAGATCGAGTTCTGCGCCGTACTCAGTACCCACGGAACGCCGATCAGCGTGACCGCGGCCCAGCACGCGGCGACGATGCGGGCTCCGAGCGACCGCGCCAAGGGTCCGTAGAGAAGCCACAGCAGCAAAGGGACCACCCACACCCAGTGGTGGACCCACGAGATGGGCGAGACGAGCAGACCGAACAACTGCACGATCAGCAGCGTGCCGAGACGGTCGCGCGTTCCGTCGGGCAGCGGTTCCAGCGACCGCCACGCCGCGAACGCGAGGACCGCGCAGACCACGACGCCGACCAGCCACACCGGCCCGAGTCCGACGTCCTCACCCGCGAGACGACCCAGCGCTCCGCGCAGCGACTGGTTCCACACCGACACGACCGGCCCGATCCGATCCGCGTCGCCGAAGAGGGACCCGAAATAGGTGGCGGCTTGGGAGCCGAGCACGAGCAGGCTCACCAGGACGGTCCCCACGAAGACGACCGCGGAGAACACCGCCTCGCGCCAGCGTCGCTGCGCGAGGAAGTACAGGCCGGTGATGGCAGGCGTGAGCTTGATCCCGGCAAGCACGCCGACGAGCCCACCCGACAGCCACCACCGGGAACTGCGGGCCACGAGCATCACGCCGAGGACGAGAAAGACGTTGATCTGGCCGTAGTCGAGGGTCGTGCGTACCGGCTCGGTCCATATGCCCGCAGCCGTCCACAGCATCGCGACACCGACCCACGACCGGCTCCGTGCCCGCGCGTCCACGACGAGTTCGAGCGAGATCCACACGACGGCGAACAGCGCCGCGACCGTCAGCAGCTGCCAGGCCACGCCCAGGATTCCGAACGGGATCAGGTGCAGGGGCAGGAAGACGAGCGCGGCGAAGGGCGGATAGGTGAACGGCAGGGGGAAGTCGGGGGTGTCCTCCGAATAGGTGAACCCGTAGAGGTCGCCCTGCAGCAGAGCGGCCGATCCGTCGACGTAGACGTGCAGGTCGACGAGGTTCATGCCGTTGGGAGTGATGAATCCCCAGGCGATCCGGACGACGACGGACAGCGCCAGTAACGCCGCGCACCACCACATCCGGTGCGAAGGAAACCCTCGTGGCACTGCGGTGCGGCCTCTCCCGTCGAACGTCCGTCCGGTGAACCGGACCCGGCGAAGGAGATTACCGTTCCGATAGGCATGCAAACGAACCGGAGTTCACTCCCGTAACGATTTCATCTACAGTCACAATCTTCTCAGGTCGAACGCGTTATGTTCGACAGGATCCGAGGGACGGAACACCCCGTGGTTAGAATCCCGAACCAGCGATGGGCGCGCCGTTCCGAAACGGCAGGCTTGTCCCGTGTGCGGGGGGTCCATAGAGTGTCTCCTCGAGCCGTCAGCATCCGGTCGTTCGTCCCGAACAACCGGATGCTTCAACGACAAGGATGGGGAACAGTGCTTCGTACTCGAGGAATGCGACGGGCGCTCACGCTGTGCGCACTCGCCGCCACCGCGGGATTGGCCGTGCCTACGCAGGCCGTCGCGCAACCGGCGCCACCCGTACTGCCGGACCTGGCAGGGCTCGTCGAACTGCCCCAGTTCGAGATTCCCGCTGATCTTTCCGTAGAGTCGTTGACCGACCTGCTCGCCGGGGTCCGGGCGAACCCCGAAGAGGCCGAGGCCCTGGCTTCCCTTGCGCCCGCGATCATCGGTGCGGCCGCGGGCCCCGCCGATGTCGCCGACGCGGCCGACGGCAAGAACGACCTGCTGGCGCAGGCCAAGGAACTGCTCGCGAACTCCGAGCTCCCCGAATCGGTGAAGAGCACGCTCCAGCGCGTCATCACCTTCCTCGATGGCAGCGGCGGCGGCGGACCCGAGATCCCCGAGCCCGGCGCCGTGGTGATCTCGCAGTTCCTCTACCCGACTATCGGCAAGGGCTGCATCGGCGACAGCCAGGACTCCGTGGGCACCGCCCTCGCGGTCGCGGGTCCGTCGCACCTTCCCCCTCCCGGACCGGGCGCAGGCCAGACCGGCTTCGTCTTCACCGCGCTGGGCACCGCACCCGCCGCCGGCGAACAGCAACAGCCGCTCACCCTGAGCTGGGTCAACGTCTCCAACGGACGCACGGGCACGCAACCGCTCACCAACGACGCGAAGATCAACCCCGACGGCCCGACCACGCTGAGCGCGATCGCCGACACCGGTTCGGGTCAGGTCCTTGCCGTGATCTCCGGTGGAATCACCACGCAGGACGAGGGCGCCGATCCGCGTTCGTGCACCTTCCTGCCCACCGTGGGTCTCGTCGCCGTTCCCTGATTCACGTACTCACCGAAGGCCGCCGGGAGTTTCTCCCGGCGGCCTTCGTGTCTTCCCCCGTCGACGCCGGGCGTGATAGACCGGAGCATGGCCTTCACCGCGTCGCGCATCCCGTCGAAGCAGCGTCGTCTGCGGCACCCGGCCGGCGCCGCGTCCGTGAATTCCCGCCGCTCACTCCTCTCTCACCGCTCGATCCTGTCGATCGCCTCGGAGCGGTCGATCCTGTCGATCGGTTCCTCGTACTCGATCCTGTCGATCGGTGGCTGCGGGTCGGTTCTGTCCATCGGCTCCGTCGGGTCGTTCGGTTCGGCGTTGTCCTCACTGTCGTTCGCGAGTCTCGGCTCGGCACTGTCCGGCCTGTCGCGCTGGTCGCTGCTGGCGTGGCGCGGCGATCATTCCGCGCCCGACGAGCATCCGCCGCTCTCGATCACCGTCGACGAATCCGAGCCCGACAAGCACTGTCAGTCCTGACACCGGACGCCGGTCGAACGGCCACGCAGGACCGGACGGCGGGAGGGCACTAGGGATCGACGGCCCTGCCGTGTTAGACACGATGGCAGCGTCGTTCGTATTGCGCACAAATTGTCGTTGTAGGCCGCGTCACCCCGGCCCCGGACCGAGGAGCCGCATGGCCGTAGAGACACCGCTCTCCACCCGGGAGATTCCTGCCCCGCGCGGCATCGTGCCGGTCCTCGCGACCGTCGGGATCAGCGTCGCGCTCATGCAGACCCTGATCGTCCCGATCCTCCCGCGGCTGCCGGTGCTCGTCGGCGCGTCACCCGAGAACACGTCCTGGGCTGTGACGGTGACTCTGCTCGCCGGCGCGGTGGTCACCCCCATCAGCGGTCGCCTCGGCGACATGTTCGGCAAACGCCGGATGCTGCTGACCTCGCTCTCGCTCATGGTGCTCGGTTCGGCGGTCTGCGCGCTCGCGACGACCCTCGTCCCGCTCGTGGTCGGCCGGGCTCTCCAGGGCGCCGCGATGGGCGCGATCCCGCTCGGTATCGCGATCCTGCGCGACGAGCTGCCTTCCCGGCGACTCCCGGGCGCCATGGCCACCATCAGCGCCACGATGGGTGTCGGCGGCGCGATCGGCCTTCCGGCCGCGGCCTTCGTCGCCCAGGCGACCGACTGGCACATGCTGTTCGTCGCGTCGCTGGTCCTCGGGCTCATCGGTATCACCGCGATCCTGTTCGTCGTGCCCGAATCGTCGCACCGCAATCCGGGACGTTTCGACATCGCCGGGGCGCTGCTGCTCTCCGTCGCCCTCGTGTTGTTGCTCCTGCCCGTCACCAAGGGCAACGACTGGGGATGGACCGCCCCGGCCACGCTCGGGATGCTCGCGGGGGCAGTCGTGGTGTTCGTCGGTTGGGGCCTGTACGAACTGCGGATATCGCGTCCGCTCGTGGACCTTCGACTGTCCGCCCGCCGGCCGATCCTCATGACGAATCTCGCGTCGGTCGCGCTCGGGTTCTCGATGTACTCGAACATCCTGGCGTTCCCGCAGCTGCTGATGGCGCCGACGGAGACCGGTTACGGTTTCGGCCAGACGATGGTCACCGCCGGGATCGCGCTCGCCCCCGCCGGACTCGTCATGATGGCGCTGTCCCCCGTCTCGGCGCGCATCACGACGCGGTTCGGCGCCCGCGTGACCCTCGGCTGCGGCGCAGTGCTCGTAGGCCTCGGCTATCTGATGGCGTACGTGCTGTACCAGGAGGTCTGGCACATCGTCGGCGCCTCGATGCTCATCGGCGCCGGTGTGGGTCTCGCCTACGCGGCGATGCCCGCGCTCATCATGGGCGCCGTGCCGTTGCGCGAGTCCGCCGCGGCCAACAGCCTCAACACCCTGATGCGGTCGATCGGCACGACGAGCGCCGCAGCGGTGGTGGGTGTGATGCTGGCGGCGATGACCCAGCGCATCGGCGACTCCGTGGTGCCCGCACTCGAAGGGTTCCGCGCCACCTTCCTGGTGGCGATGTGGGCGGCGGTGGTGGGACTGGTCTTCACGGTCCTCATCCCGCCGCCGGGCCGCTCCGTGCGACCCGTCGACGACACCCGACCCGAGCGCTAACTTCCCAGGAGTCCCGGGTCCGAACTCGGTGCGCTGCCGGCGAGCGACCACTGGCCGTAGTCGGGCGTGAGCACGTGGTTGATGTCGACGCCGATGCCCTCGATCCGGACCTCGCCCGGAATCTGGTGCAGGTTCGCCCGCGGATGCACGTACCCGTTGGGCGTGCCCCAGTCGTGCTGCCAGTAGAAGGACCCGAGGGAGACCGCCGACGCCCAGTCGATCGTCGGCGAGTTGGCGTACACACCGAGATTTCCGGCGCCGACCACTTCCTGCCAGCCCAGCAGATACGGCACGACCTGGAGCGTGAACTGCTCGAAGGTCGGGTTGTCGTCGATCGAGGCGTAGATCGGTCGGTTCTCCGGGCCACCGGCCGCGTAGTGGAGGTCGAGGCCGCGCCGGGCGTGCTTCAGCCCCGCCTCGTAACCACCGAGCCAGTCGGCGGTCGCGGCCTTGCCGTACTGGTAGCACGAGACCACTTCGAGTCCGCTGTCGAGCAGCGCGTCCGCTTCCCGTCCGGTGAGCGGCTTGGCGCGCATCCAGGCGGCATCGGGTCGTGCATCGGACACGTACCGGATGGCGCCGATATGGCCGGCGGCGCGGATCGACGACGGCGACGGTACGGCGGCCGAGTAGTCGATGATGGTCCCGAGCACCGGGCGTCCCTGAGCCAGACCCGGTGCGCCGAGCGCAGAGATCAACGCGACGCCCGATCCGAGCGTCGCGTACCGCAACATGTCCCGCCGCGAAAGGCTCATCGCAACCTGTCCTTCGTATTGCCGTCTGTACGTCCGCCGTATTGCATCACAATCACAGCCGTCCCACCGGCCACACCGAGAATTCGACAGGTCGCGGCAGGCGATATCCGCAACGGCGCTACGAGGTCAGCGGCCGGACAGTTCGGCGAAGAAGGCCGGCACCAGGGAGACGTCCTCGACCGTCCGCACCGTGGAACGGACACCGAGACCGTGCTCCTTGAGCAGATCGCACAACCCGTCGCCGTCGACGAGATCGATCGGCGGGGCGCCGTGCCGGTGGGCTTCGGCGCGCGCGTCCTCGGTGAACGATCCGGTGGCGACGAGCAGACCCTTCTCGCCCCGCCCGACCATCGCGGCGCGGAACTCGCGGACCACGTCGGCACCCGCCTTCTCCGGTGCCCGCAGGAAACGGAAGAACACCGAGAAGCTCAGCAGCGATACGCGCAGGACACCGGTGCCCTCGACGTGACCGGCGCCCTCGGGAGCGTGGGATCCGCCCGGGGCCGGAATCGTCAGGGTGGTGAATCCGGCCGCGCGCAGTACCGCGGTGGCGAGCCGTTCGAAACCGTCCTCCGACAGGTCGGCGACGGCACCGAGGACGGGTTCGCGCCACAGTTCGGGATCCTCGGGGGCGGCTGCGAGCGGCACGACCTGGGCACCCTGCGAGACGTTCCGCACCATGCGCTTGCGACGCTTCTCGGCCGTGTACGCGACCTGCATGGGCTTGATCTCCGACTCGCGCACGGCGCGGCCACGGTCGGTCACGCTCCACACACCGCGGCGGGTATTCGACAGCAGACCCATGCCCTTGAGGTAGGTCCGGGCCCAGGCCAGCCGGTATTCGATCTCCGTTCCGGGGCCGTCACCGTGGAGTACCGCCTGTGCGGCCTCGGACAGTCCCGTCCGGGAGATCACGGCGGAATCGATCTCCTCGATGACACCGGATCCGCCGAGTTCGATCACCGCCTGCACGGTCGGCCAGAGAAGATCCGTGTACGGCGGCAACGTGGCCTCGTCACCTCCGGTGTTCCGGACGGAGTTTCCGATCGCGTTCCGGCGCTGCACACCTTCCCCTAACGTCGCGGCCGTGCGGCCGCACTATCAGTCCTGCACGTAGGCAACAACTCTATCCGATGCACGGTCCCCGTCCGTGGGTGTGGGATCGGGCGCGCCGAATCACGAACCGATCGCCCTTCCCGGTCCTACGATTGCCCCACAGAAGAATCGCCTCCACCGAAGCGAGTCGTCATGCAACGTCCGGCGCCTGTCGACCTGGCACACCATCCGCACCTCAGTGGCCTGTTCGCGCCTCAACGCGAGGAAGTGGACGTCCGCGAGCTGGAGGTCCACGGGGAACTGCCCGCAGATCTGCACGGAAGCTATCTCCGCAACGGACCCAATCCGCGCTTCGACCCGATCGGTCACTACGTCTACCCGATCGACGGCGACGGCATGGTCCACCGCGTGCAGATCGCCGGGGGCACCGCGCGCTACACGAACAGGTTCGTGCGGACCCCGCAGGTCGTCGCGGAGGAGAAGGCCGGTCGCGCGCTGTGGGCCGGCATCACCGATCCGTACTTCCCTCCCGAGGAGGAGGTCGGGCCCGACCTGGCGAACACCATGCGCGAGCTGCCGGACATCAACATCGTCCGGCACGGCGGGCGGCTCATGGCGATGGCCGAAGCGGCGCCACCGTACACCCTGGGTTCCGACCTCGAGACGCTCGGACGCGAGACCTTCGACGGAACCCTGCCGGTCGGGCTGACGGCGCACCCGAAGATCGATCCGCACACCGGCGAGATGGTCGCCTTCTGCTACATGCTCGACCCGCCGTATCTGACCTGGTCGGTGGTCGCACCGGACGGGACGGTGACGCGCGCGCCCACCCCGATCGACGGCATGGACCGGCCGTTGATGATCCACGACATGGCACTGACGCCGACCTATGTCGTTCTGGTCCTGGCCCCGCTCGTGTTCGATCTCTCGCAGATCTTCTCCGGCGGGTCGCCGCTCGACTGGAAGCCGGATCTCGGAACGCGTGTCGCGCTCGTCCCCCGCGACGGCGGCGCGGTGCGGTGGTTCTCGACCGACACGTTCTGGATGTGGCACACCGCCAATGCCTTCGACCTGCCCGACGGCGACGTCGCGCTCGACTACGTGGAGTGGGCGTATCCGGGCGCGTTGACCGAGAAGGCAGGTCCGAACCGGTCCGTCCTGCGACGCGCCGTGATCGGTCGCGACGGGGTGACCCGCACGACCCTGCACGAACGAGACATCGAGTTCCCCCGCATCGACGACCGGTCGATGACCCTCGGCCACTCCGTCGTCGCGACCATCGGGCGCAGCAGGTCGCAGAAACTCCCAGCGGGAGCAGCTGATTCGCTCTTCTGGTTCGATGTGGCGTCCGGGACCGAAGCAGTCTGGGCACACGAGACCCTCTCCCCCGGCGAACCCGCCTATCTCTCGGGTGATTCGGGCGGCTACTGGGGCGCGATCGCCACCGACCGCGCGGACATGTCGAGCTGGTTCCTGATCTTCCCCGCATCCGACCCGGCATCGGGCCCGATCGCGCGGGTCCGTCTGCCGATCCGTGTCCCGGCCGGCCTGCACGGAGCCTGGCTCCCGCCGGACTGAGCGTCGCTCCGGCTATTTTGGGTGGATGGGTTTCACACGAGCCGAACTCGAGTCCTTCCGCGATGCGGTGATCCCCGATCTCGTCGCGCCCGGTTGCCGCCTGTTGTTCGTCGGCATCAATCCGGGATTGTGGACCGCGGCGACGGGAGCCCACTTCGCGCGGCCCGGAAATCGCTTCTACCCCGCCCTGTTCCGTGCCGGCATCGTCGACCGGCCGATCGACGCGTCGTCCGGTATGAGCGACGCCGACCGCGATCACCTGCTCGAGCGGGGTGTCGGCATCACGAACCTGGCGCCGCGTGCGACGGCCCGCGCCGACGAGCTCACCGACGAGGAACTGCGTGAGGGCGGACGCCATCTGGCGCACGTGGTGGCGGAGTTCCGCCCTCGCGCCGTGGCGGTCGCGGGCATCACCGCCTACCGCGCGGCCTTCGGCCGGCGCAAGGCGAAGGCCGGGCGGCAGGACGACACGATCGGTGACGTCCCGTTGTGGGTGGTGCCCAATCCGAGCGGGTTGAACGCCCACGAGACGGTGGAGTCGCTGGCGCGGGCCTACGCCGAACCGGCCCGGGCGGCCGGCATCCTGTCCTGAACTACCGCTGAGCGCCGAACACCTTGTCGAGGAAGTGGGTGGCGCGGTAGCCGGGCGGTGTGCCCTGCACGACGACCGCCCATCCCTCGGAGTTCTCGGTGCGGAGCGGGAGGATCGCCTGGTACCCCGGGGATTCGTACCAGGACCGGGCACGGTCGACGTCGGGGAATTTACCCGGGAAGTAATGGTGACCGTTCCCGGCCGGCTCTACTGTCGGGTGCATGACCACGGTCGACACTCCCCACGCCGGCGCCCTGCTGCGGGCATGGCGCGAGCGCCGCGGCCTGAGCCAGCTCACCCTGGCCCATACCGCCGGCATCTCGTCGCGGCATCTCAGCTTCGTCGAGACCGGCCGGTCCCGCCCGTCACGCGCGACCGTGCTGAAGCTGAGTGACCGGCTGGACATCCCGCTGCGCGAACGCAACACCATTCTGGTCGCGGCGGGACATGCGCCTGTCTACCCCGAGCATCACCTCGGCGATATGCCGATGGCGGCGATCTCCGACGCGATCACGCGAATCCTGTCGTCGCACCACCCCTTTCCCGCACTCGTCGTCGACCGGCACTGGACGATGGTCGATTCCAACGACGCCGTCGGGGTGTTCGTCGAGGGGTGCGCTCCGGAACTGCTGGAACCGCCGATCAACGTGCTGCGACTGACTCTGCACCCGCGGGGACTGGCGCCGCGCATCGTCGATCTCGGGCAGTGGCGCGGTCATCTGCTCGCCCGGCTGCAACACCAGATCGGTGCGACCGCCGACCCTGTCCTGCTGCGCCTGTACGACGAACTCGCCGGTTATCCCTGCGACGATCCGGTGGAGGAGATCGAACCGCATTCGCTGGTCGTGCCGATGCGGTTGCGGACCGAGGCCGGCGAGTTGTCGTTCTTCAGCACGACCACCCTCTTCGGGACCCCGCTCGACGTGACGGTGTCGGAACTGGCGATCGAGGCGTTCTATCCCGCCGATGAGGCGACGGCCCGGGTCCTGAACCGGATCGTGATCGCCGAATCGGCCGATCACGAATGGTTTCCGCGCTAATGTGGAGGTGCGCGTCTGCCGAGCGGATCATGCGGAGGACACCGACATGAGCACTGCGAAATGGTGGGTTCTCGATCAGCGGGAGTCCGGCTTCGCCCTCGAACACCGCCCCAGCGGCGACCTCGTACTGATGAACACCGCGACGTCGGAAGAACACGTCCTGCACGGCTACGTGTGGAAGCACTGTCCGCACTTCGGCCTGCAGATCCAGAGCGAGGGCCCACCTCCGTACGGACCGTGGGTGGAGAACCCCGAGGAGTGAGTTTCCCTCACGGGATCATCCGTAGCGGCGTGTGCTCGCCGGTGGCGGTGTCGATCAGCACCGCGCGATCGAGCGTCGCGTCGATGGGCAGCACGTCGTAGACGACCGCGCCCAGACGGTCGAGTTCCTCACGCCGGGTTCGGGGACTCAGCGAACAGTGCGGGGTCCAGCGTCCCGGGACGTAGTAGCGGTGCAGGTCCGCTCCCGTCGTCTCCACGACCCGCACGACGCGGTCCTGTCGCTGCACGAGTTCGGACGAGGGGGCGGGCACGAGCGACGCCCGGCCGCGCCGGAACATCCCGGCCCCACAGGCGCCGGATCGCGCGGTCGGTCTCGGGGTCGAACAGGAGACAGACCGCCAGCGCCATCAGTTGAGTGTGGCGTGCCAGACGAGCGCGGCGGCGAGGGCACCGGCGCCGTTGAGCGACCAGTGCAGGGCGATGGGCGCGAGGATGCTGCCGCTGCGACGACGCAGCCACGTGAAGACGAAGCCCGCGGCGGCGGTCGCGATCACCGCGCCGACGATGCCGGCGATCTGCGCGAGCAGCCCGGCACCGAGGAAGGCGCTGAGGCCGGCGTTACCCGCCGTGAGACCGAACGACGAGGCGACGTGCCACAGCCCGAACAGCAGGGATCCCGCGGCGAAGACCCCGCGTGCGCCCCACACTCGCTCGAGGGTTCCGTGGAGCACCCCGCGGAAGGCGAGTTCCTCGGGGATGACGGTCTGGAGCGGGATGATGATCATCGAGGCGACGAGGGCACCGGAGATCGTGGCGTAGCGCTCGGAGAGGAAGAACTGCCTGGTGAACGGCAGGGCGATGCCGATCGCCACCACCGCCAGGACGAGGGCCACGGCTGCTACCGAGTAGAGCGTCCCCTTCTTCCAGTGCCGGGGTGAGAGGCCGAGTTCCGACCAGCGCATGCCGCGTCGACGCATCATCGCGACCAGCACGCATGCTGCGATCGGCACGGTCGCGATCGACGCCCACGCCGTGGTGAAGTGGGCGATCAGGTTGGTGGTGACGAGCACCGCGATCACGACGGCGAGATCGATCCAGGCGTGGAAACGGGGAAGCCAGGCCAGCGACGGCAGGCGTCCGGTCTCGGGCGAGGGCAACCGTTCGATTTCTACGGTCACGTGCGATCCCTCCGGAAACTCTCGAACATCCGGTCAAGTGTACGGATCGGGGCCTGCCGGCCGCCGTGACGGCGAACACTCCGGCCTCGACTCCCTTGCGGGATTTCCGGTCGTCGGCGACATAAACACGCCGCCGAAAGTCGCGAGACGCAGGTCACATCGAGTTTGCAGGTCGAGTCCGTCACATGCCCCGTTGTCAAGGCCTTGCGCCGGCGCCGCTAACGTGTACGGCGATCACCAGCCCTCTTCCAGGAGAAACAATGGCCGACTTCCTCTACGAGGACCTGCTGCCGATCGGGGAAGACCCCACCGAGTATCGGTTGCTGACCACCGAGGGGGTGTCCACCGTCGAAGGACCCGACGGCCGCACCTTCCTGAAGGTGGAACCCGAGGCCCTGCGCCTGCTCACCGAGACCGCGCTGCACGACATCTCCCATTACCTGCGCACGGATCACCTGAAGCAGCTGGCGAGCATCCTCGAGGACCCCGAGGCGTCGAACAACGACAAGTTCGTTGCGCTCGACCTCCTGAAGAACGCAAACATTGCCGCCGGCGGCGTGCTGCCCATGTGCCAGGACACCGGCACCGCCATCGTCATGGGCAAGCGCGGCCAGCAGGTGCTCACCCCGGGTGACGACGAGGAGTCCATCGCGCGCGGTGTGTACGACGCGTACACGAAGTTGAACCTGCGGTACTCGCAGAACGCCCCGCTGACGATGTGGGACGAGAAGAACACGGGCAACAACCTGCCGGCGCAGATCGAGCTGTACGCGGACACCGCGAAGGGCCACGAGAACGCCTACAAGTTCCTGTTCATGGCCAAGGGCGGCGGATCGGCCAACAAGTCGTACCTGTACCAGGAGACGAAGGCGATCCTGAACCCGGACTCGATGATGCAGTTCCTCGAGGCCAAGATCCGGTCGCTCGGCACCGCGGCGTGCCCGCCCTACCACCTCGCGATCGTTGTCGGCGGCACCTCCGCCGAGTTCGCGCTCAAGACGGCCAAGTACGCCTCGGCGCACTACCTCGACGAGCTGCCCACCGAGGGTGCCATCACCGGCCGCGGCTTCCGCGATCTCGAACTCGAGAAGAAGGTCTTCGAGCTCACCCAGAAGATCGGCATCGGCGCGCAGTTCGGTGGCAAGTACTTCTGCCACGACGTCCGCGTCGTCCGCTTGCCGCGCCACGGCGCGTCGCTGCCCGTCGCGATCGCCGTCTCCTGCTCGGCCGACCGCCAGGCCAAGGCCAAGATCACGCCCGAGGGTGTCTTCCTCGAGCAGCTCGAGTTCAACCCCGGTCAGTTCCTGCCCGAGGTCACCGACAGCCAGCTCGACTCCGAGACGTCGGGCGTCTCGGGCACCGGCAAGGGTGCCGCGGTCAAGATCGACCTCACCCGGCCGATGCCGGAGATCCTCGCGGAGCTGTCCAAGCACCCGGTCAAGACGCGCCTGTCGCTCACCGGTCCGCTGGTCGTCGCGCGCGACATCGCGCACGCGAAGATCAAGGAGCGCCTCGACCGTGGTGAGGAGATGCCGCAGTACCTGAAGGATCACCCGGTCTACTACGCCGGTCCGGCGAAGACCCCCGAGGGTCTGGCGTCGGGTTCGTTCGGCCCGACGACGGCCGGTCGTATGGACTCCTACGTCGACCAGTTCCAGGCCGCCGGTGGCTCGATGGTGATGCTCGCGAAGGGCAATCGCTCCAAGCAGGTCACCGACGCATGCCACACGTACGGCGGCTTCTACCTAGGTTCGATCGGCGGTCCGGCCGCGCGTCTGGCGCTCGACTGCATCAAGAACGTCGAGGTCTTCGAGTACGAAGAGCTCGGCATGGAAGCGGTCTGGAAGATCGAGGTCGAGGACTTCCCCGCATTCATCGTCGTCGACGACAAGGGCAACGACTTCTTCGCGCACACCGGCGAGGTCACGCTCACGGTCGGCAAGCGACCCGGTCTGTAGACCCGGCGCTGTAGACGCACTGCTCCGAACGGCCCGGCAGGATTCCAGCCGGGCCATTCGTGATTTCAGCTCCGGGGTGCCGTTCCGGCCGGTTGCCGGATCGTGGCGTTGACCCGGTTCCACATGTTGATCGTCGCGATCTGCATGACCAGCGCGGCCAGCTGCTTCTCGTCGTAGATGTCGGCCGCGGCGTCCCACACCTCGTCGGAGACGGCCTCCGGCCGGTCGGCGATCCGCGTGACGGCCTCGGTGAGCGCGAGTGCGGCGCGCTCGGCCTCCGTGAATCGTCGCGATTCGCGCCAGGCCGCGACCGCCGTGAGCCGTTCGACGTTCTCCCCGTCGTCCAGCGCTTCGCGCGTGTGCATCTCCACACAGAAGCTGCATCCGTTGATCTGGCTGGCCCGCAGGTGCACCAGGTGGACCGTGAGGGCCGGGAGCCCGGTGTTCTCGTAGGTCCGGCCCGCGGCCTGCAACGCGTCGAGGGTGCCGGGCAGCACCATCACGGGATTGTTCATTCGTGCTTCCATCGCCTGCTCCTGTCACATCGGTTCTTCGGGATCCGTCACTTCCTTGACGGATCCCGACGGAAGAATGTGACGACCATGGACGAGGAATTTCTGGCGAGGGAGTTCGACGCGCACCGCGAGCGCTTGCGCGCCGTCGGTTTCCGGATGCTGGGGTCGGCTGCGGAGGCGGACGATGCGGTGCAGGAGACGTGGTTCAAGGTCGTCCGCGCCGACACCGAGTCCGTGGACAATCTCGGCGGCTGGCTCACCACCGTGATGAGCCGCGTGTGCCTCGACATGCTGCGCGCACGTTCGGCGCGTCACGAGGTCGTGGTCGGCGAACCCGTCGAACCGCCTCGACGGAGCGACAGCTCCGAGGCACCTGAAGACGAAGCAGTGCTTGCAGATTCGATCGGTATCGCGATGATGGTGGTCCTCGACGCGCTCGGTCCCGCCGAACGTCTCGCCTTCGTGCTGCACGACATGTTCGGCATGCCGTTCGACGAGATCGCGCCCGTCGTGGGCCGATCCGCAGCCGCGACGCGTCAGCTCGCCAGTCGTGCGCGGAGACGGGTGCGCGGTGCACGTACGACGTCATCGGGGGCCGGGGATCCGCGTCGGGTGGTCGACGCCTTCCTCGTCGCGGCCCGCGAGGGCCGCTTCGAGGATCTGCTCGCGGTGCTCGATCCCGACGTGGTGCTCCGCGCCGACACTGTGGCGGCAGCGAATTCCGAGACGGGCAGGCTGCACGGTGGCCCCGCACTCGAGCCGGAACTGCGCGGCGCCGACGCGGTGGCACACGCCTTCCACGGCCGCGCACGCGGCGCGGTGCCCGCGACGATCGACGGTGTGCCCGGGGCGGCCTGGGCGCCGGGCGGGATCGTGCGGTCGGTGTTCCGCTTCACCGTCGAGGACGGTCGCATTGTGGCGCTAGAGGTGATCGCGGATCCCGAGGCGATCACCACGTTCGACACGGCTCTGCTCTGACACCTGCTCCGATACGGGTCGAGCCCGGCGGGAGTGATCCCACCGGGCTCGAACGGTCGTGTGCTCGTCAGGCAGCGCAGGTATGCGTCCGCGCGAGCACCGCGGGCGACTGCACGACCACCTGCTGCAGGAAGTCGAGGACGATGCCTGGTGCCGGTTCGGCGCCGGGTGCGAGCACCGAGCACAGTGCGCGGTACTGGTCGTCGCTCATCACGGGCGCGATACGGAAGTGCGTGGTCATCGCGAGCGTGAAGTCGATCCCGAAGTCGCGGGCGCGGACCTGCAGCTGCGGACCGTGCTCCCCCGCGATCAGGCAGACGTCGAAGACGGCCCGTCCGGCGGTGTGCTCGAACGATGCGGCCGGAACGTTGTTGCGGACCATCTGCCGGTAGAGAGGTCGCAGTCCGCCGAGCACGACCGGCGGAAGCGTCACTGCTCGAGGACGGTCGGCGGTGAACATGTGATCACTCCTTCAACCCTGCGACCCCACCCGGGTCGCCCACTTCTTCTGGAATAAATCCAATAACTGGAACTATTCCAGAAAAACGTTCAAGACGCAACCACCTCGTTGGCCGATCATCCAACCGGCGCACCCGCGGCGAACCGAACTCTGTAGCGCTTGCACCTCCCCCGCCGCACGCCCACCGGACAGTATCGAATGCACCGACGAAAGGAGGGTCCGTGCAGCTCACAACGGCCCGGTTCGATGCGATGCCCGAGGACGAGGCCGTCGCTCTGTTGCTCGACTGCTGTTCGAGCCGGACATGGGCACACTCCGTCGTCGCAGCGCGCCCGTTCGGTTCGCGCACCGTGCTGCTCACCGCCGCCGCTGCCGCGGCCGAGAACCTCGACGGTGACGACCTCACCGACGCCCTCGCCGGCCACCCGCGCATCGGCGAACGCAGCGAACACGCTGCTTCCCGTCGCGAGCAGTCCGCCGTCGCCACGGCCGACGCCGACATCCTCGACCGGCTCGCCGCCGGCAACCGTGAATACGAGGAACGGTTCGGGCACGTCTACCTCGTCCGCGCCGCCGGCCGCACGGCCCCGGAACTGCTGGAGATCCTCGAGCGTCGCCTCGACAACGACCCGGAGAGCGAGAAAGCCGAGATGCGTGCGGCGCTCGCCGAGATCACCCGACTCCGCCTCGAGCGGATCGTCATCGAGACCGCAGGGAGCCGCGCATGAACACCCTGAGTACCCACGTGCTCGACGCGACGGCCGGTGCCCCCGCGGTGGGGTTGCGCGTCGCCCTCACCGATACGCACGGAACCTCGTTGGGCGCCGGTGTCACCGACGACGACGGTCGTCTCACCGGTTTCACCGATCCATTGCCCGAGGGCACCTACCACCTGACCTTCGCCACCGGTGACTGGTTCTCGCGCCGCGGAGTCGCGTCCTTCTATCCGGAGGTGACCGTCACCTTCCGTATCCCGGAGGGCAGCAGCCACTTCCACGTGCCGCTCCTCCTGTCGCCCTATTCGTATTCCACCTACCGCGGGAGCTGACCACCATGACCGAACTGACCGGCAAGATCGTCCTCGGACCGCACCGCTACGGCAAGGCCGAGAATCGGGTGGTGCGCATCGTGCGCGACACCGACCGGCACGAGATCCGCGACCTGAACGTCTCGTCCTGCCTGCACGGCGATTTCGACGCCGCACATCTCGAGGGAGATCAGGGCACGGTGCTGCCCACCGACAGCCAGAAGCAGACCATCTACTCCTACGCCAAGGAGAAGGGCGTCGAGTTCGTCGAGGAGTACGGCCTCGCGCTCGCGCGGCATTTCGTCGACGACGTCGAACCCGTCCGCTCGGCGCGCATCGAGATCGAGGAGTACGCCTGGGAGCGGGTCGTCGTCGACGGCGCCGAGCACGACCACACCTGGACGCGCAAGGGATCCGAGGTCCGCACCGCCGCGATCACCGTCGAGGGCACCGGGACCGACCGACGCGAATGGGTGGTCGGCGGCCTGAAGGATCTCGTCGTCCTCAAGTCCACCGGCTCGGAGTTCCAGGGCTTCCTCACCGACCCGTACACGGTTCTCGAACCGGCGGAGGATCGCATCATGGCAACGAGCCTCCAGGCGCGGTGGCGGTTCGCGTCGACCGACGTCGACTGGGACGCCGTCTACGCGGGCGTGCGCGCCACCCTCCTTGAGGTGTTCGCGAACCTGCATTCGAAGGCCCTGCAGGAGAGCCTGTACGAGATGGGCCGCGCCGTGCTCGAGCGCTACCCGTCGATCGCCGAGATCCGCCTGTCCGCACCGAACAAGCACCACTTCCTCTACGACCTGACACGTTTCGGAGTGGAGAACGCCGGTGAGGTCTTCCACGCCGACGACCGGCCCTACGGACTGATCCAGGCGAGCGTGCTGCGCGAGGACGCCCCCGATGCCGGCATCGCCTGGGAGCCCTACACCGGCGCCATGTGATCACTCATGCGGCGCGACAACGGATGTCGATCACACGACAGCAGGTTCTAAGGAACGCAACGCGAGATACAGGTCGAAGCGGTCACCCGTGCGTGTGAGGGAACGCCCGGTGAGCGCTTCGACCCGTCCGATGCGGTAGCGGACCGTGTTCAGGTGCACGTGCAGTCGATCGGCCGTGCGCCGCCACGATCCGTCGCAGTCGAGGAATGCCTCGAGGGTCGCGAGCAGACCCGCGTCGGTGCGCCGGTCGTGTTCGACGACGTCCCCGAGCAGCCGGTCGGCGTAGGCGCGCCGCAGTTCGTCGGGCAGGGTCGACAACAGGTCGAGCGCCGAATCGAGTTCGGCGCGTCGCACCGACACCGGGCCCGGATCATTGTGTGCTGCAGCGCATGCCGACGCTGCCGCGCGGACCGCTCCCGCCGGGTCGTCGTCGGAACTCTGCCCGCCGACACCGACGAACATCCGGTCGCCGCGCAGCGCCGGCGCGAGACGCCCGAGGCGTCGGCTCAACAGCCGTGCCACGTCGACGTCGCTGCCGATCGCCGGGGCGACCACCCTGTTCGCCGCGTCGATCGATGTGACCGCTCCGTCCAGGACGTCCTCGACGAGACCGCGTAGGACGTCCGGCGAGATCCGGCCCTCGGCTTCGGCCGCCACCGCGACCCGCGAGTCCGCAGCGCGCACGGTCGGGGTCCGGTCGGTGATCTCCCATGCCACCCGGCGCCGTTCGTCGCGCCGGATCCGATCGAGAGCGACCACCGCGGCGAGTTCGGAGAACGCCTCGACGCACTCCGGTCCGCTCTCGTCGTGCCGGATCACCAGGAACCACGCGTCGATCCGGTCCGTCAGTCCGCGTCCCACCGGCAGGACGGTGAAGTCACCGTCGAGCCGCAGTGGAAAGCGGTCGGCGGTCAACGCTGCTGCGGTGATCCGGTCGAGTTCGGCGTCGTCGAGCTCTGCACCTCCTGCGACCGTCACGCCTGTGGAGGTGATCAGCGCCGATTCCACCCCGAGCTGCTGCGCGAGTCCGTCGAGCAGCTCCCCCACACTCCGACCGTCGGCGACGGCGGCGAGCCATTGCCGCTGCCGTGCCAGTCCCGTCTGCAGACGATCCATCCGGGCTCCGGCCATCTGCCCGGTCATGTATTCGATGACCCGGCTGAACGGCACCTCGTCGGGCACGACCAGCAGCGGCATGCGATGTCGTGCACACGCCTCGATCACGTCGTCGGGTACCCGGCCGTGCAGGGCCT
The DNA here is from genome assembly GCF_059759155.1 of Rhodococcus sp. GQ147. Lineage (NCBI taxonomy): Bacteria > Bacillati > Actinomycetota > Actinomycetes > Mycobacteriales > Nocardiaceae > Rhodococcus > Rhodococcus sp. GQ147. Next base: position 142,922 of record NZ_JCAXDU010000002.1, read on the forward strand.
CGCCGGCGGCCATCGCCGTCACCCCCGCTCGGACGAGCCGTTTGACGAACAGGTCGGAGTCCTCGACGGAACGTCGCCACACCAGGCCGGTGAACACGAGCGAGCCTGCGCTGACGTAGCGCGTGGGGTCGGGCATGTCGGTGGTGCACGCGCGCAGCACGGGACGGCTCAGGGCCTCCGCGTCGCCGTGCAGTACACCGATTCCCAGCCCCGGCGCCTCCACCACGTCTCGAAGAAGCACGATGTTCACCTCCTGGTGACGGTCTTGGACGATCGCACAGTACGAGCCGCGGATTTCCGAGGTGTTTCGTGCGTGCTGCCGCAGAGGTACATCTGTTCGGCGCAGTTGACTGAAGACTCCCGACGATCCGAGGAGTCGACTATGCACGCGCATCCCACCACCCGGCCGCTCGTCATCCGCGGCGCACACGTGGTGAGCATGGACGCCGCCCGCGCCGAACACCGCGACGGTTATGTCGTCGTCTCCGGCAACCGGATCGTCGCGGTCGGGTCGGGCGAACCCGCCCATGAGGACGGCACAGCCATACACGACGCGCAGATCGTCGACGGCACCGGGTGCGTGCTCACCCCCGGCCTGATCAATACCCACCACCACCTGTACCAATGGATCACGCGTGGGCTCGCCGCCGACCACACCCTGTTCGAATGGCTCACCACCCTCTATCCAGTCTGGGGTGGCATCGACGCCGACGCCGTGCACGTCGCGGCCAAGGGCGCACTCGCGCATCTGGTGCGCACCGGATGCACGACCAGCACCGACCACCACTACGTCGTGCCTCGCGAGGGCGGTGACGTCTTCGGCGCGGAGATCGCCGCAGCGGCCGAGGTCGGTATCCGCTTCCATCTCTGCCGCGGGTCGATGGACCTCGGTGCGAGCGCCGGGGGTCTGCCGCCCGATCACATCGTCGAGGACATCGACGCGATCCTCGAGGGCAGCAGCGAGGCCGTCGACCGCTGGCACGATCCGTCGTTCGATTCGATGTTGCGGGTCGCGCTCGCGCCGTGCTCGCCTTTCTCGGTGACCGGTGAGCTGCTGAAGCAGTCCGCGTTGCTCGCCCGCGATCTCGGGGTGCGGCTGCACACCCATCTCGCCGAGACCCTCGACGAGGAGGACTTCTGCCTCGAGAAGTTCGGATGCAAGCCCGTCCAGTACATGGAGTCGCTGGGCTGGACCGGACCCGACGTCTGGTACGCGCACGCCGTGCACCTCGACGACCGTGACATCGGTGTGCTCGCCGCGTCGGGTACGGGTGCGGCCCACTGCCCCACCTCGAACGCCCGGCTCGGTGCCGGCATCGCCCGCGCCGCCGACCTCTACGCCGCGGGCGTGCCGCTCGGCCTCGGTGTCGACGGTGCCGCGAGCAACGAGTCGTGCTGCATGCTCGAAGAGGCCCACCACGCCGCACTGTTCGCCCGTGCCCGCAGCGGCCCCCGCGCCATGACGGTGCGGCAGAGCCTCGAACTCGCCACCATCGGCGGCGCCCGGGTCCTCGGACGCGAGGACGAGATCGGATCGATCGAGCCCGGCAAGCTCGCCGATCTGGCGTTGTGGCGGATCGACGGCCTCGCCCACTCCGGCATCGCCGACCCGGTCGCGGCCCTCGTCCTCGGCAGCACACCGCCTCTCGAACTGCTGTTGATCAACGGCCGTGAGGTGGTCGTCCGCGACGAGGTCCGGACCGTCGACGAGGACGTCGTGGCACGGCAGGTCGCGGCGGAACACGCCGCGCTGGTCGCCAAGGCGGGGTGAAGGCGATGGATCTGCACAACATCACCGCCTACGACATCGCCCGCGACCGCACCGATCTGACCTTCGAGGAGGGCGCGGCCCCGCTCGGCGGTGGCACCTGGTTGTTCTCCGAACCGCAACCGCACCTCCACCGACTCGTGGATCTGTCCGGTCTCGGCTGGCCTGCCGTGACCCGGCACCCCGACGCTCTCGAGATCGCCGCGACCTGCACGGTCGAACAGATGGCCGCACTCTCGGACGAGGCGGAACATACTGCGGCACCGCTGTTCCGGCAGTGCGCCGAGGCACTGTTGGCGTCGTGGAAGATCTGGAAGCGCGCCACGGTCGGCGGCAACATCTGCCTGTCCTTCCCCGCCGGTGCCATGATCTCGCTGGCGACCGCACTCGACGCGGACGCGGCGATCTGGACGATCGACGGCGGCGAACGGCGGATCCCGGTGGCCGACTTCGTCCTCGGAGTCGCCTCCAACGCCCTCGCACCCGGAGAGATCCTGCGGAGCATCCGGATTCCTCTGCGGGTCCTGAGTTCCCGCACGGTCTTCCGCAAGATCGCCCTCTCTCCGCTGGGACGTTCGGGGGCCGTCGTGATCGGACGCCGCGACGACGACGGCAGTGTCACGCTGTCGATCACCGCGTCGACGGTGCGTCCCTGTCTCCTGGGGTTCACGGAAGTCCCGTCGGCACAGGCGTTGTCCGACGCACTGGCCCGTCTCGTCCCGACGACGAGCTACTACACCGATGCGCATGGCTCCGCCGACTGGCGACGTGCCGTTACCGCGGTGCTCGCCGAAGAGATCCGCACCGAACTGTCGAACACTGCACTGCCGAAAACGGAGGTTCAGCCGTGAAACTCACCGTCAACGGCCGCGAACGCGACGTCGACCCCCGGCCCGGCCAGTGCCTGCGTACCCTGCTGCGCGAGACCGAGCACTTCGAGGTCAAGAAGGGCTGCGACGCCGGCGACTGCGGCGCGTGCTCGGTCCTGCTCGACGGCGAACCCGTCCACTCCTGCGTGGTCCCGGCCGTGCGGGTCGAGGGTCGCGAGGTCACCACGGTCGCGGGACTGGGAACCCCCGACGACCTGCATCCCGTCCAACAACAGTTCGCCGACGCCGCCGGTTTCCAGTGCGGCTTCTGTACCGCAGGCATGATCGTCACCGCGTCCACCTTCACCGACGAAGATCTCGACGACCTGCCGAAACGCTTGAAGGGCAACCTGTGCCGGTGCACCGGCTACCGATCGATCGAGGATGCCCTGCGGTCGCGCACCAACGTCGAGCAGGTCGATGGCCCGTCGTGCGGCCGCTCGCAGCGCGCACCGGCCGCGACGCGGGTCGTCACCGGCACCGAGCCGTACACCCTCGACACCACCGTCGAGGGCCTGCTGCACATCGCCGTCCTCGGCAGCCCGCACACCCATGCGCGGATCCTCTCCGTCGACGTCTCGGCCGCCGAGGCGTTCCCCGGTGTCCACGCTGTGTTGTACCACCGCGACGCCCCGGCCACCGCCTATTCGACCGCTCGCCACGAGAACCGCAACGACGATCCCGACGACACATACCTGTTCGACCGGGTCGTGCGCTTCCGCGGACAGCGGGTCGCCGCGGTGGTCGCCGAGAGTCCGGCAATCGCACACCGGGCGCTCGCGTCGATCCACGTCGAGTACGAGGAACTGCCCTTCGTCCTCGATCCCGACGAGGCCCGGAAGCCTGGGGCTCCCCTCCTGCACGCCGACAAGTCCGCCGACGCGCGCATCGCCGATCCCGGACGCAACGTCGTCGCCGCGATCCACGGCAGCAGCGGGGACGTCGACGCGGCGGTCGCGTCCGCTGCGGCGGTGGTGCAGGGACGCTGGCAGACCCACCGCGTCCAACACACCCATCTCGAAACACACGGAGCCATCGGTCATCTCGACGAGGCCGGACGGCTCGTCATCCGCAGTTCCACACAGGTTCCGTTCCTGGTGCGCGACGAGCTGTGCCATATCTTCGGACTCGACCGGGACCGGGTGCGCGTGCACACGGCCCGGGTGGGCGGGGGTTTCGGCGCCAAGCAGGAGATGCTGGTCGAAGATGTCGTCGCGGCGGCGGTCCTGAAGACGGGGTGCCCGGTGCAGTGGGAGTTCACCCGTTCCGATCAGCTCACCGTCGCTCCGTGCCGGCATCCCATGCGGGTCGACGTCACCCTCGCCGCCGACGCCGACGGTGTCCTCACCGCCCTCGCGATCGACGTGCTGGCCGACGCGGGCGCCTACGGCAACCACAGCCCCGGGGTGATGTTCCACGGCTGCACGGAGTCGATCGCGGTGTACCGATGCCCGAACAAGCGCGTCGACGCCGAATCCGTGTACACGAACAACCGGCCGTCGGGTGCCTTCCGCGGTTACGGTCTCGGCCAGGTGATCTTCGCGGTGGAGTCGGCCATGGACGAACTCGCCGGCAAGCTCGGCATCGACCCGTACGAGTTCCGGCGCCGCAACATCATCCTGCCGGGAGATCCGCTGGTCGCCGCGCATCCCGAGGGCGCCGACCTGACGTACGGCAGCTACGGACTCGACCAGTGTCTCGACCTTGCCGAACGGGCGATGGCGCGCACGGGTGGCCGGCCCGCGCCGACCGGTGATCACTGGCGGATCGGCGAGGGTATGGCGCTCGCGATGATCGCGACCAACCCGCCCAACGGGCACATCTCCGAGGCGTCGATCGAACTTCTGCCCGACGGCCGGTATCTCGCCCGGGTGGGCACCGCGGAGTTCGGCAACGGCACCACCACCGTCCACACCCAGATCGCGGCCACCGCGCTCGGCACCACCCCCGACCGGATCGTGGTCCAGCAGTCCGACACCGACGTCACCACCCACGACACCGGCGCGTTCGGATCGTCGGGCACGGTCGTCGCGTCGAAGGCGCTGCTGGCGGCCTCCCACGAACTGCGACGCAGGATGACCAAGGCCGCTGCGGAGCTGACCGGCCTCGACCCGGAGCAGGCCGAACTGCAGGCCGACGGCGTGCGGTGCGGCGATCATCTCGTCCCTCCCAGTGAGCTGCTGCAGGTCGCGGGTGGCCGGTTGCGCACCGAGGGCCGGCACGGCGGTCTGCCGCGGTCGCTGTCGTTCAACGTGCAGGCATTCCGCGTCGCCGTCGACACCCGTACCGGCGAGGTGCGGATCCTCCGCTCGGTCCAGGCCGCCGATGCCGGCACCGTCCTCAACCCCGAGCAGTGCCGCGGGCAGATCGAAGGCGGCACTGCGCAGGCGCTCGGTGCGTCGATGTACGAGGAGATCATCACAGACGACGCCGGCCGCGTGACGACAGATGTGTTACGCAACTACCATATTCCGCAATTCGCGGACGTCCCGCGCACCGAGGTCTACTTCGCCGACACCTACGACGAACTCGGGCCGATGGGCGCGAAGTCGATGAGCGAGGCCCCGTTCAACCCGGTGGCCCCGGCGTTGGCGAACGCCGTGCGCAACGCCATCGGGGTGCGGCCGCACGAGCTGCCGCTGTCCCGCGACCGCATCTGGCGCCTCATGCTGTGAGACCCACCCATCGAGACCGATGTTGTGTGCGGTTTCCGGCCGGATTTCGCACACGACATCGGTCTCGTTCGTTGTACGGCCGGACACGCAACGCAGCCGTACCACGAAGTTGATGCAGCGGGGTCGATTCGACTCATCACGCTGTGTGCGCGATGGGCGTGGGATCCGACGCCGTCGTCGACCCGGACCTGCGGGTCCACGGCGTGGACGGACTGCGCGTCGTCGACGCCTCCGTCATCCCGGTGCTCCCGTCGTGCAACACCAACGCCCCCGTGATCGCCCTCGCCGAGCGCGCGGCCTCGCTGATCACCGGAACCGAGAGGAGACTGTCGTCTGGGATTACGAGAACGGCGCCGCCGGGCCGGAGAACTACTTGGAGACGAAGACGGTGTGCTTGTCGATCTGACCGTCGGTCGGGGCCCCGAGGTATGCGTGCGTCGCTTCGAACCGCGATTGAAGGTACTCGCCGGCCCCGATCGGTGGATGGATCGGCTCCGCGCCCGGTTCGACACAGGTCGGGATCGCCTCGATCACGGCGTGGTAGTCCGGGGTGACGAAATAGGGCAGCGAATAACGGTGTCCGTGTGTGGGATTCAGCACACGATGGCGGGTGGAGACGTAGCGGTGGTTGGTCCACCGGGCGATCATGTCGCCGAGGTTGACGATCAGCGCGTCGGGCGGGGTCACGACGTCGATCCATCCGCCGCCTCGCGCGGCGACCTGCAGCCCACCGATGTCGTTCTGGGCGAGCAGTGTCAACGAGCCGTAGTCGGTGTGGGGCGCGACGCCGAGTGTGGTATCGCCGACAGGAACGGGTGCGTAGTGCAGCATACGGAGCGACCCGAGCGGGTCGGTGAACATCGGCACGAAGGCGTCGGCGTCGAGGCCGAGAGCGAGTGCGAGACCGCGCATGAGGTGGGCGTTGATGTCCAGACACGCCTTCGCGTACTCGTCGGCGACACTCTTGAAGTCGGGCATCAGCGAGGCGGGCCACTGTGCCGGACCGTGCAGCGGCGTACCCGCCATCACCTCCGGATGATCGGCCGCACGGTCGGTGGTGATGTCGAGGGCCTCCTTGCCGTCGGCTCCGACGGTGGGGTCGAGTGCCTCGGTCTTCGGCGGCACATATCCGCTGTGACAGGTGGATCTCGCGATGGCGATCTCCATCTTCTCCTCGAAAGGCAGCGCGAAGAAGCGCCGCGCCTGCTCCATCGTCGCCGCGCGGAGGTCGGGGTCGAGTCCGTGACCGGTGACGACGAAGAACCCGAGGTCGGTACACGCGGCGTCGAGCGCGCCGACGACGGCGTGCGGGTCGCTCCCGTCGCGCAGCGGACGCAGATCGATGAGAGGCAGGGCTTCCATGGGTGACTCCTGGACAGAGCGGACGGGTGATCGCTCCGAGTCAACTCCTGCGATACTGCGGATCCGTCTCGCTGAGGTGAGGACCGTGTTACGGGTTCCCGGACCGCGCCCCGACGCAGAGCACCGGGCGAGCCGGATCGAGGAAGTCCGACGGCGACCGTCCGAGCGACGCGATCCTGTTCCGGCACTGCATTCTCCGTCGGCATCACGAACTTCATTCCCTTCCGCCGCCCGAAACACAATCGTCATGAATCGGACACGACCGCTCAACTACCAACCTGGATCGTCTCGACTCGACACATAGCGATTACTCGGAAGGCCCCACCGTATGGTGACAGCAACTTCGACCGCGAGCATCACCACCACTGCGGGAGTGACAGAATCGGTTCCCGCCGAGGGCGTCGTGATGCGCGGTATCCACCGGTCCTTCGGTGAGAACACCGTCCTGCGCGACGTGTCGTTGCATGTGCGCCCCGGCGAGGTCTACGCACTGCTCGGCGAGAACGGCGCCGGCAAGTCGACCCTGATGCGCATCCTCACCGGGCTTCTCCCGCCCGACTCCGGTTCCATTGCGGTGGACGGAAAGTCGCTCATCGACGGAGGCCGGAAACGGATCGCGATGGTCCACCAGCACTTCATGCTCGTGCCGAGCATGACGGTTGCGGAGAACTTCCTGCTCGGCCGGTCCCGCGGAGTGATCGGCCGGAAGCGCCTGCGGCGCAACGAGGCCGAGATCGCCGCCCTCGCGAAGGACACCGGTCTCGCCTGCGACCCCACCGCACGCGTGGAGAACCTGTCGGTCGGCGAGCAGCAGCGCGTCGAGATCCTCCGAGCCCTGCACCTGGGCGCCCGTTACCTGCTGCTCGACGAACCGACCGCGAATCTGGCTCCGGCCGAGGTGCACTCACTGCTCGCACAGGTCCGCCGACTCGCCGCCGAACGCGGCGTCGGGATCGTGCTCATCACTCACCATCTGGAAGAGGTCCTCGAGGCCGCCGATCGGGTCGGTGTGCTGCGGGGAGGACGGCTCGTCGCCGAACGCCCCATCCGCGGGAACGGCGCCGAGAGGGTCACCACCGCCGAACTCGCCCGCGACATGGTCGGCCGTGAGGTCGGGCTCGGTATCCGCCGTGCGGCCACCGAACCGGCCGGGAACCGGATGCTCGAACTGGTCGGTGTGTCCGTCCCCGGTCAGTTGCACGACGTGACCCTGCGGGTCGCATCCGGGCAGCTCGTCGCCGTCGCCGGCGTCGAGGGCAACGGCCAGTCCGCCCTCGAGGACGTCCTGTCCGGGCTCTCCCCCGACTCCACCGGTGCGGTGGTCGTCGCCGAACGGGAGATCGACTCCTCGTCCCCCCGCGCGATGCGCGAGGCCGGTGTCGGCATCGTCCCCGCCGACCGCTACACCCGGGGACTGATCAAGTCGTTGGGAATCGACACCAATCTCGCGATCGACAGCTACACCGATCCCCCGCTCGCCCGTCGCTGGGGCCGCCTGTCGCGGGCAGCCGTCCGCGAACGCGCCGAGCGCATCATCGCCGCCCTGTCGGTCAAGGCCCAGAGCCCGCGCACGCTCGCCGGCACCCTGTCCGGTGGGCACGCCCAGCGCGTGGTGCTCGGCCGGGTCCTCGACGGTGAGCCGGACGTCCTCGTCGTCGCCCAGCCCACCCGCGGTCTCGACATCGGCGCCACCGAGTTCGTCTGGGACACGCTCGTCGACCATCGCTCCCGGGGCGCCGCGATCCTGCTCATCTCGTCCGATCTCGACGAGATCTGCAGCCTCGCCGACAGGATCGTCGTGCTCTACCGCGGACGGATCGTCGCCGAGTTCGACGAAGGCCCGTTCGACCGCGAAGCCCTCGGCTCGGCCATGGGCGGATTCCAGGAGGCCGCAGCATGACCGCCACGCTCAGCCCACCGGTGACGACGCCACCCGAGCCGCCCACCGCGTCGCGGATCCGGAGTCTCACGACCACTATCGGGGTGCCGCTACTCGCCGTCGCCGTCGGTCTCGCGGCGGGCGGGATCCTCATCGTCCTCGCGGGCGGTGATCCGGGGCAGGCCTACGCGACGATGCTCGACGCCGCTCTCGGCGGCGATACGCAGCTCGGCCGCCTGCTCACGGGTATGACGCCGCTCGTCCTCATGGGTCTCGGCTACGCGATCGCGTACCGCACCGGCTTCATCACCATCGGCGCGCAGGGCCATTACGACGTCGGCGCGATCACCGCGACGGCCGTGGTGCTGAGCATGCCGTTGGGGACGAGCTGGATCGCGATCCCGATCGTCGCCGTCACCGCCGCGGCCGCAGGTGCGTGCATCGGCGGCATCGCAGGCGTGCTGAAGGCGCGGCTCGGGGTCAACGAGATCATCTCGTCGCTCATGCTCAACTACCTCGTCTTCTACACACTGGCGTGGGCGGTGCGCAAACCCCTCGCCAACCCCAACGGTTTCACCCCCGAGTCCGAGCGCATCCCCGACTGGGCGGCGCTCGCGACGATCCCCGGCACCCGCATCCACATCGGTGTGTTCGTCGCGATCGCAGCGGTGCCGCTGGTGTGGTGGCTCATGCGTTCGACCCGGTTCGGCTTCGCGTCGCAGATCGTCGGTGAGAGCCCGAGCGTCGCCGAGGCCAACGGCATCTCCGTCGCCCGCACCGTGGTCACCTCCGCTCTGATCAGCGGCGCCCTCGGCGGTATCGCCGGAGCGATCATGTTGCTGGGCAGTGAGTTCCGCCTGTCCCTGGCGATCTCGTCCGGGATCGGGTTCACCGCGATCGTGGTGGCGCTGCTCGGGCGTCGCAATCCGTTCGGCATCGTCCTCGCCGCGGCGCTGGTCTCCGGGCTCACTCTCGGCAGTCAGGCGGTGCAGCGCACCCAGGAGATCCCCGCGTCCATCGGCACCGTCGTCCAGGCAGTGATGATCCTGACGGTGCTGCTCGCCAACCGAATCGTGGAGCGTGCCCGATGAACTGGTCCGACGTCCTGGGCGCCGGTGCGCTCGTCCCGCTGTTCACCGCCGCGCTGCGTCTGGCGGTGCCGATCATCCTCGCCGCCGCCGGCGCGTGCCTCGCCGAGCGCTCGGGGCTGATGAACCTCGGTATCGAGGGACAGATGATGGTCGGCGCGATCATCGCGTTCGTGACGGTGTACTACACCGGGCAACCGATGCTCGGCGCCGCCACCGGTGCCGCCGCGGGCCTGGTGATCGCCGCGATCGTCGGCTATCTGACGATCACGATGGCCGTCGACCAGATCATCACGGGCATCTCGGTGGTGATCCTCGGGACCGGCCTCGCGTCCTTCCTGTACCTGCAGGTGTTCGGCGTGACCGGCACACCGCCGCGCATCCAGGGCACCACGCCCCTCGACCTTCCGGTGCTGTCCGACCTGCCGGTGCTCGGCCCGGTCGTGTTCTCGCAGTCCCCGCTCGTCTACCTCGCGCTCGCGATCGTCGTCGCCCTGTGGTGGGTGCTCACCCGCACGGCTTTCGGCCTGTCGATCCGCGCGGCCGGGGAGAGCCCCGAGGCCGCCGACTCGGTGGGCGTCTCCGTCCCCCGTACCCGGTGGAGCACGCTGCTGATCTCCGGCGCCGCAGCGGGTATGGCCGGCGCGCTCGTCATCGACGGCCTGGGCTTCTTCCAGGACGGCATCACCGGTGGTCGCGGCTGGATCGCGCTCGGTGTCGTCATCCTCGCCCGGTGGAATCCGCTCGGCGCCATCGCCGGTGGCTTCATGTTCGGTCTCGTCGACGCCTTCCAGTTGCGCGTGCAGGCCGCATCCGGTGGGCAGGCCACATCGGTGCCGTACGAGCTGTTCCAGGCCATGCCGTACGCGGTGACGCTGCTCGCGGTCATCGCCACCACCGTGTGGTTCTCGCGCAGCAATTCCCCGAAGGCGCTCGGCGTCCCGTTCGTCCCCGCGAAATAGCTTTCCGTCAGCTTTCCCGTCAGTCATGGGGCTCGTAGTCGCGAGCCCTCCCTTCCCCGAGGAGAACCACGTGAAGAAATTGGGTACCGCTGTGGCGGCCGCCGCCGTCGTCGGAGCCGCCGTGACCGGGTGTTCGAGCTCCGACTCCGGTGGGAGCGGCTCGGCCGACGGGGTCGTCAAGGCCGCGATCATCACCTCGGGTCCGGTCAACGACGTCGGCTGGAACCAGGGCATGGTCGAGGGCGCCGAGAAACTCGAAGCGGAAGGTCTCATCGACCTGACGGTGGTGCAACAGGATTCGGGCGCGACCTCGGAGCAGATCGCCCAGATCGTCACCGACCTCGCGGAGGACGGCAACCAGCTCATCGTCGGCCACTCGTTCAATTACGGCGAACCCATCAAGGGCATCATCGCCGACTACCCCGACGTGCTGTTCGCCTATCCCGGCGGCTTCGGCGACATCACCGCCAACCTCGCCGACTACAGCCAGCCGTTCTATCAGGGTTCGTTCCTCACCGGCATCCTCGCCGGCGACCTGACGGAGACCGGCATCCTCGCCGGCACCGCCGGTTTCGAGATCCCGGTGTGCAAGGCCCAGATCGAGGCGTTCGCCGACGGCGCGCGCCTGACCTACAAGGGCCCCGGTGAGATCCAGTTGCGTCCGTCCTACATCGGCGGATGGTCCGACGCGGCGGCCCAGACCATCGAGGCCGTCAACGCCCTCGTCGACCAGGGCGCCGACCAGTTCTCCACGTGCGGTGTCGACGCGGCCACCATCGAGGGCGCCAAGCAGCGCGGTGTCGGCGTCGCCGGCTACACGATGGATCAGACCCCGCTGGCACCCCAGAACGTCGTCTCCTCCGTCGTGTGGAATCTCGACGAGGTCCTCCGCGCGATGATCGCCGACGTCGAGGCCGGCAACGTCGACCCGGCGAAGTACTACGAGGTGGACATCACCGAAGGCGGCCTGGACGTCGTCATCAATCCGGCCTTCGCCGACAAGATCTCGCCCGAGGCGATGGCGCTGTTCGAGGAGTACCGCGAGAGGATCATGGCCGGCGAGTTCGAGGTCGAGTACAAGGGCGGCGACTGACCCGGAGCACCTCCTGTAGAACGAACGAGACCGACCTTGTGCGCGATTTCCCACCGGATTTCGCACACAACGTCGGTCTCGTTCCGTAGCTTCGACCTTTGTGAAGATCCGACCTATGTTCGGACGCGCTCCGCGCACCACTCCACCAGCGCCGCCGCGAGGTCGTCGCGGGCGGACAGCTGTGGCGCATGGTCGGACTCGAGCGACACGACCTGCGCACCCGGGGTGAGGCGTTGCATCCCCCGTTGGGTGACGAGGGGAACCGAACGATCCAGTGTCGCTTCGACGTACAGGCGTGGCAGGCGCCCGAATCGTTCCGGTGTCCAGCTGGGCGCCATGAGCCGGGTGGTCTCGAGTTGCGGCACGAGTCGGCGCGCGGCACCGATCGCGTCGGCCGAATCCGCCTCGTGGAAGAACACCGCCGCACCGGCCTCCGGGGGCACGATCGTCCCGCGACCGTCCTCGGTGGGTTCGAGCCATCGCGAGATGCCCACCGGCGATTCGAGACCGATTCCGTCGCAGAGCATCCCGAAGTCGACCCCGGACGGAAGCATCATCCCCGCCACATAGGCGACCCCGGTGACACGCTCGGGTAGCATCTCCGCGACCTGCGTGACGACGATGCCGCCACCGGAATGGCCGACGAGGATCACCGGACCGTCGAGTCCGGCAACGTGGTCGGCCACCACCGCGGCGACGTCGTCGAGCGTCACGTCGTCGGCACCCCACGATCCGACACCGGGAAGCCCGAGCGGGTGTGGGACGTGCCCGGCCCGACGGAGCGGTTCGAGCAGTGTGTCCCACACCCAACTTCCGGCCCACGCGCCGTGCACGAGCACGACATGACTCACTCGCGGTTCTCCCCCGTCGCCGCCAGCACCCGGGCGGCTTCCCGCACAGCAGCGGTGTTGGCCTTGCCGTGCCGCGACCCGGCGAGCTTCGCTTTGATGTGATCGCGGATCAGGATGGGTTCATAGGGTTCCAGGCCCGCATATTCGGGCAACGTGGAGACCACCGCGTCGACGTTGCCGTCGTGGAAGAACGCCACCGAACGACGGCGCCGGATCCTCCCGTCGACGATCGGCGGCTTGACGCGGTGCAGCGTCGACATCCACCGGTCGTCGGTGATGCGGGCGGTGAGATCGCCGAGATTGACCAGCAGGGCGCCGGGCAGCGGTTCGACGTCGTGCCAGATGCCGTCGGTGCCGAGCACCTGCAGCCCTGCGACCCGGTCGGCCCACAGCACGGTGACGATCCCGAAGTCGGTGTGCTCGCCCATGCCGGTGAGGTCGCCGTCGAGGTCGACGGTGCCTTCGGGCAGCGCGTAGTTGTTCATGCGCAGCACGTCGATCGAGTGGTCGGTGAGCCGCTCGAAGTAGTCGGGGGCCTGCCCGAGCGCGTCGGCGAAGATCCGGGTGAGGGTCCGCGCGACCCGCGAAGCCTCGGTGAAATAGGTCTGCACACGGTCCTCGAAGCCGGGGACGTCGGGCCAGACGTTGATTCCGTAGTCGTCCTCCGACAGGTCCAGGTGGGCGAACGACCGGGCCTCCACGCCGACGTTGTACGCCTCGAAGAAATCGTTCATTCGGCTGGCGGATTCGACGCCGAGGCTCAGGCTCAGCGACTCGCTCTTCGGCGGGCTGTACCCGCGGTTCGCACCCACCACCCGATACTGCTGCTTGTCGTCCATCGGCAGACCGAAGAAGTCGTCGAGGGCATCGGCGAGGCCGTCGACCACCGGATCGGAAATGCCGTGTCCGAGAATCTGAACGAATCCCACACGGCTGCAGGCTTCGTCGATCTCACGGGCGACACGAGCTCGTTCGGCCTCGTCGCCGGCCCGAACGTACGGGCCGATGTCGACGGCGGGAACGACGAAGGCGTCAGACGGCGACTGGTTCATGGGCAACTCCGTTGGGAGAGATGGTACCGGCCGAGGTGACGGGGGCCGGCGTGCCGGACCGGGACGCGCGAGCCAGTGTCCCGAGACGAGTGTGGTTCAACAGCAGGTTCAACGAGAACGCCGCGATCGCGGCGAGCGTGATGCCGCTGCCGAGCAGGATCTGCGCAGCGGACGGGAAGCGCTCGAACATGCCCTCGGCGAGTTCGGGCAGCAGACCCACACCCACCGCGACGGCGGCGATCGTCGAGTTGATGCGGTCGGACAGGTCCACCGAGCGCAGCGTGTTGATGCCCACGAGGGCGACGGTGGCGAACAGGATCAGGCCGACACCGCCGACCACCGGCTTCGGCAGCGCCGCGACCACCGAGCTCACCTTGGGCAACGCGCCGAGGACCACGAGGATCGCACCCGATGTGGCGGTGACGTAGCGGCTGTAGACGCGGGTGGTGGCGACCGCACCGACGTTCTGGGTGAAGACGGTGTCGACGAAGGCATTGAAGACACCCGCGAGCACGGCGGACGCTCCGTCGCCGGCGAGTCCACGAGCGATGTCGCCCTTGCTGACGCGCTTGCCGGTGATCTCGGCGACGGCGAGCATGCTCGCGGTGGACTCGGCGAAGACCACTGCCATGACGATGCTCATGGCGACGACCGCGGTGATCGGGAATTCCGGCGCACCGAAGTGGAAGGGCGCGGGCAGACCCACCCACGACGAACCGGTCACGCCGCCGAGGTCGATCAGGCCGAGCGGGACCGCGACGACCGTGCCGACGGCGAGGGCGATCAAGACCCCGAGCTGGGCCCAGATGCCGCGACCGAGGCACAGGAAGGCAACGGCGACGCCGATCACCAGCACGGCCAGGGCGATGTTGGTGGGCGAGGCGAAGGTGGGCGACGACGGGTCGGTACCGACGATCAACCCACCGGCCACGCCGATGAGCGAGATTCCTACGACGGTGAGAACGGCACCGGTGACGAGCGGCGGGAAGAAACGGATGATCCTGGCGAAAGGCCAGGCCAGGGCGAGACCGACGATGCCGCCGATCAGCATGGAGCCGTAGACGGCCTGCAGGCCGTATTCCTTCGCGATGAGGATCATCGGCGTCAGGCCGGCGAAGGTCGCACCGCAGACGATGGGTAGGCGGACACCGATGAGTTTGCCGACACCGAGGCTCTGGACGATGGTGATCAGACCGGCGATCAACAGGTCGGCGCTGATGAGCATCGCGATGGTGTCGCGGTCGAGTCCGACGGCCGCGCCGAAGACCAACGGGACGGTGATGCATCCGGTGTACATGATCAGGACATGCTGGAGGCCGAACGTGAACTGCCGGACGAACGGCAGCCGCGCGTCGACGGGGTGCGGTGAGGTCATATGAACGCTCCCATTTCGGATGCAGTGCTGTATACGGTGCGGGATACAGCTTGGGGGCCGAAGTTTTCGGGCTCGAGTCATCGTGTTTCGCGCGGGTAAGAAACCACTCACCGCACCCGCGTCGGGGCTAGGTCAGTCGTCCGTTCACACGCAGACGGGCGATGCCGCCGTCGGGATAGACGTCGAGCCGCACGAACTCCACCGGTGTCGGCGAATCGACACGGAAACGGTGCCGACAGTCCGGGAGCAACGTTGTCCGCGGCACGAGTTCGACCCAGGACGATTCGTCGGACATCGCGTCCTCACCGGGAATTCCGCTCAGACGCGCCGCCCCCGGTGCGTTGCCGACGAAATAGGAGGTGTCGATCTCGACGTGGTCGACGCAGCCCTGCCCGGCGAGGCGGATCACGACGTAGTCGTTGCCGTCGTCGCGGCGACGGGCGTTCTCCCAGCCTTCTCCCATGTGCCGCGAGCGACCGAGACCGATGATGTTGCGCGGCGACGAATAGAAGCGGTTCGAACACGCGAAGACGTCGCCACCGTTCTCGAGGGCCGCGAGATCGATTGTGCCCGTGAGGAAGGCCGGGTCCGGGCGAGCATGGCCGTGCACCCGGAAGCGGGCCACACCGCCGTCTGGAAAGATGTTCAGGCGCAGGTGCGTCCAACGCCGGTCGTCGTCCACCGCGAAGGCATTCGCGGTGTCGCCATTCAGGGCCACCCGCTCGAGGACCGGTTCCCACGGGGCGTCCAGGAGTGCTCGGTCAGTCTGATGGCCGTCGAGGTTCACCCCGTCGACGGACGCGTAGGGCGGGTAGTTGCCGGTGAACCAGGCGGTGTCGATCACGACGCCCTCGACGACACCAGGAACTCCGAGCCGGACCACCGCGAAGTCGTGCCCGGGTTCGCGGCGACGCCGGGTCTCCCACCCGTCGTAGACCTTCCCCTTGTGCCCGAACTCCGACGGATCGAAATCCGGTGCGCCCGGCGAGATCAAATTCTCGCGACTCGCGAAGAACTCGTCGTTCGCGTACACGACGGCCCCGCCCAGCGATCGCGCGGCGAGATCGGGCAGTTGCAGGAAAGCTGCTTCGGTCAACGGTTTTCCTTTCGGGAGAGCAGCGCACCACGCGGTGCGGGGTCGGTGGCGCCGAGGGTGACGGTGAGCGGTTCACCGGCGAGCCAGGTCTGCCGCACGACCCCGGACAGCGCGCGTTCGGCGTAGGGCGTCACGGCATTGCGGTGGTGCAGTCGCTCCGGGAAGACCACGAAGGCGTCGTCGGGCGCGAAGACGCACAGATCGGCACTGTTGCCCACAGCGATCGCACCGCGGTCGGCCAGGCCCACGAGAGCCGCGGTGCGACCGGCCGTCCAGCGCACCACGTCGACGAGTGTGTGCCCGCGCTTGCGGGCCTCCGACCACACGATGGGCAGTCCGAGTTGCAGCGACGAGATACCGCCCCATGCCTCACCGAAGTCGCCGGTGACGAACTTCTTCAGTTCCGGCAGACACGGCGAGTGATCGGAGACGATGCAGTCGAGTGTGCCGTCGGCCAGGCCGCGCCACAGCGCTTCCCGGTTGCGGGCCTCACGGATCGGCGGACAGCACTTGAAATGTGTGGAGCCGTCGAGGATCTCCTCGCTGAACAGCGACAGGTAGTGCGGGCAGGTCTCCGCGGTGACGGGCAGGCCCTCGGCCTTCGCCGCGGCGACGAGCGGAAGGCTTCCCGCGTCCGACAGGTGCAGGATGTGCACGCGGCATCTGGTCTGCCGCGCACCGTCGATCACCTGGGCGACGGCACGGGACTCGGCGACCGGTGGTCGCGAGTACAGGAAGTCGTCGTAGCGGGGTCCGGCCGGCGGGTCCTGCGCGTCGAGGGTCGGTCCGTCCTCGGCGTGCACGATGAGCAGGCCACCGAAGCCGACGATCACGCGCATCGCCTCGATCATCTGCTCACGATCGAGCGGCGGGTACTCGTCGAGACCCGAATACGCGAGGAAGCATTTGAATCCGTACACCCCCGCTTCCCAGAGCGGTTCGAGATCGGCGAGGTTGCCGGGGATCGCACCGCCCCAGAATCCGACGTCGACGGTGACTTGCTCGGCCGCGACCTTCTGTTTCACCTCGAGGGCCGCCACGTCGACGGTGGACGGGATGGAGTTGAGGGGCATGTCGACGATCGTCGTCACTCCCCCGGCCGCGGCGGCACGCGTGGCCGTCGCGAAACCCTCCCATTCGGTGCGGCCGGGTTCGTTGACGTGGACGTGCGTGTCCACGAGACCGGGGAGCAGCACCTCGTCGTCGGCGAGGACGATCTCCCGTACATCGGCCGGAGCGGCACCGTCGTATTCCTCGATCGCGACGATGCGGCCGTCGCGCACGTGGACGGCGCAGCTGCGTTCCTCGTCCCCCACCACAGCGCGTCGCGCGCGGATCACGGTGGTCATCGCGTCACCGCCGTCGGTCGACCCGCGAGCCGGGCCAGGTGGTCGAGATTCGTGCCGGTGCGATCGCATACTTCCTTCTCGGTGAGAGCTCCGCAGCTCGTTCCCCGCAGGAGGAAGGCGGCGAGAGCACGGGCGGTGGCGGGTTCGTCGAGATACCCCGACGACAGGGCCGGGTCGATGTAGGCCGCGACGCGTCCCGCGGCGGTGGACAGTGACCGGCGGTAGAACGCGAAGGTCGCGGCGTAGCGGGTGGGCAACTGCGCCGGATGCAGGTCCCAGCCCTGGTAGAAGCCGCGGCGCAGCGACCGGTCGATCAGGCGGGCGTGCAGTCCCCATGCCGCGCGGATCTCGTCGCGGGTGCCGACGGGAAGGCGATTGGTGGACCCATCGGACAACCGCACCCCGGTGCCCGCTGCCGCAACCTGCATCGTGGCCTTGGCGTGGTCGGCGACGGGGTGGTCCATCGCCTGGTACTCGGCGGCGATGTCGCACGCGGCCGAGTAGTCATAGGTGCCGTAGTGCAGTCCCGAACAGCGGCCCCGGGCCGCTCGGATCATGGTGGCGACGGCAGCGGTGCCATCGGGTCCGCAGATCGCCTGCGGCGTCTCGATCTGGATCTCGAACCGCAGGGGCGCGGCGAGCGGGTAGGTGGACTCGAGATGCTCGCAGACGGTCACCATAGCGGCGACCTGTTCGGGCGCGGTGACCTTGGGCAGCGTGACGACGAATCCGTCGGGGAGAGAGCACTTTCCGGTCAGTTCGGCGACGAAGGAGTCGAGCGTGCGCAGTCCGCGGCGCCGGGTGGCGGCCTCGAAGGACTTGAACCGGATGCCGACGAAGGGTGTCGCGGTGGGATCGGTCGCGAGCGCGGCGGCGGCGCGGGCGACGTGGGCGTCCTCGTCGGCGTCCCGTTCGTGCTCCGGAATGCCGGGGCGGGTGAACCCGTCCTCGAAGTCGATGCGCAGATCCTCGATCGGTTCGGTGCGCAGTTTGGCCTCCACGAGAGGGAGGACGGCGTCGGCCAGTTCGGGTTCGATGCCGGTGACCGCGGCGAGGTCCGCGGGACCGTCGATGTGGGTGTCGAGGACGTCGAGCGCGTCGGCTCCCCATCGTGCCGCGATCCCGGCGTCGTAGCGGTCGGCCGGGACGTAGACGGTGTGCACTGGTTGGCGGGCACCGTCGGTCCCGGGATAGGTCGCAGTGTATGCCGCGTCGGTGTCCGCGAGCTGCGCGTCGAGCGCAGCCGCAAGCCTGTGCAATCCTGTCGGCACCCGAACTCCTGTCCTGAATCCACGGCTGTATACGTCGTGGTGCGCCGACGTTATCGGCGCCAGGTCATGTGCTCGGTTAACTGCGGTTACGGGCCCGTTACACATCCGTCCCGGTCGACGACGACGTGATCGGCGAGGCCGTAGGCCACCGCCTCGGTCGGCGAGAAGATCCGGTCGCGATCGGTATCGCGGCGCAGTCGGTCGATGTCGCGCCCGGTGTGCGTGGCCAGGATCTCCTCGGTCTGGGCCCGCACCCTCATCACCTCCGCCGCCTGCAGGGCCAGATCGGAGATGGTGCCCTGCCCCTGCGCCGACGGCTGGTGCAGCAGCACCCGCGAATGTGCGAGCACGTGCCGGCGACCGGGGGCTCCGGCCGCGAGCAGCACGGCGACCGCCGAAGCGGCCTGTCCCATGCAATAGGTCGCGACCTTCGGACGCAGGAACTGCATGGTGTCGTAGATCGCGAGCATCGCGGTGGACGATCCACCGGGCGAATTGATGTACAGGCCGATCTCCCGGTCGGGAGATTCGGCCTCGAGATGCAGCATCTGGGCCATCACGACGTTGGCGACCCCGTCGTCGATCTCGGTGCCGAGGAAGACGATGCGTTCGTTGAGCAACCGGCTGAAGACGTCGAACGACCGCTCGCCCGCCGGGGTGCGTTCGATGACGTTGGGGATCGTGTAGGTGCTCATCGTCCCAGTCCCATCTGTCGTCCCGCGACGAACGGCGCCAGTTCGGCGAGCGAACCGACGACCGTGTCGACGATGCCGTACTCGCGTGCCTGTTCGGCGGTGAACCACCGGTCGCGGTCGCTGTCGCGTTCGATTTCTTCGAGTGAATGCCCGGTGGCGTCCGAGAGGATCTGCTGCGACGGCAGTTTCATGTACTCGAGATTTTCGGCCTGGATCGCGATGTCGACGGCCGTCCCCGAGAATTCGGCCGAGGGTTGGTGCATCATGATCCGGCTGTGGGTGAGGCTCGCGCGTTTGCCCTTGGTGCCCGCCGCGAGCAGGACCTGGCCCATACTGGCGGCGAATCCCGCTGCCACCGTGACGATGTCGTTGGGGACGAGTTGCATCGTGTCGTAGATGGCGAGGCCGGCGAAGACGGATCCGCCGGGTGAGTTGATATGCAGGACGATGTCGCGCCGGTCGTCGGCGGAGGCGAGCAGGACGAGTTCCGAGCAGACGCGCTCGGCCATCTCGTCGTCCACCTCTCCGGTCAGTCGCAGGATGCGCTGACGGAAGAGCCTGTCGGCCAGTTGGTCCCGGTACGAGAATGGTTCGGTGGTCGTCATGCAGCCAGCCTGACCCCCGATGGGTGCGAACCGGCGGTTCGTCTGCTCACGGCAGACGGACCGGTCGTTCCGGCAGATCAGTCCCCCGCGGACCGGACGGCGCTGATCACCACCGCGACGAGGACGGCCAGCAGAAGGAGCACGAGCAGGACCGGTCCGAGCAGCAGCACCAGCGTGATCACGACGGCCAGGCCGATCTTCGCCTTGGTGCTGAGTCCGGAAATCAGCCCGCCCAGCGCGGCGAGGGCCGGATTGCGACCCTCCAGCGCGGCTCGGATGCCGGCGAGGACCGCCTGCAATCCCACGCCGCCGCTGGTGACCTCGCCGAGGAGCGAGTCCACCCATCCGCGGATCTTCCGGATCAGTCTCGCCCCGAGTCCCCGGAGTTCGGCCAGTGCGCTGCGGACACCGGCCCGCAGCGCATCCTTCAACCTCTCGAGGAGCGATGTGGGTTCCGGCTGTGCCTGCTCGGGTCGGGTCTGCTCGGATCGTGTCCGCTCACGTCCGGGGCGGGTGGGTTTCCCTGCCCGGGCGTCGTTCGCCGGCGGACGCGGTCGTCGTCTCTCCTTCGGAGGCGCCGGCTTCACACGAGAGCGGGGCGTGGCGTCCGAACGGGTCGATGTCCGAGTGGTCGATCGGGATGAGGTTCGGGTCGAGGTGCGCCGCGAGCCGGTTCCGGGGTCGCGGTCCCGACGCCGTGCAGCGGGTTCGGGTTCGCGGGTGCGACGCCGCGCGGTGGGCTCGGGCTCGCGAGGTCGACGGCTGCGCGTCCGCACAGGCTCGACGGGAGTCTCCGTCTCCGTGGCCCTCGCGCGCGTCGCGGTCGGCCGCCGCGCCGGACGGGAGGTTCGGCGGGCTTCGTTCTGCCGAGCACTCATACCACTCGCCTTCTCTCGTGGACGAGCACGGTGCCTTTCAGTGAACGCCGGATTCCGGGTCCGGTCAACGGCAGACGGAGCGTTCAGCCGGTACGGAAAAAGGGGTGGACCCTGTTCAAGATCGGTAACGGCTCTTGGAAGAATGGTCATCGCCCTCACAGCACACGGGGAGGTGTGCGCATCATCGTTCGCGATGGGGAGTGCGCGCGCGACGTAATCCGAAGGAGCACCGACAGACGTGACCGAGCAATTCAGTTTCGAAACACTCACGCCCACGGCATTTCTCGACCGTTCCGCCCGGGTCTTCCGTGACGACCTCGCAGTGGTGGACGGCGACATCCGTCGCACCTATGCCGAATTGCGCGATCGGTGCCTGCGACAGTCGGGCATGCTGCACGCTCTCGGTGTCGAGCCCGGCGACCGTGTCGCAGTACTCGCGCCGAACACCTCGCTGATGCTCGAGGCGCACTACGGTGTGCTCTACGCGGGCGCCGTGCTCGTCTCGCTCAACACGCGCCTCACCGCGCCGGAACTGCGGTTCATTCTCGAGCACTCGGGCAGCCGGGTCCTGCTCGTCGAGGAGTCGCTGGCCGACCTGGCCCGCGAGGCCACGGCCGATCTGCCGTCGATCACGGTCGTCGGCGACGACTACGAGGACAAGCTCGCCGCCGCCCGTCATCGGTGCGTGCCGCTCGCCGACGAGCGCACCATGATCGCCCTGAACTACACGTCCGGCACGACGGGTGATCCGAAGGGCGTGATGTACCACGCGCGCGGCGCCTACCTGCAGGCCCTGGCGATGGTCGCGCATTTCGGGCTCGACAGCGGATCCACCTATCTGTGGACGCTGCCTATGTTCCACTGCAACGGCTGGACGTTCACCTGGGCCGTCACAGCAGCCGGTGGCACGCACGTGTGCCTGCCCAAGGTCGACCCCGAGCGGATCTGGGATCTCGTGCGCACCGAGAACGTCACGCACCTGTGCGGCGCGCCGACCGTTCTCGCGTCGCTGGTCGACGCCCCGAATGCGGGCGGCATCGACCATCGTGTCGTCGCGGCGATCGGTGGCGCACCGCCGGCGCCCGCCCTCATCGAGCGGTGCACCGCGCTCGGACTCGACATCACGCACCTGTACGGGCTCACCGAGACGTACGGCCCGGCGGCGATCTGCGAGTGGCGTTCGGAATGGGACGTCCTCCCCGAGGACGAGAAGGCACGGCTGCGCTCGCGGCAGGGCGTGGGCAACGTCGTGGCCGGCGAACTCCGCATCGTCGACCCGATGGGATCCGACGTTCCCGCCGACGGTGAGACGACCGGTGAGATCGCGCTGCGCGGCAACAACGTGATGCTCGGTTACTACAACAACCCGGACGCGACCGCCCGCGCCGTGCCGGACGGCTGGTTCCGCACCGGCGACATCGGCGTCATGCATCCGGACGGCTACATCGAGATCCGCGACCGCGCGAAGGACGTCATCATCTCCGGTGGCGAGAACATCTCGTCCGTCGAGGTCGAAGCGGCGCTCATCAGCCATCCGGCCGTTCTCGAGGCCGCCGTCGTCGCGGCGCCGAGCGAGAAGTGGGGCGAACGTCCCGTCGCCTACGTGGCACTGCGCAGCGGCGCGAGTGCCGACGAAGCGGAACTGCGCGCGCATGTGCGTTCGCAGCTCGCCGGTTTCAAGGTTCCCGACAGCATCGTCTTCGGTGCCCTGCCGAAGACCGCCTCGGGCAAGATCCGCAAGGTCGAACTGCGCGAGCGTCTCTGAGCACCGGCCGGGGCGGTTCCCGACGTCACCTCTCGTCGAGAACCGTCCCGGCCCGCTCGGGCAGCGTGAATGCCGCGACCGCGGCGACGACGAACGATGCCGCGAACGCACCGAAGACGAGACCGTTGCCGCCGGCGCCCAGCAGCACCGGCACCAGCAGCGGCGCGATGATCGACGCGAGCCGCCCGAAGGCCGCCGCCGAACCGGTGCCCGCGCCCCGCACCGGCGTGGGATACAGCTCGGGTCCGATCGCGTACAGGGCACCCCACGCGCCCAGGTTGAAGAACGACAGCGCCATGCCCGCCGCGACGATCGTCGACGGAGTCTCGGCGAGCCCGAACAGCCCCGCCGAGACTGCCGATCCGGCGAGGAAGACCCCCAGAGTCAGGCGGCGTCCCCACACCTCGATCAGCCACGCCGCGACGCCGTAGCCCGGTAGCTGGGCGAGCGTGATGAGCAGCGTGTAGCCGAACGAGGTGACCAGGTCGAAGCCCTGCGCGACGAGCAGGCTCGGCAGCCAGATGAACGCGCCGTAGTACGAGAAGTTGATGCCGAACCACACGATCCACAGCGCCGCCGTGCGGCGGCGCAGGTTCGGCGCCCACACCGAGCCTCGGGGTGCGCGCTCGACTTCCGCGACGGTCCGGACGGGCTGTTCGTCCTCCGGAACGGACGTGACACCGGCCGAGCGCTCGTAGTCGCGCACGATCGCCTCAGCTTCCGCGTGCCGTCCGCGACTCTCGAGATAGCGCACCGATTCGGGTAGGCCGAACCGGACGACGAGGGCGTAGGCAGCCGGGACGAGCCCGACGGCGAGCGCCCACCGCCACCCGTTGTCGCCGGCAGGAACGACGAGATAACCGACGAGAGCGGCCAGGAGCCAGCCGACCGCCCAGAACGCCTCGAGGGCCACGACCACGCGTCCTCGCACCTTGCGGGGCGCGAACTCACTGACCAGCGTCGACGCGACCGGCAGTTCGGCGCCGAGACCGAGTCCGACGACGAACCGCAGGACGATGAGCATCGCCACCGAGGTCGACAGCGCCGCCGCGCCGGTCGCGAGACCGTAGACGAGCAGCGTCGCGGCGAAGACCTGCCGGCGTCCGATGCGGTCGGCGAGCAGACCACCGAGGGACGCACCGATCGCCATGCCGACGAAGCCGATGGATCCGATCCACGAGAGCTGCGTCGACGACAGATCCCACTGCACGGCCAGGGCTGCCATGACGAACGAGATCAACCCGACGTCCATGGCGTCGAGGGCCCAGCCCACGCCGGAGCCGGTCAGCAGGCGGCGATGTCTGCCGGTGAACGGCAGGTCGTCGAGCCGCTGGGTGCGAGTGGTCATGCACCGAAACGTACCGCAGCGCTCGGGCGCCGATCAGCCGCGCGCGGCGGCCTCCAGCGCCGACACGTCGATCCGGCGCATCTTCATCATCGCGGCGGTCACGCGCTTCGCGACCTCCGGATCGGGGTCGGCGAGCAGTTCGTTCAGCCGTTTCGGTACCACCTGCCACGACAGGCCGTACTTGTCCTTCAACCATCCGCAGGCGGATTCCTCGCCGCCGTCGGCGGTCAGCGCGTACCAGTAGTGGTCGGCCTCCTCCTGATCGGCGCAGTCGATCTGGAGGGACACCGCTTCGGAGAACCGGAACTGCGGTCCCCCGTTGAGTCCGTAGAAGACCTGACCGTCGAGGAAGAACTCGACCGTCATCGGGGTCCCGGGCGGGACCGGGATGTCGCCTCCGGTGGACTCTTCGGTGTAGCGGGTGATCTCACCGATCTCGGAGTTGGGGAAGATGCCGATGTAGAAGTTCGCGGCCTCCTCGGCGTTCATGTCGAACCACAACCACGGAGTGATCCTGGGCATCGTGACTCCTCGTGTCGTCGAATGTGTTCCACTGTCACGAAGGCAGACCCTGTCCGGCCCGGATTCTCATCGCCGTGCGCACTCGCAGGCCGAGCCGCAGGGCTCCCGTGCTCGTAGGGGGAACGCATGCCCCAACGGTTATGACCGGAGGCACGTCGGGTTTCGGGGCGATCGCCGCCGAACGGATCTCGGGCGCAGACGGGATTCGCCTCGTCCACAGTGCCCGGCACGCCGCATCCACCGGAGAGGCACTACCGCTCGATCTGTCCTCCCTCGATTCCGTTCGTACCTTCGCGGCGACGGTTCGCGAGCGGAGCGACCGGATCGACGGGCTCGTGCTGAACGCCGGGATGATCCGGAGCGACGTCGCCGCGCGGACCGTCGACGGTTTCGAGACGACCTTCGTCGTCAACCATCTCGCCCACTACCTGCTGCTGCGCCCGTTGCTTCCGGCTCTGGCGGACCGGGCCGTCGTCGTTGCGACCACCAGCGGCACACGCGACCCCGCGACCGGTGCGGGACTGGTACCGCCACGACATGGCGACGCCGGGTTGCTCGCCCACCCTGAACGGGATCCCGACCTCGATACGCATCCCCGCAAGGCCGGACAGCACGCCTACACCGCCTCGAAACTGTGCACCGTCCTCACGATGCGGAGGTTGTCGAAGGACGACACGGTTCGAGCCGGACGGATCACCGCGGTCGCCTTCGATCCCGGCCAGGTCTTCGGAACCGGTCTGGCACGAGCACTCCCCACTCCGATGCGACTGGCGTGGCGCGGCCTCGGGACGCGGGCCGGCATGTTCCTCCGCATCGTGCAGGACACCTTCAACACGCAGACCGAAGCCGGGAACACGCTCGCAGACCTCGTTCTCGGTGACATCGACGTTCCGGACGGCCGGGGTTATCTCGCACTGCGCCGCGGCGAACCGTCGGTGCTCGCTCGCAGCGACGAGCAGGCCGAACGGTCGTGGCGCGAGAGCGCACGGCTCGTCGGACTGCCCGACCGTTAGGTGTAGGTCCCCCGGGCGTAGTATCGGGTGGCATGGGGAGCGCCTCGCGGTCCTCACGGCCTCTCAGCGATCGTCTCGCCGCACGGGCGCGACGTGTGTTCGTCGGTCGCGATGCCGAACTCGAGATCGTTCGCTCCGCACTGGACTCCCCCGAACCCTCGATCGCCGTGCTGTACCTGTACGGTCCGGGAGGCATCGGCAAGACCTGCTTGCTCGGCGCGATCTCCGATCTTGCGGAACGGAGCCATCGCGCGGTGACTGTGATCGACGGGCGCAACACGGATGCGTCGCCCGGCTCGGTCCTCGCGTCGGTGGATCGCCACATCGGCGACCGGCCGAGGGTGCTCCTCCTGGACTCGTACGAGCGGCTACGCGTGCTCGACGACTGGATCCGAACCGATTTTCTTCCCGGCCTTCCTGCGACGACGCTGACGGTGATCGCCGATAGGTCACCGCCCTCCGCGGGATGGCGCACCGATCCGGGTTGGGGTGATCTGCTCCGGATCGTGTCTCTCAGGAATTTCGACCCCGCTACGAGCGCCGCCTACCTCACCGCTGCGCGGGTTCCCGAGGAACTGCACGACGAGATCATCGGGGCAACGCACGGACATCCGCTCGGGCTCGGTCTGCTCACGGATGTCTTCGTCCGAGGAGGCGATGTACGTGTGCCGTGGCCTCCGGATCTCGTCGGGATGTTGCTCCGACGGTTTCTCGATACCGAGCCGGGGATCGCACATCGCCGCGCCCTGGAAGTGTGTGCGCTCGCCCGGGTGACCACCGAAGCCCTGCTGCGTGACGCCCTCGAGCTCACCGATGCACACGCCGAGTTCGAATGGCTCCGTGAGCTGTCGTTCGTCGAAGCAGGGCCGGACGGATTGTTTCCCCACGATCTGGCACGCGATGTCCTCGACGCCGATCTGCGCTGGCGCGATCCCGATGCCTACCGGTACACCTTCCACCGCGTGTGGAAGGGCATTCGCCGCGGTCTCGATTCTGCAGGAGAATGCGAACAGCAGCAGGCCATTGTGGACCTGAAGTTCGTGTTCCGCAATCTCCCCGGTGTGCTGTCGCCAGTGGATTGGCAGTCGTGGGGAAGCGCGCAACCCGAACGTGCGGAGCAGGCCGATCACTCCGCGATCGTCGATCTCGTGCGGACGTCGGAGGGAGACGAATCCGCGGTGCATGCGCGACGATGGCTCGAGCGACAACCCGAGGGTTTCTTCGTGTTGCGCGACACCGACGGATCGATACGTGGTGTGCTCGGTCTGTTGGAACTCTCGCGAGCGTCACCCGAGGATGTCCGTGCCGACCCGGCGACGCGAGCCGCGTGGGATTTCGCCCGGCGGACAGCGCCTTCCCGTCCCGGCGAGTGTGTCGCGATCACACGCATCGTCATCGACCGCGCTGACTACCAGAATCCTTCTCCGACAATGAACTCGGTTCCGGTGCTCACCTTCCAGCGCTATTTCACCCTGCCGCATCTGTCGTGGGACTTCCTGGCGCTGGCGGAGCCCGACCGGTGGAACGAGTACTTCGCGGTCGCAGATCTCCCCCGTGCCGAAGGAGCGGATTTCACGGTCGGCGATCGTCACTACGGACTGTTCGCTCACGACTTCCGCCGTCGGGATGTCGACGAGTGGCTCACCGTCGTAACCGATCGTGCTCTGGTTCAGGGGCACAGCGGTCCCGAGCCCACGATGTCCCTGCCTCTCGCGCTGTCGGAGAAAGAATTCGCGGAGGCGGTCCGAAATGCGCTGCACGACCTCCGTCGGCCCGATCTCCTCTCTCGTAACCCCTGTTGCACACGAGGGTCCTCCACAAACGGTCCTCTCCCGACGATCCCGATCCGGTGGTGCTGCGCGCGCTCCTTCGTGAGGCGATCGATTCCTTGGCGAGCGACCCTCGGGACGACAAACTCTTCCGCGCGGTGGACCGCACGTACGTGCGCGGCGCAGCAACACAGGAAGCAGCGGCAGCCAGACTCGGGCTGCCGTTCAGTACGTACCGCCGACATCTGACCCGCGGCGTCACCCGCGTCGTCGGATGGCTGTGGGATCTGGAGGTGTACGGCGAGGCACCGTCCGGCCGTGAGCACATGTGAGCAGGTTCCGGCCTGTCGACCGAGCACCTTCCGCAGCGACGATCGATTCCGAGGAGGAGGTGTGATCATGCCGATCGGAGAGCGCGCCGTGGTTCTCGGCGCGAGCATGAGCGGATTGTCGGCGGCCCGTGTCCTGTCGGACAGGTTCGCCGAGGTGACGGTGATCGATCGTGACCGGCTGCCGTCCACGGACGAACCACGCCGTGGGGTGCCCCAGGGACGGCACATCCACGTGCTGATCTCACGGGGACAGCAACTCCTCGAGGAGATGTTCCCCGGGTTGTCACAGGAGCTGACCGCTGCAGGCGTTCCCACCCTCGACCACCTGGGCGACGTACGGTGGATTCTCAGTGGTCACCGGATTCGTCAGGGGCCGAGCGGTCTTCGAGTACTGGCAGCCGGCCGTTCGCTGCTGGAGCGCCGGATTCGTGACCGTGTGGCCGCGTTGGCGAACGTCGAGATCGTCGAACGGTGTGATGCCGCGGGTCTCGTCGCGACCGCGGACCGCAGCCGGGTGGTCGGTGCGCGGATCATCCGCCATGCCGACGGAAGCGCCGAGCAGGTGCTCGATACCGACCTCGTCGTCGATGCGACCGGACGCGGATCCCGCGCCTCCGAATGGCTCGGGAGACAGGGCTGCCCGCAGCCCCGGGTCGACACCGTCGAACTCGATGTCGGCTACGCCACCGCGGTGTTCCGTGCGTCTTCGGTTGCACTCGGCAGCGACCGGGGCATCGTCATGGCGCCCACGCCCGAACATCCACGCGGTGCCGCCCTGCTCACCCTCGAATCAGATCGGTGCATGGTGGCCCTGATCGGGGTCCGCGGCGAAACCGTGCCGGCGACCCGGAGGGACTATCTCGAATTCGCACGGTCCCTGAGGTACCCGGACGTGTACGACGCGATCGCGGATGCCGAATGGGTCGAGGATGTCGTCCGGTATCGCTTCCGGGCGAGCACGTGGCATCGCTACGACCTTCTCGACCGATTTCCCGACGGATTCCTCGTCCTCGGCGACGCGTTCTGCAGTTTCGATCCGATCTATGCCCAGGGGATGGCGGTCGCCGCCCTCGAAGCCACCGCAATGGGCCGCCTCCTCGACGACCACGGGCCGTCCGCTGCCGTTCAGCGGAAGCTCGCACGTGTCGTCGACGATGCCTGGGCGATGTCCACCGGTGGCGATCTCGCGTTCCCCGGTGTCGAGGGCCGGCGGGATCCGAAGACGAGGATCGGCAATGCATACGTACCGATGGTGCACGCGGCAGCCGCATACGACACGAAGGTGGGCACAGCGTTCGCTCGGGTGTCCGGACTGCTGGATCCCCCATCGGCATTGATGCGCCCAGGAATCATGGCACGTGTTGTCCGACAGAACATTTCGCATTCGGTCGCGTGGCCGTGGCGCCGAGCCGACGGATCCGCGATGCCGCCTCGCCGGTCGTCTCCGGGACCCGCCGGTCCGGCGGCACGATCTTCGTCCCTCTCGCGGGCCGGGCGCATGCACACGTAGTCGTCGGAGTGGGTATACATCGTCCGTGACGAAGAAGACGCGCGATCGCAGGAAACCGGGGCGGCAACGGCACCGGCCGCCGAGCACCGCGCCCCCACCACCGGCGCGATACGTCGAGGATCCGACGCTGCCGGCGGCCTGGCTCGTCGACATCGACGGAACGCTCGCGCACATGAGCGACCGGAGTCCCTTCCACTGGCACAGGGTGGGCGAGGACACCGTCTCCCCGGCGGTCGAGGCCGCGGTGCGAGGGTTCGCCGCCGCACCCGACAGGGCGGCGATCGCGCTGCTCTCGGGACGCGACGGCGTGTGCCGACCGGAAACCGAGGAGTGGCTCGCCCGGCACGACATCCCCTACGACGAGCTGTACATGCGTCCGGCCGGCGACAACCGGAAGGATTCGATCGTCAAGGCCGAGCTGTTCGACCGTCACATCCGGCACCGCTATCGCATCATCGCGGTGCTCGACGATCGCGATCAGGTGGTGCGCATGTGGCGACGGATGGGACTGGTGTGCTTCCAGGTCGCCGAGGGCGACTTCTGACGAGCACCGGCGCATACCCGGTTCTCGAACGATGTTTCAATCATGCTGGGACACTTCGGCACTCATCGTGGACGGCGGAACGAACGGGGCCGCGCCGAGATCGACACGCCGAGTCCCGCACCCGACACAGCGCACGTACAGCACCTGTCCGATCGACGTGGCGTGGCTCGACTCCACACTCCATGCGTGTTCGTGAGGACGGGTCGAGGTCGGGCATTCCTGTGGGTTCCGAGCTTCGATGGCGGTCATGCCCACCGCCATGATGTAATGCCCTTAAGCATCTCAACCCTTACGGCGAGTATGCGGTCCTCCTCGCGGCGTCGCTGGCCGGCGACTGGCCCGACGATCGGGCCGGCATCATGGCCCGTACGCGCGAGGTGGGCATGACCATGGACTTCCCGACCGCGCCCGACGACCATCAGCGCACCCGTGAGGTCATAGACGACTGGCTCGCCGTCGTCGACGCGTCCGACCCCAGGGAACGTGCGCGCCTGCTCAACGAGCAGATGGCCGCCGCAGCGGCTTATCCCCGGCTGACCGATCACGACGGCGAGGGGTGGCACCTGCACTACCGCGACGAGGTCCAACCGCTCCCCGACGTACTGCGCGCGGTGATCAGCGTCGGCACGGCACTGCACCTCACCACTCGTGGAATGCACCGCCTCCACCGGTGCGCCGCAGCGGACATCCCGACCAACCCGTGCTCGGCCGTGGTCGTCGACATCACCCGCAACGGCCGCCAGCAGTACTGCTCCGTGCGCTGCGCGAACCGCGCTGCAGTGCGCCGGCACCGAGCGCGAGCGGCCCAGCAGCGTCGACCCGCATAGCCCGAGTAGCACATCGCAATCGGGAACGGGCCTGTCC
This sequence comes from Rhodococcus sp. GQ147, assembly GCF_059759155.1. NCBI lineage: Bacteria > Bacillati > Actinomycetota > Actinomycetes > Mycobacteriales > Nocardiaceae > Rhodococcus > Rhodococcus sp. GQ147. Next base: position 173,457 of record NZ_JCAXDU010000002.1, read on the forward strand.
CCCACGTTCCCGCGAACCCGACGGGTTGGGAAGCTGGACCGCAGACACCCCACCGATCCGGAGGCCCCGAGAACCATGGCTGCTCGTTCCACCACCCGCCCGCCGAGGATCGACGCCCCGGACCTCGGCGTCCTCACCGACGCGGACGGCGACGAGTTGCTCGCGCACGGAATCTTCGAGAACAGCCGCTACACCGACACCGACCTGACGGGTCGTGATCTGGCCGGGATCATCCTGTCCGAATGTTCGCTCGTCGCACCGATCGTCGCCGACAGCGACCTCACGAGCGCACGCCTGCGCGACACTCTGGTCGAGCGCATGCAGGCACCGAATCTGTTCGCGCCGCGCAGCGGCCTGCACCGCGTGCACATCCGGGACAGCCGGATCGGTGCGCTGGACCTCTTCGACGCGGATCTGCGCAGCGTCACGATCGCGGATTCGAAACTCGGCCTGGTCAATCTGCGGGCCGCCACGGGACGCGACGTGCTCTTCCGCGGCTGCATCCTCGACGAACTGGATCTGGGAGGCGGCACGTTCACCCGCGTCGCCTTCGAGGACTGTTCCGTCGGCGTCCTCGACGTCGACCGCGCAACCCTCGACCAGGTGGATCTGCGCGGCCTGCGGATCGACACGATCCGCAACATGGGCGGTATGAAGGGTGCGACGATCAGCGCCCATCAGGCCGTCGAACTGGCAGGACACTTCGCCGCTCATCTCGGTCTGCGCATCGAAGACCCCTCCTGAGGACGATTCCCCGCCCGACCGATCACATTCGTACGGGTGGGACCGAGGAGACATCGAACGCCGCCTCGTCGAACGTCGACAGCTCCCGCAGCATCCGGTCCGTGGACCACGGCCAGTTGAAACTGTTGCGGCCGTTGACATCGAAGAAGTAACTACGACAACCGCCGGCGTTGTACACCGTCCCGTCGAGTGCGTCCTGCACCGTCCGGCTGAAGGCATCCTGCACGGCCCGTCGCGGCTCCATCCGGGTCCATCCCTCCTGCCGCGCTCGGATCAGCGCCTGCATGACGTATCCCAGTTGCGCTTCCAGGATCGTGAAGGCGGACGTGTGTCCGGTGCCCAACGAGGGGCCGAGCAGCACGAAGGCATTGGGGAAACCGGCGACCGTCGTTCCGAGATACGCCTGGGGGCTGCCACTCCAGTGATCGTCGAGGCTACGACCCTGCCCGTCGACGATCCGCCCGGCGATCGGCATGTCCAGGATGTGGAAACCCGTACCGAAGATGACGGCGTCCACCTCGCGTTCGACACCGTCGCCGCCGATCACCACATTTCCCCGCACCGACGCCACGGCGGTGGGATGTACTTCGACGTTCGACCGGGTCAGGGATCGGTAGTAGGTGTTGGAGAACAGCATGCGTTTGCAACCCGGCGTGTACTCCGGTGTGAGGAGGTCGCGTAGTCGCCGGTCGTGCACCTGCAGACGCAACCATGCCCGGCCGACCTGCTGCAGCGCCTTCATGAACACCGGGTTCCGGAAGCCGAGCCCCAGCATTTCCATGATCGCGTACTCGGATCGTCGCAACATTTCGTGGGCACCCGGCACTCGGCGCAGGACGGCACGTTCGAGACGCCGGAGGGGATAGTCGGGTTTCGGCAGCACCCATTGGGCGGTGCGCTGATACAGGTGCAGTTCGGCAACGTCCGGCTGGATCTCGGGAACGAACTGCACCGCGGACGCGCCGGTCCCGACCACCGCGACGCGTTTTCCGCGCAGGTCGTACCGATGGTTCCATCGGGAGGAGTGGAACACCTCACCGGGAAAGGTGTCGAGCCCGGGAATGTGCGGGAGCACTCCGTTCGTCTCGGCCACGCCTTCGATGTACCGCCGGATCTCGGCCTGTCCGGCGAACAAGCGGGACCACTCGCGGTTGGGCGCGAAGGAGTAGGAATAGAGCGCCGACGGCACATCGCATGCACAGCCGGGGTAGGTGTTGTCCCGCCAGGTTCCGGCGATCGCGTCGGCCTTCTCGAGGACGACGAAGTCGATACCGTGTCGGCGCGAGTGGACCGCGGCACCGAGACCGGAGATACCGGCACCGATGACGACCACATCGTGGTGAACGTAGGCGTTACCCGGCGTCATACCAAAAGTATGACACGTGGGGGTGTGACGGCCGACACCCTTTCCCGTCGCCCGATCCGACCTCACGCCAGTTCGGCGAACCGTTCGGTGTCGCGCGCCTGCCCGGAGACGATGATCGTGTCGCCGGGAGAGATCACGGTGTCGGCCGTGGCGTAGGTGAATCCCTCCCCCGGTCGCTTGATCGCCACCACCGTCACGCCGTAGCGGCTTCGGATCGTCGTCTGCGACAAAGGCTTTCCTACGGCGAATGCCGGTGCGACCGTCTTGACCATGGCGAAGCCGTCGTCGAACTCGATGTAGTCCATCATCCGCCCACGCACCAGGTGCGCAACGCGTTTGCCCATGTCGTGCTCGGGTCGCACGACGTGATGCACACCGATCTGGGTGAGGATCCGGGCGTGCGCGTTGCTGATCGCCTTGGCCCACACGTTCGGTACCGCCATGTTGATCAACGCCGAGGCCGTGAGGAGGCTCGCCTCGAGGTCGGACCCGATCCCCACGACCGCCCGGCCGTATTCGTGCACCGACAACTGCCGAAGTGATTCCTCGTCGGTGGTGTCGGCGACGGCGGCGTGTGTGAGCCGGCCCGACACCTTCTCGATCACCGCTTCGCTCGCATCGATACCGAGCACCTCGGTGCCCTGAGCCATCAGTTCGAGCGCAAGCGATTTGCCGAATCGTCCGAGCCCCAGGACGACGACGACATCGGCGGCCGGTTTCCTAGCCAATGAAGGGCCTTTCTGTGGGTAGTTCGTAGCGGCGACCACGGTCTCGGGCCGCCAATGCACTGACGAGCGTGATGGGTCCGATCCGGCCCAGATACATCAGCGCCACCAGGATCAGTTGTCCCCAGGACGGCAACTGAGCGGTGATGCCGGTGGACAGCCCCACGGTCGCGAACGCCGAGGTGACCTCGAACAGCAGTACGTCGAGGTCGAATGCGGTACCGGCGAGAAGCACGAGTGTCGGCACCATCACCAGCGCCACACCGATCAACGCCACCGCCAGGGCCTGGCGTTGGAGACGCGGATCGATGCGCCGATCGAACACCGTCACGGACTTCTCGCCCCGGACCTCGGCGGCGATGACGAACATCAGCAGGGCGAACGTCGTGACCTTGATACCGCCGGCGGTGCCGCCGCTCCCGCCTCCGATGAACATCAGTACATCGGTCACCAGCAATGTCGCGTTGTCCACCTGGGCGTAGTCGACGCTGTTGAACCCCGCGGTGCGCGGCATGACGCCCTGGAAGGTGGCCGTGAGAAGCTTCGCGCCCCAATCGTGCCCCTGCAGAGTGTGATTCCATTCGAGCGCCAGGACCAGCAGCGGGCCCACCACCAGAAGCACCGCGGTCACCACCACCGTCAACCGGGTATGCAGCGACCAGCGCTTCCGGTGTCCTCTCAGGTGCCTGCCGAGTTCGAACAGCACCGGAAACCCGATGCCACCGAGGATCACCGCGATCATCAACGGCACACAGATCCACGGATCGGCGGCGAACCCGACGATGTTGTCGCTGTAGAGAGCGAACCCCGCGTTGTTGAACGCCGAGATCGCGTGGAAGACCCCCAGCCACACCGCTCGGGCCGGGGTTTCGTCGTAGCCCACGGCGAAACGGAGCGCCAGGGCCGACGCCACGACGGTTTCGATGAGCACGCTGGTACGCACCACACCGACGACGACACTGCGGACGTCGCCGAGTCCGGACGTACGAACCTCCGCCGCAGCGTTGAGCCGGGCCTTCAGGCCGATCCGGTCGGCCAGCACCAAACCGATCAACGAGGCCATCGTCATGATGCCGAGTCCACCCACCTGGATCAGCCCGACGATCACACCCTGCCCGAATCCGGACCAGTGGGTGGGCGTGTCCACGACGATCAGGCCGGTCAGGCACGTCGCGGAGGTCGCGGTGAACAGCGCCGCCATCACGCCTGCTCCGGTACCCGACTGCGTCGCGGCCGGGGTCAGCAGCAGCACCGTGCCCACCGCGATCGCTGCGGCGAAGCCCAGCGCCACCACCCTGGCCGGGCTGTGCGTCAACCGGTTCGCGAGGCGCCGGATCGGCGCGGACACCACTTCGGTGCGTCTACTCACATCGCCGAACACTAGACCCGCCGGCCGCACGTCCGGAATCTCGGGGGGATCACTGCGGTGTCAGGCGTTCCCGGCCTGCTCGACGGGAACGCATGTCCGCGCACGCCTCACGCCCTGCATCTCGCGAATCCAGAGCCCGAGACCACAGGTGGGGAAGACTGCCCCCAGCACGCACACCGCTTTCCAGCCTCCACCGAAGTACGCGAGGGTGGACAGCACACTCCCGAGCGATCCTGCGAGGAAGTAGCAGGTCATGTAGGCGGTGTTGAGGCGACTTCGAGCGTCGGACCGAAGCGGGTAGATCAGACTCTGGTTGCTGATGTGTGTTCCCTGGATCCCCAGATCGAGCAGTGCGACCCCGATCGCCAGCGCGACGACGTGACGCTCCCCGACGGCGAGCAGCACGAAACTCGCCGCGGTGACGGCGACGAAGAATCCGGTCTGGCGACGCGCATATCCCCGGTCGGCGAGAGCACCCGCCACACGGGCGGCCAACGCACCCGCGACCCCGAAGAGGGTGAACATCCCGATGCGCGCATCGGACCACTCGTATCCCGGTCCGGCGAGGAGGAATCCCACGCTCGTCCAGAACACCCCGAACGACGCGTACGTCAGTGCGCCGTACGCGATCCGTTGCCGCAGAACGGCTTCGGCGGACATCAGTCGGAGTACCGAGGCCAGCACCGCACGGTACCCGGCATCGGTGGTGGGGACCGACTCCGGCAGGATGCGGATCAACAGCACGGTGAGCAGCATCAGCACCGCTGCGCATACGAACACCGCCCGCCAGCCTGCCACCTCGGCGATCAGTCCTGCCACCACGCGGGACAGCAGGATGCCCAGCAACAGACCGGTCATGACGTTGCCGATGACACGTCCACGCTCGTCGTCGCGGGCGAGACTCGCCGCGAAAGGCACCAGCACCTGGCCCACGACCGATCCCGTACCGACCAGGACGGCGCACGCCGCCAGGATCCGCCAGTCCGGCGACCACGCCATGACCAGCAAACCGGCAGCGGTGACGAGGAGCATCCAGCGCAGGAGTGTCCGTCGTTCGACCATGTCCCCGACGGGAACGAGGAACGCCAGGCCGAGCGCGTACCCGATCTGTCCGGCCGTGACCACGAGCCCGACCTCGGCAGTGGAGGCGTCGAAGGTCTCGGCGATGGCGCCGACCAGCGGTTGCGCGTAATAGCTGTTGGCCACCACCAACCCCGAGGCAAAGGCCATCACCGCGACGAGTCGGCGATCCATGCGAGGCGTCGAGATATCGGTGCGTGACATGGATCCGATCGTCGAACGCCGTCCACCGATCTGTCCAACGGGATAAATTGATCGATCCCAGAAGTAGAATCGATCAATGGAGTTTCGTCAGCTCCGCCATTTCCTGGCGGTCGTCGAGCACGGTCACTTCACCCGTGCCGCCGAATCCGTGCACCTGTCCCAGTCGGCCCTCAGCGCCTCCGTCCGCGCGCTGGAGAACGAGCTGGGAACACCGTTGTTCGAACGCACCACCCGCTCGGTGGTCCCGACCGATGCCGGCAAGGTGCTCTATCCCTATGCGCAGAGAATGCTCGGGGAAGCACAGGACGCGGTGGCCGCCGTCGACCGGTTGCGGACCGGAGAACTGGGCACACTGACGCTGGGGACGGTGCAGACGTTCACCGCAGTGGACCTCCCCGCACTGCTGGCGCGCCTGCACGGCAGGTTTCCGGGAATCGGAGTGACGCTGAGAGAAGCGACCACGGACGAACTCTTCGATGCCGTGACCACAGCGGAGCTGGACCTGGCATTCGTCGCACTCGATGCACGCCCGCTCAGGTCGGGGCTGACCGCCCTCCGGACCTACCGTGAGGAACTGACCGTCGTCGCGGCCCCGGATCATCCGCTCGCTGCGGTGACGGACATCGAGATGCACGACCTGCAGTCCTGTTCGTTCGTCGATTTCCACGCGGGCACCGGTCTGCAGACCACGATCGAGTCGTTGTTCGCGGCTGCGGGAGTGCACCGGCACATCACGTTCCGGGTCGGCGACATGGACCGGCTCCTCGAACTGGTCCGCTACGGCCTCGGAGTGGCGGTCGTGCCCGAACCGATCGCGCAGCGCAGCGGGCTTCGGCGGATTCGCATGAACACCGAAAACCGGTGCCGCACTCTCGCACTCGTCGGACGCACCAACGCGTCCCCCAGTAGGGCCGCGAGACTCTTCCTCGACCTGCTCACCGATCCGATCGCATGACCCCGGTGCCGAGCGAGTGTTCTCATCCCACCGAGCGTGATTCCAGGGCGATGTCCGAACCGTCCGTCAGGTCCCGCACCTCCGCGTAGCGCTCCCGCACGTGCGGGGTCGGGTCGGCCTCGTAGCGGCGTGTCGCGCCGGATTCCCACGCCGGGGGCTCGTCGCCTCCGCGCAGCACCCACGCCGCCTGCCTGGCGGCGCCCCGCGCCACATACTCCCCCGGTTCGGGAACGTCGACAGGCATGCCCAGCACCGCCGGCGCCATCTCGCACACCGCCTGCGAGCGCGCCCCACCGCCGACGAGCAGCACCCGCCGGACCTCCGTGCCCTGCGCCCGGATGTGGTCGATGCCGTCGGCCAGCGAACACAGCAGGCCCTCGAACGCCGCGCGGGCGACATGCGCGGGCGTCGCCGTTCCGAGCCGCAGCCCGTGCAGGGCGCCCGTCGCGCCGGGACGGTTCGGGGTACGCTCCCCTTCCAGATACGGGACCAGCACGAGTCCGTCGCTGCCCGCCGGCGCCGAGAATGCGAGCCGCGTGAGCTCGGTGTGGTCGACCCCGAGCATCGTCGCGGTGGCGTCCAGTACCCGGGCCCCGTTGAGCGTGCACACCAGTGGCAGATGCCGGCCGGTCGCGTCGGCGAATCCCGCGACGTAACCGTCTGCGTCGCGTGCCGGTGTCGTGGACACGGCGCACACCACGCCCGACGTGCCGATCGAGACGACCACATCGCCTTCGCGGACGTCGAGAGCCAGCGCGCTCGCCGCATTGTCGCCGGCCCCCGGACCGAGCAGGGCACCGGCGACCGTCTCCCCGACACTCTCGGCCGGCCCGGCGACCCGCGGGAGGAATGGGCTCGGCCGGCGCAGGGCCTGTTCGAGCAGATCGTGTCGGTAGGTGTCGGTGGATGCGTCGAAGTAGCCGGTGCCGCTCGCGTCACTGCGATCGGTGGCGAGCCGGTCGAGGTCACGGTCGGTGCGCATCGTCCACGTCAGCCAGTCGTGCGGCAGGCACAACGCCGCCGTGCGGTCGGCATTGCCGGGTTCGTGGTCGGCGAGCCAGCGTGCCTTCGCGACGGTGATCGCGGCAAGCGGGACCACCCCCACGGCCTCGGCCCACGCGCCCGCGCCACCGGCCTCGTCGACGAGATCGGTCGCTGCCGCTGCGGATCTCGTGTCGTTCCACAACAACGCGTCGCGGACCACGTCGCCGCGCTCGTCGAGGCACACCATGCCGTGCTGCTGCGCTCCCACCGAGATCGCCGAGACGTCGTCGAGTCCGCCCGCTTCCGAACACGCCCGCTCGAAGGCAGCACGCCACTCCAGCGGGTCGACCGCGGTGCCGGACGGATGGGGAGCGCGACCCTCGCGCACGACGGCCCCGGTGTCGGCGTCGCACACGACGACCTTGCAGGACTGGGTGGACGAATCGATCCCGGCGACGAGCGTCATCGCGCCGCCTCCCGGGCCGCGGTGCGGTCGGCCAGCGTGGGCAGGTCGGCACCGGCGCGGGCCACCGTCAGACCGGACGTCCACGCGGCGATGTCGAACACATCGCGCACATCGTCGATCCCAATGCCACGCAGTCGTTCCCGACGGTCGGCCCCGAGGAGACCGCAGGTCCACAATCCGTCGAGCAGACCGGTGGTGAAGGCGTCGCCGGCGCCGACCGTGTCGACCACCTCGACCCGCACGGCGGGTACCTCGACAGTCCCGGCCGCGCACAGCGCCACCGCACCTTGTTCTCCACGGGTCACCGCAACGATCGCCGGCCCTCGCGAGAGCCAATCCCGCGCGGTGTCGAGGGGATTACGATCGGGCGCGAACCACGTCAGGTCCTCGTCGCTGGCCTTGACCACGTCGGCGAGCGAGACCAGACGTTCGATCCGTTCCCGTCCGCGCGCCGGGTCGTCGATCAGCGCCGGTCGGACGTTCGGATCGAAGCTCACCGTGGATGTTCCTGCCTGCTGCGCAACGAGTTCGGCGACGAGATCGCAGCCGGGTTCGAGCACCGTCGCGATGGACCCGGTGTGCACGAGCACGGCGTCCACCGACGGCGGCGGCTCGACAGGATCCCAGACGATGTCGAATTCGTACGTCGCGGAACCCTTCTCGTCGATCTCCGCCTGCGCGGTCGCCGTGCGCTCGGCTGCTGCGCTCCCCGGCGTCAGCGACACCCCGGAGGCCGCGAGGTGATCGACTATCCGCCGTCCGCGGGCGTCGGTGCCGACGCGTGTCGTGAACTGCACGGGCCGGCCGAGCCGGCCCAGACCGAGCGCGACGTTGAGCGGACTCCCGCCCACGTGCTCGACGGGTTCGGCGCCGCCGCGGTGGACGATGTCGACGAGGGCTTCTCCGACGACGAGGGCGTGGCCGTTCATTCCGGCTCCCCCGGAAGTTCCTTCAGGGTGGCGCGTGCGCCGTCGCTGTGCAGGGCGTTGAGCGCCCAGGTGTAGGCGTCGACGAAACGGTGGTTCTGCGCGAGATCACCGAAGACCTCGGCGTTCTCGATGAAGGCGGTGGGATGCGTGAGTTGTCCTCGCGCGATCGGGACGAGCGTGTCGGCGAGCCGGTCGACCACCTCGATCGGTTGTCCCTGTTCGTCGATGCCTTCGGCGTAGCGCGCCCACGAAGCGACGATCGCCGCGGACAACCGCACGTGCCCATTGGCGGCAAGGTTCTCCCGGATCACGGGCACCAGCCACTTCGGAATGCGATCGGACGACTCGGCGCACAGGCGTGCGATCGTGTCCCGGATCTCGGGGTTCGCGAACCTCTCGATCAGGGTGGTCTTGTACTCGTCGAGATCGATGCCCGGCACCGGTTTCAGGGTCGGTGTCGCTTCGGTGTCCATGTACGCACGGACGAATCCGGCGAGGAGCGGATCCTGCGCGGCCTCGTGGACGAGGCGGTATCCCATGAGATACGCGAAATAGCAGAGTCCCTGGTGACCGGCGTTGAGCAGACGCAACTTCATCAGCTCGTAGGGAGCGACGTCGTCGACGATCTGGACTCCCGCATCCTCGAAGGGCGGTCGCCCGTCGGCGAAGTCCTCCTCGAGCACCCAGGAGGTGAAGGGTTCGGCGGCGACCGGCCAGCGGTCCTGCACGTCGAAGCGTTCGGAGAGCGCCGAGACCACCTCGTCGGTGGTCACCGGGGTGATCCGGTCGACCATCGAGTTGGGGAAACGGACGTGCTCGGTGATCCATTCTGCGAGATCGGGATTCAGAAGGCGCGCGTATTCGCTGAAGACGCGACGCGCGACGGTTCCGTTGCCCTCGATGTTGTCGCACGACATCACCGTCGGAGCGCGCAGTCCTCGCTCCCGGCGCCGGGCGAGAGCCTCGGTGACGAGACCGAAGACGGTGGCCGGGGGTTCGCCGGACCGCAGATCGTGTTGCACGGCCGGATCGTCGACGTCGAACTCACCGGTGTCGTGACGGATGTTGTAACCGCCCTCGGTGACGGTCAGCGAGATGATCCGGGTGGTCGGGGCCGCGAGGAGCTCGACGACCGCCTCGGGATCGTCTGGGGCGTAACGATAGTCGACGATGGAGCCGATCACCCGCGGCTCCCAGGTGCCGTCGGGGTGGGTGAGCACCAGCGTGTACAGGTGGTCCTGGACGGCGAGCGCCTCCTGCATACGGCGATCACCGGGGAGCACCCCGACGCCGCAGATACCCCATTCCTTCGCCTTCCCCTGTTCGAGGAGCCGGTCTACGTACATCGCCTGGTGCGCGCGGTGGAATCCGCCCACACCGAAGTGCACGATGCCGACGGAGACGTCGTCCCGACGGTAGGTCGGGACGGGCACACCCAACTCGGGAAGCGTCTGCTCGTTCACGTGCATGGATCTTCAGTCCTTTCCCGCCGGATCGGTCACGTCCACGACGGCCTTGATGTTTCCGGGTGTCCGATCGGATTCGAGTGCGTCGGCGGTCTTGTCGAGGGGGAACCGGGCGGTGACCATCGAGTCGAGATCGACCCGTCCCGCCCCGAGGAGCGCGAGCGCGGTCGGCCACGTGTTCGCGTAACGGAACACGCCGGTCAGGATCAGTTCGCGGTTCTGGACCCACTGCACCGGCAGGGTCATCGTCTCGGCGCCGGATCCGACGAGGACGACGGTGCCGCCGGGACGGACCGCGCGGATGCCCGAATCGACGGCGGCGGGGGCGCCGGACGCGTCGACGTAGGCGTCCACGCGCAGGGCCGACGGGTCGTCGACGCTGGGATCGAGCGCAGCGCTCGCCCCGAACGACAGTGCGGTCTCGCGTCGTCGCTCGTCGAGGTCGGTGACGACGACCTCGACCGCACCGAAGGCGCGCGCGACCTGTGCGACGACGATGCCCACGGGCCCGGCACCGGTGACGAGGACTCGTGAGCCGGCGGTGACACGGGCCTTCCGGACGGCCGCGATACCGACCGACAGCGGCTCGCACAGGGCGGCGGCATCGTCGGACACGGTGTCCGGAACGGGATGCGCGAAGGCCGCCCCGATGGTGACGTACTCGCACAGCGCGCCGTCGACGGGCGGTGTGGCGAAGAAGCGCATGTGCGGGCACAGGTTGTAGTCGCCGCGGCGCGTCTCCTCGGTGAGCGGGTCGGGGCGTTGCGGTTCGATCGAGACCCGCTCGCCGATCCGGCTCTGCGGAACACCGTCCCCGACCGCGACCACGACCCCGGAAGCCTCGTGGCCGAGCACGATCGGATCGGTCACGACGAACTCGCCGATACGTCCTTCGCGGTAGTAGTGCGCGTCCGAACCGCACACCCCTACGGTGGTCACCCGGACGAGGACGTCGCCGGGCTCCGGTGCAGGTAGTGGCCTTTCCTGCATCTCGATGCGGCCCGGTTCGAGAAGTACGGCGGCACGCATCGTGTCCGGGAGCGGCGGGCGAACTGTTGTGTGGGTCACACTGTGATGCTAACGTACTGAGCAGATGCACGCACCCCTGAGCAGATGCTCACGGAGCGTCCGAATACTGCTCACACCAAGGAGAGCTCGTGACCGCCCCCGGCCCCACCAACATCCCGGACACGGAGAGCCCGGTATCCACCGATGATCTCCGTCTCGCCGTGCGGGCCGCAACGCTCTACTACCTCGACGGACTCACGCAGGCCGAGGTGGCGCAGCGTCTCGGCGTCTCCCGTCCCACCGCCGGCCGGCTCGTCGCGCGCGCTCGCGCCCAGGGCCTGGTGCGCATCGAGGTCACCGTGCCACCCGCCTGGCGCGACGACCTGCACGCCGAGACCGAACGGGCACTCGAAGAGCGATACGGGCTCGTCGAGGCCGTGGTGGTCGGGCGCCGGGTCGACGACGCGGGTCCGATCGAGGACTCCGCAAGCTTCACCGCCCTCGGGCGCGCCGCCGCCGGCCTGCTCACCCGCCGTCTCCACCCCTCCGACACCCTCGGATTCACGTGGGGTCCGGAGACCGTCGCCGTGGCACAGGCCATCCCGTCGGGTGTCGCCAGTTGCGCCACGATCGTCCAACTCGACGGCTCCCTCTCCACGAGCGCCTACCAGACCGGCACCGAGTTCGTCCTCGGCCGCTGCGCAGAACAGCTTCGGGCGCAACCGCTCCGGCTTCCCACACCGCTGTACGCCGATCCGTCCACGGTCGCGTCGATGCGCGCCGACTCGTTGATCTCCCGCACGCTCGAGGTCGGGCGCCGCGCGGAGGCGATGATCTTCGGTGTGGGCGCCGTGTCGACCTCGACCACCCTGTTCGAGGGCAGCTTCCTCGACACCACGATGCTCCACGAACTCGACGGCCTCGGTGCGGTCGGTGAGATCGGCGGCCGGTTCTTCCGTGCCGACGGCACCGCCGTGCACGGCGAACTCGAAAGCCGCACCATGTCGGTACCTCTCGACGACGTCCGCGACTGCCCCGCCACGATTCTCGTCACCGGCGGACAGTCCAAGCACCGCGCTGTACTCGGTGCTCTCCGAGGCGGTCTCGCGAACATGCTCGTCTGCGACATCGCGTGCGCCCAGTACCTGCTCGACCATCCCGACCAACGCCCTCGAGAACGGCACCCCGAAGGACGAGGCACCACCGAAATGAGGTAGACCATCGTGCCTACAGCAAGAAGATCCATCCGCGCGGCCGCGGCAGGAGCCGTGGCCCTGAGCGTCGCACTGACCGGTTGTGCCGGTGCAGGATCAATCGGTACGTCCGGCCGCACCGTCACCATCGCGATGGTGTCGAACTCCCAGATGCAGGACGCACAGCAACTCGCGTCGCAGTTCGAGGCCGAGAACCCGGAGATCGACCTGAAGTTCGTCACCCTCTCCGAGAACCAGGCCCGCGCCAAGATCACCGCGTCCACGGCGATGGGCGGTGGCGAGTTCGACGTCGTGATGATCAGCAACTACGAGACTCCCCAGTGGGCGGAGTACGGCTGGCTCACGAATCTGTCACCGTACATCGAGCAGACCGACGGCTACGACGCCGACGACATCATTCCCTCGCTGCGCGAAGCACTCTCGTACGAGGGCGATCTGTACTCGGTGCCCTTCTACGGCGAATCGTCGTTCCTCATGTATCGCAAGGACCTGTTCGAACAGGCCGGCATCACGCTGTCCGACCCGCCGACCTGGACCGAGGTCGCCGAGGCCGCAGCGCAGCTCGACAGCCCCGACATCAACGGTATCTGCCTGCGCGGCAAGCCCGGCTGGGGTGAGCTGCTCGCACCGCTCGACACCGTCATCAACACCTTCGGCGGACGGTGGTTCGACGAGAACTGGAACGCACAGCTGAACAGTCCCGAGGTACGCGAAGCGGTGCAGTTCTATGTCGACCTCGTCCGCGAGTACGGTCAGCCCGGTGCCGCGACGAGCGGATTCAGCGAGTGCGCCACGCAACTCGCGCAGGGCCGGGTCGCCATGTGGTACGACTCCACCTCCGCCGTCTCGACCCTCGAGGATCCCGCGTCGAGCAACGTCGTCGGGAAGATCGGCTACGCGGCCGCGCCCGTCCAGGAGAAGGACCGCTCGGGCTGGCTCTACACCTGGTCGCTCGGCATCCCCGCGAGCAGCGAACACACCGAGGACGCCTGGAAGTTCATCTCGTGGATGACCGACCAGCAGTACCTGCGCACCGTCGGCGAGCAACTCGGCTGGGAGCGGGTGCCGCCGGGCAGCCGACTGTCGACCTACGAGATCCCCGAATACGCCGAGGCCGCCGCGGCCTACGGCCCGATCACCCTCGAATCCATCGAGGGAGCCGACCAGCAGAACCCCACGGTCGACCCCGTCCCGTACACGGGCGTCCAGTTCGTGGCCATCCCCGAGTTCCAAGATCTCGGCACCCGGGTCAGCCAGCAGATCAGCGCCGCCATCGCCGGACGGCAGAGCGTCGAGGACGCCCTCGACCAGGCACAGAAGTACGCCGAGGCCGTCGGCGCGACCTACCGGGAGAAGACGTCATGACCGCACCTGCAGCGCAGCGTCCCGCACCGGACGCCGACGAGCGCATCCGCGCCGTACGGGAAGCGAAGGAGGAGCAGATCTCCCGCGCCGAGGGATGGCGCCGGCGCGGCCCCCTGCTCCCGGCCCTGATCTTCACGATCGTTGTCACACAGATCCCGTTCCTGTTCACGCTGTACTACTCGACCCAGTCCTGGAACCTCGTCAGCCCCGGCTCCCGCCGGTTCGTCGGACTCCAGAACTACGTCGACGTCTTCCAGGACAGCCAGTTCTGGCAGGTCACCCTGAACACGGTGATCCTCATCGTCGGCACGGTCCTGATCTCCGTGATACTCGGACTGCTTCTTGCGCTCCTGCTCGACCGGGCGTTCCTCGGCCGCGGTATCGCACGGACCCTGCTCATCACGCCGTTCCTCGTCACCCCGGTCGCCAGTGCACTGATCTGGAAGACGTCGATGTTCGATCCCGTTTTCGGCATCGTCAACTTCGTTCTCTCCCCCTTCGGATTGGGAGAGGTGGACTGGATCAGCCGGTTCCCGCTCCCGGCCGTGATGGTCGCGCTGGTGTGGCAGTGGACGCCGTTCATGATGCTGCTCATCCTCGCCGGCCTGCAGTCGATGCCCCGCGACATCCTCGAGGCCGGCCGCGTCGACGGCGCCGGAGCCTTCGCACTGTTCCGCGAACTGACGCTGCCGCATCTGCGCCGGTTCATCGAACTCGGCACCGTTCTCGGCGCGATCTACCTGGTGAACACGTTCGACGCGATCTACATGATGACCCAGGGCGGACCCGGCACGGCCAGCTCCAACCTGCCGTTCTACATCTACCAGCGCGCGTTCCTCGGCTTCGACATCGGCCAGGCCGCGGCAATGGGTGTCGTGGTCGTCATCGGCACGATCGTCATCGCCACCTTCGCGCTGCGCCTGATCTTCACATCGTTCACCGGCAAGGAGGAAGCGGCATGAGCACCACGGCCACGCAGCCGCAGGCTTCGGACACCACGGCACCCACCGGCCGTGTCATGCGCACGGCCCGGAAGCGCAAGAACCGCAAGTTCAATCCCTGGGGTGTGGTCGCGTGGATCGCCGCCATCGGATTCTTCTTCCCGGTCTTCTGGATGGTGCTCACCGCCTTCAAGCAGGAGGCCGACGCCTACTCCGATCCACCGAAGTTCTTCTTCACCCCCACCCTCGACCAGTTCCGGGCGGTGTTCGAGACCGGAGTGGGCACGGCCCTGCTCAACTCGGCCTTCGCCACGATCGTCTCGACGGTGCTGGTCCTGCTGCTCGGCGTGCCGGCGGCCTTCGCGCTGTCGCTGCGGCCGGTGAAGAAGACGAAGGACGTGCTGTTCTTCTTCATCAGCACGAAGATGCTGCCCATCGTCGCGGCGATCATCCCGCTGTACGTGATCGTCGCGAACGTCGGCCTGCTCGACAACATCTGGGCCCTGATCATCCTGTACACGGCGATGAACCTGCCCATCGCGGTGTGGATGATGCGGTCGTTCTTCCTCGAGGTCCCGGGCGAGCTGCTCGAGGCGGCGAGCATGGACGGCGCGAGCCTGTGGACGGCGGTGCGCGAGCTGATCCTGCCGCTCGTCTCCCCCGGCATCGCTGCGACCGCCCTGATCTGCGTGATCTTCTCGTGGAACGAGTTCTTCTTCGCCGTCAACCTGACCGCTGTTCAGGCGCAGACAATTCCCGTCTTCCTCGTCGGCTTCATCACCGGTGAGGGCCTGTACTGGGCCCGGCTGTCCGCCGCCGCGACGATGGCGGCGCTGCCCGTCGTGCTCGCGGGCTGGCTCGCCCAGAACAAGCTCGTGCGCGGCCTGTCGTTCGGCGCCATCAAGTAGACCCGATTCCTTTTACCAGCAAGGACTTCCATCATGGCCGACATCACCTACCGCAACGCCTCGTGCATCTACGAGAACTCCGACACCTTTGCGGTCGATTCGCTGAACCTCGACATCGAGGACGGTGAGTTCGTGGTCCTCGTCGGACCGTCCGGATCCGGCAAGAGCACCGCGCTGCGCATGCTCGCCGGGCTCGAGGACATCGACGAGGGGTCGATCTCCATCGGCGGCAAGGACATGACCGGTGTGCCGTCGAAGGACCGCGACATCGCGATGGTCTTCCAGAACTACGCGCTGTACCCGAACAAGACGGTCGCCGAGAACATGGGCTTCGCTCTGAAGATGCGCGGTGTGAGCGCGGACGAGCGTCGCCGCAAGGTCGAGGAAGCGGCGAAGATCCTGGACCTGACCCAGTTCCTCGACCGCAAGCCCGCCAAGCTGTCCGGTGGTCAGCGCCAGCGCGTCGCGATGGGACGCGCGATCGTGCGCGAGCCACAGGTGTTCTGCATGGACGAGCCGTTGTCGAACCTCGATGCGAAGCTGCGCGTGCAGACTCGCACCGAGATCGCGGCGCTGCAACGCCGTCTCGGCACCACCACCGTCTACGTCACCCACGACCAGGTCGAGGCGATGACGATGGGCGATCGCGTCGCCGTCCTGAAGAACGGGGTGCTGCAGCAGTTCTCCAGCCCCACCGAACTCTACGACCGTCCCGCCAACGCGTTCGTCGCCGGTTTCATCGGCTCACCGTCGATGAACCTGCTCCGCGCGAAGGTCGTCGACGACGGAGTCGTCGTGGGCAGCACCGTCATCCCCGTCGAACGCGACCGCATCGCGCGACTGCACTCCGCAGGCATCGAGGAGGTCACCGCCGGGATCCGGCCGGAGGACTTCGAGATCGCCGACGAGGGCGTCGAAGCCGTCGTCGAACTCGTCGAGGAACTCGGCAGCGAGTCGTACCTGTACACGCGGGTGCCCGGCACCGGCAATCAGGTGGTCGCGCGGGCCCTCGTCCGCACCCCCGCACGCCTCGCCGACACCGTGCACCTGCGCAAGCGCGAAGGTACGGTGCACCTGTTCCACGTCGACACCGGAGAGCGAGTGGGCGACTGACCCGGCGACGGAAGGATCCTCAGTGGGCGAGCAGAAGGAACGGATGCTGGCCGGCGAACTCTACATCGCCGACGACCCCGAACTCGCCGCCGACGCGCTGCGGGCAGCGCTGCTGACCGAGAAGTACAACGCGTCGAGTGCAGCGGATACGGATGCGCGTCGCGCACTCCTCGAGGAGTTGTTCGACGCGATCGGTGACGACGTGGAGATCCGGCCGCCACTGCAGGTGGACTACGGGTATCGGATCACCGTGGGGGACGGGACATTCGTCAACTTCGGCGCGATCATGCTCGACGTCGCGCCGATCACGATCGGCTCGGACGTGCAGATCGGCCCGAACGTGCAACTCCTCACCCCCACTCATCCCCTCGATCCCGATCTCCGCCGCGCGAAGTGGGAATCGGCGCAACCCATCACGATCGGCGACAACGTGTGGCTCGGCGGTGGCGCAATCGTCGGACCGGGCGTCACGATCGGCGAGAACACGGTCGTGGGAGCCGGCGCGGTGGTCACCCGCGACCTGCCGCCGAACGTCGTGGCGACGGGCGTACCTGCTCGGGTGACGCGCCGGCTCTGAGCCGATCGAAGCCACCGCCTCCGAGTCGATCGGAGCGGAACTTGCGTCGATCCCGACGCTCGCTATGCTGCCCCGCATGATCAGTCGCCGCGCACGCCTCGTCAGCTTCGTCGTCGTCGCGGGTGCGGCACTCGTCGCGGCAGGGTGTTCGCGCAGCGTGGAGGGTGAGGCCACCGCATCCGAAGCACCCCCCGAGCCGTCGAGCACCACGGCGACCTCGTCGGCGCCGACCACGACCGCGACCGCCACGGCCGCACCGAAGCCGGTCGACCCCGACGACTACGCGGCGACCAGCGAGGGCGTGTACTACTTCGCCTCGCCGGGCGGGCAGTTCGGATGCGCCATCCTCGTCCACACCGCTCCCCTGACGGGCTGCCAGGGCACGATGCCGGCGAGTGCACCCCGGGTCCCCGGCAGCGGCGCGCCCGACGTGCTGGTGCCCGCGAACGCCCTGATGCTCGAAGGGGACGGCCCCGGAGAGTGGGTCAGCATCGGCGACATCGCGTTCACGGATCTCGGAGGTGCCCCGAATACGCTGCCCCACGGCAGCACTCTCACCGTTGATCCGTTCACGTGCACCGTCGACGAGAAGACCGCTGTCACGTGCGAGACGGACACCCATGGCTTCACCGTGTCGGAGACCGGTGGCGAGGTGTGGTGACCGCATCGGCGATCAAGGAGCGCGGTCAGGGCAGGTCGTCCCGCGCCATCGGCATCATGAAATCGCCGATCTCGTCCCGCATCCACCACTGGCGCGTCGCGCGTCGTTCGGCGCGCGTGGCGAAGCGGTAGCGGAACGGGCGGGCCCGCACCAGACGGGGCGGTTCGTCCGGGAACGGGTTGTGCCGGAGCAACTTCACGGTGGCCGGATCGTTCTCCAGCAGTTTTCCCGCGAACCGCGGGAACCACCCCGCGGCGTAGTCGCGCGAGATCCCCGCGAACCACATCAACCAGTCCAGACGCAGGTGGTACGGCGCGTACTGACGAGGCCTGCGATATACGTCGCCCGGTTTGCCCTTGAACTCGTACTCGCGCCACTCCGTCGCCGGTGTCACCACCGCATCGGTGGTGCCTTCGACGATCACTTCCCGCCGGGTGCGTGTGACGGTGCCGAACGCGCCGTAGGTGTTCACGAAGTGCCACTTGTTGAACGAGGCGTTCATCGCCTGCCGATGCGACATCAGATTCGACACCGGCCAGTAGCTGAGCACCGCGACCAGCACGGTCAGCGCCACCACGGCGACGGTGAACGCGATCGGTGTCGGACCGTAGGTCGTGGTGGAGTCGATCAGCAACCCGTAGAAGCTGTCGGGCACCACCGACAGCGCGATGACGATGGTGATCCAGTTGAGCCACGCGAAATTGCCGCTCGTCACCAGCCACAACTGCGTGACGATCATGATCAGTGCGGCGATCCCGGCGACCGGTTGCGGCAGGAACAATCCGAACGGCACGACGAGCTGGGTGAAGTGGTTACCCGCCACCTCCACCTTGTGCAGCGGCCGCGGTATCAGGTGGAAGTAGCGGCTGAGCGGGCCGGGCATCGGCTGGGTTTCGTGGTGGTAGTACAGGCACGTCAGATCGCGCCAGCACCGGTCGCCGCGCATCTTGATCAGTCCGGCACCGAACTCCAGGCGAAACAGCAACCAGCGCAGCAGGATCAGCACGAGCAGCGGAGGCGCGGTATCGGCGTTGCCCAGGAAGATCGCGAGCACACCGCCCTCGAGCAGCAGCGACTCCCAGCCGAACGAGTACCAGACCTGGCCGACGTTGACGATCGACAGGTACAGCAGCCACATCACGAACCACACGAGCATGCAGACCACGAGCGGCAACTGCTCGGTGACACCGAGCACCGTCACCACCGACAACACGAGACCCACCGCGGCAACCGCGGTGAACAGAGCGTCGGAGTATCTCCAGTGGAACAGGCTCGGCGACTGCCGGAACGATGTGAGCGCCAGGAAGCGCGGGGCGGGAAGGATGCCGCGTTCGCCGATCAGCGCCCGGAACTGCAGCAGGGCCGCGAGGAAAGCCACGGCGTACAGCACCGCGAGTCCACGGGTGACCAGCAGCCGCCCGATCGTGTACCCGTCCGCGTCCAACCAGTCCATCGCTCGGCTCGTTCGTCGTCTGTCGTGCGCGCCATCTCGAGCATGCCACGTCCGGTTCGCCGACGGAGACAGTGTTGCGACGATGGGTCGACGGGATCGGGCCTCGTCCTCACTCGATACGGGTGCGGAGACCGACCGGCTACACGCGGATCTCCCGCCGCAGCCCACTCGCTCGGAGCACCTGCCGTGCCACGCCCGCGCGTACCGCATCCTCGGTCCCGATGATCCGCACGTGCGACCGCGCACGCGTGATCGCGGTGTACAGCAGTTCGCGGGTGAGCAGCGCCGATCCCGAATCGGGCAGCACCACCGAGACGGTGCCGTACTGACTGCCCTGGCTGCGGTGGATCGTCATCGCGTAGACGGTGCTCACCGCCGGGAGCTGACTCGGGCGCAGTTCGAACGGCGTCTCGCCGCGTGCGAACGCCGCGACGAGTTCGTCGCCGCGCCGCACGACCACGCCGGTGTCGCCGTTGTAGATCTGCATGTCATGGTCGTTCGCGGTGACGAGCAACGGCCGGCCCGGATACCAGCTCTCGGGATCGAGTCGCTGCCCCGCGGCCTCCCCGATCCACTCGGCGGCCTGCCGCGCCCACCACTGCACGCCGGCCGGGCCGTCGCGGTGCGCGCACAGCAACCGATGTTCCTCGAACCGCTTCAGCGCCGTCTCGACGTCCCCCGTCTCGGCGGACTTGGTGACCTCGGCGGCGGAGCGGACGATGTCGTCGCGTAGGGCGTCGAGGTCGGAGGGGGCCACGAACGAGACCTCCGGGTCGCCCCTGCGCAGGATGTCGAGCACCTCGTCGCCGGCGCCCTTACGGACGGCCACCGCCAGCTCGGCGATCGCACCACCGAAGCGGCGGCCGCGACTCAGCCGCACGACACCGCCACCGAGCCGGGCGCGTTGGGCCGGAGTGAAGGCCGCCTCGGCGGGGTCGTCGGCGGCCGCCACATCGCGGGCGACGACCCGTTCGAAGACCGGATCGAGGGTGCCGCTGACCGGGCGCCCCACGAGGTCGGCAAGCACAGCACCGGCGTCGACCGAGGCGAGCTGGTCGGGGTCGCCCACGAGGACGAGCCGGGTGTCGGGCCGCACCGCCTCGAGCAGGCGGCACATCATCGTCAGCGACACCATCGACGTCTCGTCGACGACGATCACGTCGTACGGCAGGTGGTTGCCCGCGTGGTAGCGGAAGCGGGTGCGGCCGCGCTGCCAGCCGAGCATCCGGTGCACGGTCATGGCGGTGAGATTCGGCGGCAGACCCAGCTCGGTCTCCTGCTCGCGCACCGATTCCTGGAGGCGCGCAGCGGCCTTGCCGGTGGGAGCGGCCAGGCCGATGCGCAGTTCGTGTCCGTACAGGCGGGTGAGCAGCGCGAGGATCCGCGCCACGGTGTGGGTCTTGCCGGTGCCCGGCCCGCCCGCGATCACCGTGGTCGGTCGGGTGGCGGCGAGTGCCGCCGCGACGCGCTGACGATCGGGTGCCGGCGCGGGCCGGGAGGGATCGTCGGGATGGTGGAACAGCTCGTCGAGTGTCGCCGCGATGCGCTCCTCGTCGAGGTCGGGGAACGTCGCCGTGCGCTCGGCGAGCACCCGGCGGATCGTCTGCTCCTGCCGGAAGTACCGGTCGAGATACAGCAGCGGACCTTCCGCGGTATCGACGAGACGCAGCGGACGCAGAGGTCCGCGGTCGCCACCGACCACGAGGGGGCTGCGACGCAGCGCCGCGAGCACGTCCTCGTCGCGAGGCCACGGCAGGCTCGCGGGGTCGACGACGGGATGGCCGTCCGCGTCCTCGTCGACCGTGACCTCGCGGAAACGGGTGAGGTCGAGGCACACCGACCCGGATCGCACGGCACGCACTGCCAGCGCGGTGGCGAGATGCACGTGCGGGTCGTCCTCGCCGCCGAGCGCCGCGAGTCGCAGGGCGACGTGCACGTCGGCGGCGGAGAGTGCGCCCACCTCGTTGAACTGCCGCAGAGCGCCCTTGCCGCGCTGGGCGATCCGAACGTCGGTCATGGACTCGATCACGAAATCATGGCCTTTCCGGCGAGGAGGTCGGACAGGTCGGTGACGAGATCGGCCGGCGGATGCCAGTCGAACACGCCGCTGCCGGGTGGACTGTCCGGTCCGGCCATGCCGCGGACGAACAGGTACTGCACACCACCGAGGTGGACGTGCGGGTCGTAGTCGCGCATCCGCCACCGCAGATAACGGTGCAGGGCAACGGAATAGAGCAGAGCCTGCATCGGATAGTGCGCGCGGAGCATCTCCGCCGCCATCGACTCGCGGGTGTAGTGGGCGGTGGTCAGTTCGTCGACGGGCGCGAGCCGGTTGGTCTTGTAGTCGACGACGACGAATCGCGGACCGTCGGTGCGCAGCACGGCGTCGATACTGCCGTTGAGGTAACCCCGCAGCGGCACGGACTCGAGGGTGCGCACCAGATCGGCGTAGGTCGCCATCGGATCGTCGGCGGGCAGGTGCCGGCGCAGCAACCCACCGACCGCGTCGAGGGTGACGGTGACGGGCACCGGGCTGTCGCCTCCGGTGAGCGGCAACTCGAAGTCGAGTTCGGAGAGCCGGTCGGACGGCGTGAAGTCGGCGAGGGTCCGGCCGAGTGGCCCGAGTGGGGTGCGCATCACCGGGAGCAACGCCGCCGCGAGCTGGACGGGGTCGATCGGCGACATCTGGCGTCGCACCGTCTCGTGGCAGCAGTCGAGTAGTTCGGCCTCGAGGTCGGCGGCGGAGGTGTCGACGACCTCGAGGACGGCGTGCACCAGCGTGCCGAAGATCGTGCCGCCGGGCAGTCCGTTCATCGGTGACGGAATGCCTTCGCGCGCCGCTTCCGGTGCGCTCAGCGGAGGCTCGGCAGGCTCGTCGGTCGTCACCGGTTCCTCCACCTCACCGCTCACCACGGGCGCATCGTGCACCGAGGCGGTGAGCGCCGAATAGGAGGTCCTGCGCCAGTTCTCGTCGACGACCCGATCGAAGCGCGCGGCGGCGAGTGGGCCGGTCTCCACGCGGGGGCGGGTCCAGCGCAACACCGGAATCGGGTGCGGCCCGACCGCTTCGGCGGCGATGACCCCGTCGGCGCGCGCGGCCCACCGGTCGAATTCCTCGGCCATGGCCTCGTCGTGGCCGATCCGGCCTTCCGCGGAGACCTCTGCCGAACCGGGATCGCGGGCGAACAGCAACCGGTGCAGCGGAGACCGCGAGGTGGGGGTGGACGGCGCCCACCAGAGGGTGAGCGCACACTGCGCGCGCGTCACCGCCACGTACAGCAGGCGCAGTTCCTCTCCCGCCTCCTCGAGTTCGTGCTGACGCCGCCGCGCGACATAACCGGGACCGCTCTTGCCGCCCACATCGAGGATGCGTCGGCCGTTCTCGTGCAGCAGCAGCTTGTCGGGCTCGGGGTTCTTCGCGGCATCCCACCCGTACGGGACGTGGACGACGGGGAATTCGAGTCCCTTGCTGCCGTGCACGGTGAGGATCTGGACCGCCGCGGCGTCGCTGTCGAGGCGCCGGATCCGGTCGGCTCCACCTCGGTCGGGGTCGTTGATGCGATCCTCGAGCCAGCGGGTGAGTGCGGCCAGCCCCAGCGACTGTGCCGAGGCGACGTCCTCGAGCAGCTGTGCGACGTGCCGGATGTCTGTGAGGGTGCGTTCCCCGGACGGCTGATCGAGGAGGCGGGCCTCGACCGAACCGAAGGACGCGAGGCGTTCGAAGACGGCGGCGAAGCCGGTGCGGGCGTAGACGTCGTTCAGTTCGCGGAGCAGTCCGCCGACCTCCACGACCAGCGCTTCGCCCTCCGAATCGATGTCGGTCATCGTGCGGCCGAGCAGCGGGGTGAGCGCGGCGAGCCGGACGCGATCGGCGCGATGGGGCTGCTCGAGCGCATAGAGAACCCACAGCCAGTGCTGTGCGGACGGTGTGGCGAACACACTCGTGCCCCCGGCGACCACGCACGGCACGTTCGCCTTCGTCAGCGCGTCGTGGACGAGCGTCACCTGTTTGTGTTTGCGCACGAGGACCGCGATGTGCCCGGGTTGCACACGCTCGGGACCGGAACCGAGGTCGACGGTGACGTTCTCGTCGTCGAGCAGGCGCACGATGTCGGCCGCCACGTCGCGAGCGACCCGCCCACGTAAGCCGTCGAGGTTCTGCGGGAAACCCCAGTCGTTGAGCGGACCGGCACCGGCGCGGGGCAGGTGACGCACCCGCAGGGACGCGATACCCGAGAGCCGGGAATCGGCGGCTGCCGCCTTCACCGGGTTCACCACGATGCGGGGATCACCGAGAGCCGCACCGAGATGGACGTGTTCGAGCGCCCGGACGAGATCGCCGTCGCTGCGCCAATTGGTGGTCAGCTCGCAGTAGGTGTCGGATTCGGAGACGGCGTCGAGATAGCTGAGCACCTCCGCGCCGCGGAAGGCGTAGATCGCCTGTTTCGGGTCGCCGACGAGCACGAGCGTGCTGTGCCCGTGGAACGCCCGGCGCAGGATCTCCCACTGCTTGGGGTCGGTGTCCTGGAACTCGTCGACGAGGACGACGGAGAAGCGCGCACGCATCCGCCGGCAGGCGGCGTCGCCGTGCTCCGGATCGCCGAGCACCGCGTGCAGTAGGGACAACTGGTCGTCGAAGTCGCGCAGTCCGAGCCGGCGCTTGCGCCGTTCGACCTCCTCGCGGACCGCACGCGCGAATTCCACACGCTCGCCTGCCGCGGTGCCGTCGGCGTCGTTCGGTGCGAGTTCGGCCTGCGGGTCGAAGATCGCCTCCTTCGCGGCGACGGCCGCCTCGGCGTAGGTGATGGGGGCCTGTCCCCTGCCGTAGCGCCGCAGGTAGAGATCGTCGACGACCTCCACCCGCAGGTCGTCGACGTCCTCGACGACCGTGACGTCGGGTTCGCGTTCACCGGCGATCCCGAGTTCGTCGAGCATGCGGCGGCAGAAGCCGTGCGTGGTGGAAATGGTGCCGGAGTCGAAGTCGGACAACGCCTGTCGTAGGCGGGCCCGCCGCGCGTCGACGTCCTCGCTCGCGAGATGACGGACGAGCATGTCGGTGCTCGCCCGCGCACTCTCGGGATCGGCGAGGGCGGTGGCGACCTGCGCGAACCGGTTCCGGGTACGTTCGCGCAGTTCCTGCGTCGCAGCCCGGCTGAAGGTGACGAGCAGCAGATCCGACAGGTGGGCGCGCCCTTCGGCGACGAACCGGGTGGCGAGCCCGACGATCGCGTACGTCTTCCCCGTTCCCGCGCTGGCCTCGAGAACGGTGGTGCCGCTCGGGAGCCGGCCGAGCAGATCGAAGCCTGCCGGCGGCGGACCGCCCGCGGCGCGCGGATCGGTGATGGCGGTATCGGGCACGCTGCGTCCTTCTCTCACGGGCGTCCCTGGTTCTCGGAGGCGAGCAGGGGTTCCCACAACCGTCGGGCGAGCACACCGAAACGGGTGGGGTCGTCGAACCAGCCGGCCTCGACACCCTCCGGTGCGTCGGCGGTGAGCTGCCCGAACGTGACGTCGGGCCCGTACAGATACTGCACGTGACGGTCCTTGCCGTCGCCGAACGCGCCACCGAACGCCTTCCCGGCGGCCGACAGTGCCATCTCCACGGAATCACCGCGGTGGCGGCGATCGGCGTACTCGGCCGACGCGCCCGTCACGAGCGGCAGCGGCCGGCACAGTCCACGATCGCGCAGATCGACGAGTGCGGCGAGCAGCGCGACGGGATCGGCGGGAGCCAGAAGGGTCGAGCGCCAGGCCGGATACGAGCGCGAACGGCTGCGCCCGGTGGTCACCGCACGCCACTGTCCGGGATGACCCGAGGCGACGACGGCGAGCAACCGGATCCATGCTTCCAGCCGGTGTTTCGGGGACAGCTTGGAATAGGTGCTGCGGGCCAGTACCTCGCCGTGTACACCTCCGACGGTGCCGGTGAGCCGACGACCGTCGCCGAGATCGACGCGGATGTCGACGGTGCGGGCCTGCCCGGTGTGCACACCGGCGCAGGCGTGCACGAGGCGGTCGACGTTGTCGCTCACCGCGTCGAGGGTCCTGCGGCCGAGCGCGAACGGCGGGAGCGTGCCGCGACGCCATTCCGCGTCCTGGAAGGCACCCGCGGACATGCCCGCCAATCGCGCTTCGAGCATGCGGTCGCCCAGTTGCCACTGGGCGAGACCGTCGAGTTCGACGTCGAGTGCGTCGGCGATGCCCTCGTCGGTGTCGGGGATCCGCAGACCGAGTCGCTGCCGGAGGAATCCCTGCGTCGGATGTGTCAGGAAGGAAACGAGTTCGTCGAGATCGACATCGGTGCGTGCCGGGGCCGGAAGGTCGTCGACGAGGAGCGCACCCGACCGGTCGCGCTCCACCGAACCTCCTTGTCCGGCACGGGCTCCCGCGAGTGCGGTGACACCGAACCCGAACGGGTCGTCGGCCCGGAAATTGCGCGGATCGAAGGGCTGCAGGGGATGTCGCCGCACGATGCGCTCGTCGTCGACGTCGACTCCCGTCATCGTCGACACCACGTCGCGCACCTCGGTGAGCGGAATCGCCGGTGGGCGCAGTGCTCCGGTGACGGCGTCGGCGCCGGTGTGGAACAACAGCACACGCTCCTCCGCGGCCATCAGCGCGTCGAGCAGCAGCTGCCGGTCCTCGCTGCGCGGATCACGCTCTCCCACACAGGGATTCTGGGTCAGGACATCGTCGCCGTCGATGTGGGCCGTGCGAGGGAAGACGTCGTCGTCGAGACCGAGGAGAACCACCACGCGATGGGGCACCGAGCGCATCGGCACCATCGTGCACACGGTCAGTTCGCCGGTACGGAAGTTCGAGCGCGACGGACGCCCGGCGAGCCGGGAGCCGAGCATGGACCGGACATCGCTCAGGGACAACTGCGTGTCGCCGGCATGCTCGACGGCCTCGCCGATCTCGCGACGCGCGCGGGTGAGCTGCCATGCGTCGGCGGCGGGAACGTCGGCGAGCAGGTCGATGCCGTAACCGAGTTCGTCCGACCACCGCGCCGCCGGGTGCGGGCCGCGCAACCGGAGCAGCACCACCGTCAACCGGTCGATGAACTCGGCGAACCGCCCGGCGAGGTCGATGTCGTTGCTGTCGACGTCGTCGAGGGGCAACGACAGGGACAGCCACTCTCCGTCCGCGCCGTCTGCGGCGACACCGAGCAGGATACGGTCGAGTGCCGCGCCGAAAGTGTTCTGCATGAAGTCGCCGAGGCCGAAGCTCTTGCGCTGCCACGGCCCGAGACCCCAGCGGGCACCGGTCTCGGTGGTCCACTCCTGCAGGCGCTCGAGTTGATCGTCGTCGAATCCGAACTTCCGGCGCACCGGAGCCGACGCGGCGAGGTCGAGAACCTCGCTGGCGGTGACCCGGCCGTCGGCGAGCGCGAGCAGTTCGGACACCACCGCAAGGATCGAATCGGTGCGGCGCAGGCCGCGATCGGCGAGACGGACCCGCAGCGTGTGGCCGGGATGCTCGCCGACCCCGGCACCGAAGGCGGCATGGACGAGCGGCGCGTACGTCTCGACGTCGGGGCACATGACGACGACGTCGCGCGGTTCGAGCGTGGGGTCATCGCGGAACAGGTGCAGCAGGCACTCTCGGAGCACCTCGACCTGCCGGGTCGGGCCGTGGCAGGCATGGATCATCACGGTCCCGTCGGGCGCGGCCGATCCGTGTGCGGGGGCGCGGTCGTCGCGGAGATCGGCCTGCAACCGGCCGAGGAGCGTCGCCGGCGGCCGGGGTGAGGGATGCGGAAGGTCGGTGCACTCGAGGCCGGAGAGCCGGCTCTGAAGTTCGCGCACGTCGCGGCCGAGCGCGGCCAGCAGCGGGTGCTGCACCCCGAGAGCGCTGTGGTCGTCGGCGCGACGCATCGACTCCGGACGCCGGGTCAGTCCGTCCCACATCACCGGGCTCGGATGCGGAAGCCAGATGTGCACGTCGCGGTGGTGCCCGAGCGCGGTCAGCACCTCGACGAGGACGGTGTCGAGGCGGGTGGGACCGAAGATCGAGAGTCGTTCGGGCAGGTCGACGACGTCGGGGTCGTCTCGCAGCCGGCCGCACAGTTCGTCGAGTCGCTGCGACGGGCTGTCGACGCCGATGCGGGCGCGCAGCCGTCGCCACAGCTCGGCTTGCCAACGCAGATGGTCGTCGAGAGGCGCACCCGTGCCGTCGGTATCGTTCCCCGCCGCCCACTGGGAGATCATCCCGGGGCGCTGGAGTCCGTAACTGCGAAGAAGGCCGGTGAGATGCGCTGCGGTGGCGTACCGGCGTCCGGCCCGGTGGTCGTCGGCGCCGTGACCGAGATGCCGCGCGAGGGTGGCGCACCACGGTTCGCCGACGCACTCGTCGATCACCCTGAGCAGCGACCACAACATGCGGGAGGGATGCCACGGATCGTCGTCGGCGGTGATGCCGGAGGCCGCGGCGAGCGCTTCGTCGACGAGGCGGGACGGGGACGGGAAGTCGATGTTGGCGGCCACCCCGTCGCCGGCGGAGGAACCGAGCATTCCCGACAACCGCTGGGTGAGCCATCTTTCGACACCGCGCGCGGGCACCGCGACGACCTCCCGCGCGAACGGATCGTCGAGGGGCTCGGCGAGCACCTCGGCCAGCGCATCCGCCAGGATGCCGGTGCGCTCGGCACGGTGCAGTATCAGCACGCGTCGCTCCCCCTCGTCGTCGCTCGTTCCCGTCCGGTACGGCTTATCACACCGCCCGGACAGGCGACTGCGTCGCAGGTCGCGAGTGCTCCGTGCCGGAGGTTGCGGGCGCTCCGTGCGACGGACGAGCTACAGGACGGGACGAACCCCGCCGGGAGAGACTCCGAAGACCGCCATCGATCGCGTACCCGCGATCGAGACGACGTCCCCGGCACGAAGTGGAGTACGGGGACTGCGGACCTGGCGATGATTGACGCGGACGAGACCTTCCATGAGCAGCGCCGCCGCTTCACCGCCCGAGCCGGCCAGTCCGCTCTCCTGGAGGAAACCGAACAGGGAGTCGCGCACGAGTGCCTCCATGACACCTACGGTCCCCTCCGGAGGCGACGATGCCTCCTCACACGGGGTCCGTGCGGGTGCACATCCGATGAACACACGGCGAACACCGGCGGCCGAGATTCAGGTCTCGGTCGAGATATCGAACAACGACAACTGGTTCCTCGTCATCTCGGCAGTGATATCCGCGCGGTAGCGCTCCCCCAGATTCTGTGCGACATGGGCAGGGCAACCGAGTTCGCTGCCGATCTGCTCCCAGGTGTATCCGGCCTCGCGGCGTTCCCACGCGTAGCCGCCGTCCTCGTCCCACGGCATCGACATGATCCGATGGTGGCCTGGGTCACACCCCCTCTTCAACGACCTGACCCGGTGTGTCGCCGACGAATCCGGCGAGAACGACGATGCCGCCGTACCTCGGAAGAGGAACGACGGCATCGGACCAGATGATCCGTGGATCGGAAGCCGATCGATCGGGCGCCCCTGCGAATCAGTTCTCCGTGAGCCACTTGTCGAGGTCGATCCGATCGTTCTGGACGATGTTCTCGACGAGCTGGACGATGAGGCCCTCGATCTGCCCACCGACGACGGGAACCTTGACGGTGGCCTCGCCACGCACCTCGATCTCGGTACCGCCGTCCGCGTTGCCACGAAGCTCCGAATGGGCCGCGATCGTGATCGGCAGCCCCGACGTGCTGCCGGCGAGGGTTCCCTGCGCCGTACCGTCCTCGAGTCCGCCCCATTCGTCGGTGCGCTCGATGATCAGAGGTCCTCGCACCACGCCCCGGACGACCGCGGGCAGCGCGGAGGTGTCGATCTGGTCGGAGACCTTCGCGCGGAAGGTCCCGGGACCGGAGCCGACCTCGAGCTGCGCCACGCCGGTCTGGCTCGCAGCCAGTCGGCTGTTCCAGAAGTCCTCGCTGGTCAAAGCGCCGTGGACGCGTTCGACGCTGTGGTCGAGCGTGGACGTGAAAACGAATTCCTTGGACATGACCGGAGACGATATCCTCCCGCTCGGATCTGGACGAAACGGGCCTACCGGTGTCGTTCTGCCACGTCAGAGAACAGCGACGAGGGTCGCCGCCGCTCCTCCGACGACACCCACCAGAGCGAGCCCGGCCGCCAGGGATCCTGCGACCACCGCGGCGGCTGCGAATCCGCAGACGGCGAGGACGACGAACATCAGCATGCCCGCGATCGGGTGCTCGAGCAGGGCCGGCATCTCCTCCGTCACCGGAGGTTCCACCTCCCTCGACGCCACGGCGGCCGACGGCGGGGCCTCGACGGACCGCGCGTCGATCGTCTGCGCCGGAATGTCGGCCGACTGCGACGGAGCAACCGTCGCCGGAGCGGTGATCACGTCCGTGGGCATGACGGGTGCTGCCGTGGTCATCGTGTCGTCCCCGCTTTCCTTTGTGCTGCTTGCGGCCGTCTCACGGTCGCCGATCACCTGAGGAGTCAGGCGGACCGCGTCTCGTCCCGGCCTCGATCTCTCACGTCAAGGTGTGCTCCGAAGTTTCCCCGCGAGTAACCGGCTCAAACCGAGACCCGTGCGACTCGCGTGCGCCGAGTGGTCACTGCAGCAACGAACCCGACCAGAGGGTGTGTTATGGATCACATAGACGTTAGCAGTTACGGGGGTCGGGTAGCCGACAGTTGTCACGTCATTTCTCGATGGATGTGAATTCGTCGGTAGATCACCGACTCTTCCAGTGCGAAGGAGGCGAACGCACAATGACCGAGAACCGAACTCCCGCGTTGCTCACCCAGTTGCGCACTCTCCACGAACTGACCCATGCAGAGACCCAGGTCGCCGAAACGCGTGTCGCGCAGGCCCGAACCGAAGCGGTACGCAAGGAGCTGACCGAGAACGCCGAGAACTGCCGCATCCGTGCGGTGGCGATCGAAGAGGCGATCCGCGATCTGGGCGGACTTCCCGATATGGTCGGGCCGTTCATCGGCCGCGCCGCCATCATGGTGAAGACCCTCACCGAGCAGGCGCAGCCGTTCGACGAAGCACTGCTGTCGGACCTCGCCCTCGAACATCAGCTCCTCGACCGTGCCCGCTACGTGAAGGCACTGGCCATCGCGGGCGGACACAAGTCGATCGTGTCGCTGGCGGACCGTCTGATCACGGCTCACACGGCGACGGTCGAGTGGCTCACCACCGTCATCGCGGAGGAGGCGCTCGGTGGTCCTGCCGCTCTGCGTCGCACTCCTCTGCAGGCCGCGGCCGGCGCAGCGGTGCGCCTGGTCAACACGCCGGTCACCTGGTCGGCGCGCAGCATCGATCGAGCGATCGATGTCGCCCGCTCGACGCGTCCCCGCATCGAGTCGCTGCTCTCGCGCGGCGCGCATGCCGGTGACGTCGCAGCCAAGACCATCGGTGCCTCGCGCGATGCGGCTCTCGAGACGGCCGAGCGCGTGAGCCGTCGTGAAGGCGCCGACGGTACCGCCGACGCTCTACACAAGGCACGCAGCGCCTCGGGTGTCCTCACCGAGGAGGAGTTGCCGATCCGGAACTACGACGATCTCACCGTCCCGAAGGCCGTGGCGGCGGTCAAGGAACTGACCGAGCCCGCGGACATCCGGGCGATCGTCGCCTACGAGGAAGCGCACAAGGCACGACACGGTGTTATCTCCGCGGCTCAGACCCGTCTGGCCGCCATCGCGCAGGAGGTGGTCGGCATCTGATCCGCCGCACCCCAGTCACGTCACACGATCGCCGGGTCCCTCGTGGGCCCGGCAATCGTCGTCACCGCCGGTGTCGGTCCCGCTCACAGCGGGTACCCGGCCTCTGCGTTCATCAGAGAGGACACACCATGACCCGCATCCTGTTCGTCGTCAGCTCCGCCGATCATTGGACGTTGCAGGACGGCACCCGCCATCCCACGGGCTTCTGGGCGGAGGAACTCGTCGAGCCGTACACCGTCTTCGACGAAGCCGGCTACGACATCACCGTTGCCACTCCGGGCGGCCGCACGCCCGTCGTGGACCAGGCCAGCCTCGAACCCGACGCCGCAGGCGGTGAGGACCGCGTGGCCGAGTTGAAGTCGTCGCTCGAGAAGCTGCAGCCGGTACTCACCGGTGCGGCGGTGCTCGAGGACCAGCGGGCCGAGGACTTCGACCTGCTGTTCGTGCCCGGTGGCCACGCCCCGATGGAGGATCTGGCCGTCGACGAGCGGTTCGGTGAACTCGTCCGGCACTTCGTCGAGGCCGACAAAGTGGTCGCGATGGTGTGCCACGCCCCGGCTGCCCTGCTTCCCGCCCACGAGTCCGGCGGTCGCTGGTTGTTCG
This sequence comes from Rhodococcus sp. GQ147, assembly GCF_059759155.1. Taxonomy (NCBI): domain Bacteria; kingdom Bacillati; phylum Actinomycetota; class Actinomycetes; order Mycobacteriales; family Nocardiaceae; genus Rhodococcus; species Rhodococcus sp. GQ147. The sequence continues at coordinate 205,281 of NZ_JCAXDU010000002.1, forward strand.
AGGGTTACAGCCTGACGGCGTTCACGAACGTCGAGGAGGTCCAGGCGGGACTGGCCGACAAGGCACCCTGGTTGCTGCAGGACCGCCTGCAGGAGGCCGGGGCCGTCTTCTCGTCCACGGACGCCTGGCAGCCGCACGTGGTGGTCGACCGCGTCCTGTACACGGGCCAGAACCCGGCCTCCTCGCGGCCGCTCGCCGAACGCATCGTCGCCGAGATCCCCGCGCGCGCTACGTCGTGACCTTGCGGACGAAATCGATCGTCCGCTCGAGCGCGGCACGCGCATCCGGTGTCGACAGATCGAACTGGTACTCGTGTGCCAGTTCCGGTGTGTGGTCGTCCGGATAGAACAACGCATCCACCTGCACACCCAGTCCGGTGAGCCGCTGCGCGAGCCTCTCGGACTGGGTGGCGGTGAGCGGATCGGCGTTGCCACCGGAGATATAGGTGGCCGGGAAGTTCTCGGTGACCGAGTTCAATACCGACATCTGGCCCGCCGCATCCGAAGTGGCGAACTCCCGGGCGCCGGTGTAGGCCCACATCGCCTGCTCCACGCCCCATCCGGTCAGCCCGCCGCTCCCACCGATCGCGGACACGTCGTAGATGCCGCAGTTGAGCACGACACCGCGAACGTTCTCCCGAGTGAACGCCGGGTCGACACCGAGGGTCGCGGCGTAGTCGGGGTCGGTGATCGCCGCGGCGATCTGCGCGGACAGTTGCGCCCCGGCCGAGTCACCGGCGAGCACGATCCGCTCGGTGTCGATGTGCAGTTCGTCGGCGTGCTCGAGCAAGTAGCGCTGTGCATCGACGAGTTGCCGCACCGGGGTCGGATAGCGGTGGCCCGGTGCGAGCGAGTAGCCGACCGACACCACGGTGAATCCGGCGGCCGCGAGACGCCTGTAGTAGCCCGCGTAGTTGGTGCGGTTACCCGACAACCACGCGCCACCGTGCGTCCACACGATCGTCGGCAGCGCCTCGGTGGTCCCCGGCGGTGTGTACACGTCGAGATAGGCGTCCGGGTCGTCCTCCCGATAGTGGAGGTCGGCGACGAAGTCCGTCTCCGGAGCGTCCACCGCGAGCTTCGCGGTCTGCTCCCGCGCGTCGCGTTCGAACACCTTCCGCACCACCAGTGATCCCGGCACGGGGGTGAGGGCGAACGCCGCCGCCACGACGATGAGCACCACGACGAAGACGATCAGGATCCATCGACCGACGCGCCGACGCGGCGCTCTGTCCGTACTGCCCTCCGACACCTGTCACTCCTACCCGGGTCACGACGCGCCCGGGCGGATCCGGACCGAACGATCATGTCAAACAGTGCGGCGGGATGCGGGTTCTCGGGCGGGGCGTCCGCGCCGCGAGACGACCGTCAGGGTTGTTCGCTCAGCGCCTGCAATCGGGTCTCCTCGAGGTCGAGGCGGCGCTGGGCCGCACCGAGCGTCTGCGAACTGTAGGTTCCGGGGGAAGTCCTGGGCCGGCATGCTCAGCGCGGCCGAGTACAGCCGCGATGCTCACGGTGCCGGCGATGCCGACCACTGCCATGAGGGCCAGTTCCATTCGGATCATTGTGCTCGCTCATGACCCTTCGGCCGCGGAGCGGTGCACGTGGTGTTCGTCGTGCGTAGACGGATATCGCGGGCTTTCTCGTTGAATGAGAAGAATCGATCCTACAAGCCGTCATCGCTCCCACACTCGTGGAACACATCGGTGTCCCACGCGCGCGGGACGGCGACGACCACGCTGAGGAGAACCCTATGGCCTTGCTCGACGAAGCCCTGTGGACGGGAAAGATCCATCTCGACGGCTGGCGCCCCGGCAACGGCGGCACCACGAAGGTCACCAACCCCTCGACCGGGGAACAAATCGCCGAGATCGGCCTGGCCGACCCCGATGACGTCTACGCCGCCGCCCGCGCTGCCGCCGCCGCACAGAAGTCCTGGGCCGCCACGGCGCCGTCCGAGCGTGCGGAGATCCTCCGTCGCGCCGGCGAGAAGTTCCGTGAGCACGCCGACGAACTCATCGGCTGGGGACTCCGCGAGGCCGGGTCCATTCCGGACAAGGCCGCCATGGAGGTGTTCGGTTCCGCCACCGAGTGCTTCGAGGCGTCGGCGCTGCCCACCTATCCGCACGGTGAGTACCTGCCGTCGGACAGCGGTCACTGGTCCATCGCGCGCCGCCTGCCCGCCGGCGTCGTCTCGGTGATCGCACCGTTCAACTTCCCGTTGCTGCTCGCGATGCGCTCGGTTGCCCCGGCTCTCGCCCTCGGCAATGCGGTGCTGCTCAAGCCGGATCCGCGGACCACCGTCATCGGTGGTGTCGCCGTGGCCCGGATCTTCGAGGAGGCCGGACTACCCGCCGGTGTGCTGCAGGTGCTGCCCGGTGGTGGTGACGTCGGCGCCGCAACCGTCGATGCTCCCGAGGTGCGGGTGGTCTCGTTCACCGGATCCACCGCCGCCGGACGCCACGTCGGCAAGGCCGGCGCGGAACATCTCAAGCGCACCCACCTCGAACTCGGCGGCAACAACGCGATGATCGTGCTCCCCGGCGCCGACGTCGATCTCGCTGCCGGTGTCGGAGCGATGGGATCGTTCTTCCACCAGGGCCAGATCTGCATGACCACCGGCCGGCACCTGGTGCACGAGTCCGTCTACGACGACTACGTGCGCGCCCTCGCCGCGAAGGCGGATGCGCTCGTCGTCGGCGATCCCGCAGGCGGCCCGGTTCACCTGGGCCCGATCATCGACGAGCGTCAGCTGGCGAACATCGACACGATCGTGCAGGACACCGTCGCCGCGGGCGGCACTCTCGCTGCCGGAGGCACGCACGAGGGGTTGTTCTACCGGCCCACCGTCCTGACCGATCTGACCACCGAGATGCCCGCCTGGGGCCAGGAGATCTTCGGGCCCGTCGCGCCGGTGCTGAAGTTCTCCGACCCGGACGAGGCCGTCGAACTGGCCAATGCGTCCGAGTACGGCCTGTCGGTGAGCATCGTCGGCGACGTGGGACAAGCGATGAAGATCGCCGACCGGATCCACTCGGGCAAGATCCACATCAACGAGATGACCGTCGCCGACGAGGCCAACGCTCCCTTCGGCGGGGTCGGGGCATCCGGCACCGGTTCCCGTTTCGGCGGTCCGGCCGCGAACATCGAGGCGTTCACCGAGACCCAGTGGGTCACGGTGCGTCCCGACATCGCGCCCTACCCGTTCTGACGCAGATCGCGAATCGGCCGGGCGAGCGTGTGCTCGCCCGGCCGTTCTCGTATGCCCGACAGGACTATTCGGCGAAGGTGAGTCCGCGGGCGGCTCGTTCCTCCACCGCCGCGGCCGTCTCCTCCGCGATCAGGTCGGCGTTCACGGCCGCCCCTGTCATCACGCCGGCGCCTGCAGCGACCACGACCACCGCGGAGAGGTCGGCGGAGTTGCCCGCCGCCCATACGCCGGGCAGAGCGGTCTTCCCCGTCGGATCGGTCTCGATGAGGGTCCCCACGGGATGGTCGGTGACCGTTCCGCCGAGCTGCTCGTACAGGTCGGCGCGGGCGACGAAACGCGGTGCGACCACCACGGCGTCGACCTCGACCTCGGTGCCGTCCTCGAGCACCACGGCACGGACCTCCTCGCCGTCCGCTCGCAGTTCCGCGACGGTGCCGTCGACGATCCGCACGTCGCGCGCCTCGAGCTGGTCGCGGGCCTCGCTCTCCAGGGCGGGCGCCGAGTGGGTGAAGAAGGTGACGTCGTCGCTGAGCTGACGGAACAACAGGGCCTGGTGCACGCTCATCGGCCCCGACGAGATCACGCCGACGCGCCGGTCCCGAACCTCCCAGCCGTGACAGTACGGGCAGTGCAGGACACTCTTCCCCCACAGTTCGCGGACTCCGGGCAGGTCGGGCAGCTCGTCGACCAGTCCCGTCGCGAGGATCAGTCGACGTGCCTGCACGGTGGTGCCGCCGGAGAGACCGATCTCGAATCCCGTGTCGCTGCGACGAGCGGATTCTGCTCGTGCGGACAGGATTTCGGCGCCGTATCCGGCGGCCTCCTTCCGTCCGAGAGCCAGCAGTTCGGTCGGCGCGATGCCTTCGTGTCCGATCACGTTGTGCGCGGCCGCGGCAGGGGCGTTGCGCGGTTCTCCGGCATCGACGACAAGCACCGAGCGGCGTGAGCGTGCCAGCGCTGTGGCGGCACTCAGTCCGGCGGAGCCGCCGCCGATCACGACGACGTCGTAACCGTCCTGTGTGGGGTTCTCCTGGGTGTTCATCGGTTCTCCTCCTTGATTGCCTGTGCGATCCACACGGTTCGGGATCCACGCACCACCAGATCTGCCCGGTGCAGCACCGAGTCGGGACCGTCGCCGACGAGTCGATCGAGCGTGTCGAGATCCTCGTCGGACACGGCGTTGTCGAGGCCGGTCCGCATCCGGCTCAGCACCGCGTGGGCGTATCGGCGTGCGGTGTCGTCGACGTCGGCACCGAGTTCGTCGCGGCGCATCTCGACCATCCCGAACCCGGCGCGACGCAGGTTGTCGCTCCAGTCGGGCCACCTGTTCCACCCTCGGGACGCCGCGGCCTCGTGACATCTCGCTTCGAGTCCCGGTGTACCGATACCGATGTCGTCGGGCAGGAATCGTGGTTGCGACTCCATCTCGGTGACGACCACCGTCCCCCCGGGTGCCATCGCCTCGGCGAGTTGCCGGAGCGTTGCATCCGGATCCTCGATGTGGTGCAGGGACAGCGCCGCCCAGGCGAGGTCGATCGCACCGACGGCCGGAAGTCCTGCATCGAGGTCGGCCTCGACGGTCCGGATCCGATCACCGAACCCGTTGTACGCGGCGGTCTTCCGGAGTCGTTCGAGCATCCCGGCGGACCGGTCGAGAGCGACGAGCTGCGCGTGGGGGAACCGGCGCGCCAGGGCGAGTGTGCCTGTTCCTGTGCCGGCGCCGATGTCGACGACGGTGCGCGGTTCGCGCTCGAGCTGTCCGGCGACCCGGTCGAGCAACGACTCGAAGTAGGGCCGGTTCATCGCGGCGTCGAGGTCGAGCACCTCGGCCATCGACTCGTCGTGCGCGTGGTCGTGCGGTGCGTGGTGGGCGTGGTGGTGCATGACTCCACGTTAGGGCGCGTCATCCAGTTTCGGCATATACTCTTGCCTATGGAGCAAGAATCGTCCGATCTGGACCAACTCATCCGTCAGCGCATCCGCAGCCTGCGGCTCGCGCGGGGGTGGACCCTCGACACTCTCGCAGGCCGGTGCCACATCAGCCCGTCCAACCTGAGCCGCATCGAGACGGGCCGTCGCAGGATCGCACTCGACCAGCTCGTTCCCATCGCGCGGGCACTCGACACCACGATCGACCAGCTTGTCGAATCCGGCGAGGACCAGGACGTGGTGATCAGGCCCCAGGCGTGCGACACCCCGGGGTACACGACCTGGCTATTGTCGCGGGAACGATCACTGGGCGGCGTCACCATCGCCAAGATGCGGATCACGAAGCAGGAGCCGGTGCTGGCCGACACGCTCCCCGTGCACCCGGGGCACGAATGGTTCACCGTCCTGACCGGCACCGCCCGGCTCCAACTCGGCGAACGGACGATCCTCATCCAGGAGGGCAACGCAGCCGAGTTCTCGACGATGACACCGCACGCCATCAGCGCGCACGACGGACCGGTGGAGATCCTCACGATCCTCGATCAGAACGGGGAGCGTGCGCACCTGCGCAACCCCGCACCGCACTGAAAGGGCCGGGTTCGCCCGTCAGGCGTACAGGCGATCGACGAACGCGCCGAGATTCTCGCGGACGCGCTCGGCCTTCTCCTCCGGCTCGAGATCCTCGCGGTACCGGCTGCCCAGTGCGGGCTTCTTCTTGCCGCGCGCGTACAGCGAGCACTGCAGGTCGATGCACATGTAGGTTCCGACCGCGTTGCCCGCTCGACCCGCATCGCCGACCTTGTTCGCCGTCATCAAAGCGATGCCACCCCGGGTGTGGGTGGTGAAGCAGATCGTGCACATCTGCGTCTTGCCCGAGCCCTGCTGTTCGAACCGCATGGCGACACCCACGAGTTCGCCGTCGCGGGGGACCACGATGTAGCCGCGACCGGGGAACGACGGGTCGGTCCAGCCGAGGAAGTCGAGTTCGTCCCACGGCCGGTCGTCGAGATCGCGCGGCACCGGAAGCCGCTTCGCATCACCCTTGGAGCAGTTGACGAAGGATGTTCGAATGTCCCGTTCGGTGAGCGGGTCCATGGCGGGGACCACCTTTCGTTCGCGTATGTACCGACCCGAGGACGGTACGCGCACCGCTCACACCGGGCAAACGATTTTCGCGGCCCTCACGCCGACGAACGCGGTGCTCCGATACCCGGATCGATCGTCACCGGACCGGATGCGGTGGGCGCGACCGGGAAGTCGAAGATCGCCGTCGGAAGATACACCGTGGCACACGAATTCGGGATGTCCACGACACCCGACAAACGTCCCTCGATGGGTGCGGCCCCGAGCAGGAGATACGCCTGCTCGGGGCTGTATCCGAATTTCGTCAGATAGTCGATGGCGTGCAGACACGCCCGCTGGTACGCCAATTGCGAATCCAGATACCGCTGTTCGCCGTCGAGCGTCACGGACGTGCCGGAGAACGCGAGCCACTCGGAATACTGCGGGTCGGTGTTGCCCGGCATGAAGATGGCGTTCTCGCTCACCCCATAGGTCTCCATACCGCCGGGGATCAGATCGACGCGCAGGTCGATGAACCCGCCCATTTCGATGGCACCGCAGAAGGTGATCTCGCCGTCACCCTGCGAGAAGTGCAGGTCGCCGACCGACAGATTCGCGCCGTCGACGAAGACCGGATAGAAGATCCGGCTTCCCTTCGTGAGGTTCTTGATGTCCTGGTTGCCGCCGTTCTCCCGCGGTGGAGCGGTGCGCGCCGCTTCGGCCGCGACCCGGTCGAAATCGGCGCCCGACAGGCTGCCGAGAATCGCGCCGTTCGGCTCGGGCGGCAGCGCCAGCGCCGGCTCGCGGTCGGGATCCGTCGCGATCAAAGCAGCTTCCCGAGTGTTCCACGTCGACAGCAGTTCGTGCGACGGCGCCGTGCCCATCAGGCCGGGATGCACGATGCCGGTGAACGACACGTGGGGCACGTGGCGGCTCGTCGCTTTCTGCCCGGAGAAGTCCCAGATCGCCTTGTAGGCGTCGGGGAACTGGTCGGTGAGGAATCCCCCGCCGTTCGTCTTCGCGAAGATGCCCGTGTAGCCCCAGCCCTGCCCGGCGAGCGGACCCGAGTCCTCCTGCGGAATCGGGCCGAGGTCGAGGATGTCGACGATCAGCAGGTCGCCGGGCTTGGCACCCTCCACTGCGAACGGTCCCGACAACGCGTGCACGATGTGCAGCGGGGCATTGCGGATGTCGTCGGCGGAGTCGTCGTTGTGGATCTCGCCGTCGAACCATTCGCGGCAGTGCACGCGGAAGGAATCCCCCGGTTTCAGCATCGCGACGGGCGGGATGTCCGGGTGCCAACGGTTGTGGCCGATCTTGTCCTGATCGGTGAACCGGCGGGTCGAATCGAGGGGGAACACGACGTCGGGCACGGGACCTCCTGTAGCGGTGTCTGATTACGGGCGGTGTCGGATCACGGGCGGGGCAACGTTCGATGTCGGGGATCGGTCGTGACCGGCCGCGACGGACGCCTCGACACGCCTGGGAGGAGACCCGAGACGACGTCGGGCTCGGAAGCGGTACGGGCCGTCGCGTCGTGCAGGCGCATCGCTGCCGAATCTCCCCGACCGAGACGCGGTGGGGTGAGAGAGCGACGAGACTGTTGCTCGCACCGCGGGCACGGAGCCGATGCGGAGACTTCGCTCATGGGAACGGAGACGTCGAAGGGCCCGCAGTCGGCACATCGGAACTCGTACAGCGGCATCTGCATCGCCTCTCGCGCGTCGGTGCACCGACCATAACGGACCGAGCGGAAACCCGCGTGTCTACTCCGAATCTTCCTGCCGTCCGGACCTATTCGGTGACGCGCTCCCGTTTCGTCAGCACCAGCGGTTCACCTTCGGTGATCGCGATCGTGTGTTCGCTGTGCGCGGTACGCGAGCCGTCGGCGGAGCGGATGGTCCAGCCGTCCGGGTCGTAGACGATCTTGTCCGTCCCCGCCGCGAACCACGGTTCGAGGGCGAGCGTCAAGCCGGGACGCAGCACGAGCCCACGCCCCTTACGCCCGGTGTTCGCCACGTGCGGATCCTCGTGCATGGTGCGGCCGAGACCGTGACCACCGAATTCGGTGTTGACGGGATAGCCGTACTCGGCGGCGACGGCGCCGATCGCCGCGGAGATGTCGCCCAGGCGGTTGCCGGGGAGCGCGACGGCGATACCCGCGGCCAGCGCCACCTCGGTCGCCTCGACGAGATGCCGGTCCTCGGGACGCTCCGCGCCGACGATGATGCTGCGCGCCGAATCGGCGACCCAGCCGTCGATCGAGACCGCGATGTCCATGCTGAGCAGGTCACCGTCCCGGAGCACGTAGTCGTGCGGGAGTCCGTGCAGCACTGCGTCGTTGACGGACAGGCAGATGACGTTGCGGAACGGTCCGCTCCCGAACGACGGCGCGTAATCCCAGTAGCACGAGACCGCGCCACGTTCCTCGATCATGTCCCGTGCGCGCTGTTCGAGGTCGAGCAGGTTCACGCCGGGACGGGCGCGGCCCGTCAGGTCGTCGAGCAACTCGGCGATGAATGTACCGGTCACATCCATTGCCGCGATCTCACCGGGGGTCTTCAGTTCCAACACGTGGGCACTCCTCAGGATCACGAGACGGTATTTAAATACCACTCTATCGCGACGATCGGTATTTTCATACCGACGCGGTTAGACTGCGGGTCATGGTGCGACTCCCCCTGACCCCGGAACAGCTGGCCGCCGGCAAACGCCTGGGTGGACGGCTGCGCGATGCCCGAGGCAGCAGGACGCTCACCGAGGTGGCTCAGGCCGCCGACATCTCGCCGGAGACCCTTCGGAAGATCGAGACCGGACGACTGGCGACGCCGGCCTTCGCGACGATCGCCGCCCTCGCACGGGTGCTGCCCGTCTCCCTCGACGATCTGGCCGAACTGACCCTTCCCTGTGACGACCTGCAGCAAACCGGGTGATCCCACCCCGCATGACGTAACAGCAGCAGACATCGGCAGCGATATCAGGAGGCGTAACACCGCGACAGCGAAGGGACCCGAATGTCGATGCAGCCTCCGCCGGACGGATACGGCTACGGCTACGGCGCTCCCCCGCCACCCCGGCCCACCCCGACCCCGCCGCGACGACCGAAGTGGCCGTGGCTCGTGGGCGGTGCCCTGCTCGTCGCCGTCGTCGCCGCAGTCGCCGCCCTGGTCGTCGTCCTGACCCGCTCGTCCGATCCGGGATCGGAGAGCGCCGTCGCCGCGAGCCCGTCCCCGTCGACCGTGACGGTCACCGTGTCGCCATCCGCAGCCCCGCAGACCGAGGTGGATCCGCCCACCCCGCGAGCGCAGACGAGCCGGCCTGCCACCCCGAGCGGCTTCCCGACCAACGGCACCCTGAAGGTCGGAGTCGACATCACCCCCGGCGAATACGCGCTACGCCCGACGGATTCGCTCGGCGGCTACTGGGAACGGCTGTCGTGCCTCATGGGCGACTTCGAGTGCATCACGGCCAACAGCATCGTGCAGGGCAACAGCTACGTCACCGTGCTGCCGGGCGACCTGGCCCTGCGGATCGAGGATCTCGAACTCACAGCAACCGGCAATCCCGCGCCCGCGACCGGACCCGCACGTCCACTACCGCCCGTGTCGGCCTCCGAGGACACCGACCCCCAGGGTTTCGTCGGCATCCCCGAGGCGCGGTGCAACCACACGAATCCCGCCGTCGCCATCGGCCAGACGGCCGACTCGCTCGTCGTGGTGTGCGAGACCGGGGCCGGCCGGTACTACTACAAGGGCGTTCGTACGAACGACGGTGCGGCGATCGAGATCGACGACCCCGTGCCCTCGGGCGACGGTTTCACCGCCACGAACGCCGGTGTGCAGTACAGCATCTCGTCGCGCGCTCTAGTCATCTCCGAGGGGTCGACGGTGCTCGCCGAGGAGCCGATGCTGCAGTACTGGTCGCAGTGATCGGCGGTACCGGTGATCACCGGGGACGCGAGGCCGCCCGCCCCGCGCCGCTCTGCCACACACCGTGCACCCCGCTCGGCCCGATGCCTCGATCAAGAGCGAGCAGCAGGACGGCACATCCGATTCCCGACAGCACCAGGCTCGTGCCGAACAGCGCGGGATAACCGAACACGTCTCCGACCACACCGGCGGTGAAGCCCGCGATGCCCTGCACCACGACGATCGCGCACGCGAGCAGGGTGTAGTCGCTGCCGGCGTGGTCCCTGTCCGCGGCGTCCATCATGAGCGTGAACACCGCGACCGTCGCGGCACCGCCGAGGACGTGTTCGGCCAGGCTCGCGGAGACGATGAGCCCGAACCCGCCGTAGCCGAGCGACGCGACGACGTACAAGGCGAGGCTCGCCGTCTGGGTCACGCCACCGATCAGCAGGGCTTGCCGACGACCGCGACGGAAGCACAGCCACCCACCGAGGGCGGCACCGCCGAGAGCGCCTGCCGAGGACAGCACACCCTTGACCAGCGCGATCTGCCCGAGGGTGAGTCCCGAGTCGGACATGAACGGACCGACCATCGCCGAGCCCATCGAGTCACCGAACTTGAAGCCGCCGATGAGCAGGATGAACGCGAGCATCCCGGGGCGGCGCAGACGCGTCCACCACGCGACCGTCATGCGGGTCGCGCTTCGCGGTTCCCGATCCGTCGTGGCTCGTCGCTCCGTGCGCGGCAGTCGCCACACCGGGATCGTCGTCAGCACCAGCAGGAACGCCATCGCGAGGAACAGGCTGCGCCAACCCGCGAGGGAGAACACCCACAGCAGCGCTCCTCCGCCGACGATCATGCCGATGCGATACGCGCCGACCTGGATGCCGTTCCCCAGCCCGCGCTGTGTCGGTCCGAGCAGTTGCACGGCCAGACCGTCGGTCGCGACGTCCTGCGTTGCCGAGAGGGCGTTGACCACCGCGATGCCGACGAGCAGCCACCGCAGCGTCGACGACAGGTCGAGGCACGCCAGGATCAACGACACCGCCGACGCCGCGAGCTGGAGCGAGAGCAACCACTGCCGCCGCGTTCCGTAGTGGTCGACGTACGGCGCCCACAGGAACTTCAGCGCCCACGGTGCGAACAGCACACCCGTCGCGCTGATCGCGATCAGCGAGAAGCCGGACTCGCGGAGCACCACCGGAAGCGCCTGGGTGAAGAACCCGTACGGCAGGCCCTGCGCGAAGTACAGAGCAGCCAGCAGCGCGAGCGTGCCGGTCGGGATGCCGAGCCGGGCCGGTGCAGTCATGCGGACATGGTGGCAGAACGGTGTCGGCCGTCCCCGACGAGCATCTGTGAACCGCGCCTCGCTCTCCGATCGCGCCACCGCCGATCACCCGAGGCGCAGCTCACGTCGCGGCCGATGGGAGGATGGTGCCCGTGCCGATGCCCTCACCGTTGCCCGTCAGGAACGGGGTCGGGCCCACGCGACTGCGTGTTCCGACCTCCGGTCCGTGGTCGACGGTCGCCGAGTACGTCGTCGCACGCTTCGACCATCTCGACGCCGACGATCTCTACCGCCGCTTCGACGCCGGCGAGATCGTGGGGATCGACGGAGAACCCATCGGTCGCGGCACCGAACTCGGAGCGCACCGGTTCGTCTGGTACTACCGCGATCTGCCCGTCGAGGAACCGGTGCCGTTCCACGAGGAGATCCTGCATATCGACGACGACCTCGTCGTGGTCGACAAACCGCACTTCCTGCCCACCACTCCGGGCGGGCGCTACCTGCGCGAATCGGCACTGGTCCGTCTGCGGACCCGCCTCGACAACCCCGATCTGACACCGATCCACCGGCTCGACCGGGCGACCGCCGGGCTCGTGATGTTCTCGGCCCGGCCCGAGACGCGCGGCGCCTACCAGTCGTTGTTCGAGAAGCGCCGGGTCACCAAGGTGTACGAGGCGGTGTCCGCACTGCCGGCGGAGTGGGATCCGGCAGCGCCGCAGATCGCCGGACGTCCGGTCCCCGTGCTGTACCGCAATCACATCGAGGCGCGACGCGGTGAGTTGCGCGTCGTCGCCGACGACACCCGCGAACCCAACTCCGAGACCCTGATCGAGGTGCTCGGATCCGGGGTGAGCGGGTCGGGACGGGCCGTTCTGCACACCCTGCTGCGCCCGCACACCGGTCGGATGCATCAGCTGCGAGTGCACCTGGCGGCGCTCGGTATCGGGATCCTCGGCGACCACTGGTATCCCGTGCTGCTGCCCGAGACACCGGACGACCATTCGCTTCCTCTCCAATTGCTCGCGCGGGAACTCGAATTCGTCGACCCCTTGTCGGGGGTCGAGCGTCGCTTCGCCACCCGGCGCAGCCTGGCCGAAGCACCGACCACGCAGGACTGAGTGCGCCCGAGCGGATCCTGGTCGATCCTCCGAAAACTCCGACATGCCCGGCTCCACGAAATACGCTGGTAGGCATGACCAAGGTCGTCGACGGTTACCTCCGGTCGCCACTGTCGGGCATCGCACCGTGGATCCTCATGTCCGTCCTGTCGGCCCCGGGACGGTTCGAGGAAGCGGTGTGTTTCGCTCTCGGCCTCGTCCTGCTGACGATGTGGGTGGGCGCGCGACGCGGCATCAAGATACACGCCCTCGACGTGTTCGGCGCGGCGTTCTTCGTCGTGCTGGCCGCGGTGGGCCTCATCGCGTCGGACGGTGTCATCGACTGGATGGAGATCTGGGCGGGTGAACTCACCAACATCGCGCTCGCGGTGTTCGTCGTCGCCACCCTGATCGCGCGCAGACCGTTCACACTCCCCTACGCGAAAGAGGACACGCCCCAGGAATACTGGACGTCTCCCCTGTTCATGAAGATCAACTACGTGATCTCCGCGGTCTGGGCCGGTGCGTTCACCTTCTCCGCCATCGTCGGATTCATCGGCGACGCCGTGATGCACGACCCGGGCAACTTCTGGACCGGTTGGGTGCTCCAGCTCGCGGCGATCTTCTTCGCAGTCTCCTTCACCGAGTTCTATCCGGACTACGCCGGTGCGAAGTTCGCGGCGTCACAGGGCGAGTCCGAACCCGCGCCGTCGCTCCTGAAGCTGATCGACTGGATACCGACGTTCGTGCTGGTCGCGGGGATCTTCGGGTGGGTCACCGACTCGATACCGGACGCGGTCGGGATCGGCATGATCGTCGTCGGCATCATCGGCAGCGCCGTGATCGGCAGACTCTCACCGAAGACCGAGAAGGCCTCCACGTGACGCGGTGCCCTGGCGCCCAGGGGTGCGGATCGGGCCCGATTCGATTCGGATCAGCGATGAGCATTATCGGTCTCGATCTCGGTGGCGGTGTGTACCGTCGGGCCGGTGGCAGCGAACAGGACCCGAGTGTCTCGCGTCGTGATGATGTGCGGCCCGGCCGGTGCCGGTAAGACCACCTATGCCAAGCGCCTGGAGCGCGAGGGTTGGACGCGTCTGTCGTACGAGGTGGAGTTCTGGGATCGCGGGATCACGACCATGCCCTCCGCCGACGTGGTGGCCGAGGTATCAGCAGACCTGAAGGCGCGTTTGCTGCGCCATGTGGCAGCCGGGAACGATGTCGTGCTCGACTTCGGATTCTGGTTCCGGCGACAACGTGACGAGTTCCGCGCACTGCTCGCACCGCACGGCATCGTGCCGGAGACCGTGTACATCGCGACGGATCTCGAGACCATCCTGAGCCGGGTCGGCGACCGGCACGGGAGGTGGGCGGACGATTGGCCGCTGACCGAACGGACGGCGACGGAGTACTTCGAGCGGTTCGAGCCGCCGACGCCCGAGGAAGGACCGCTCGACGTGGTCCGCTAGGCCGCGACCTGCGCCGAAGGGCGCTCTGTCGCTTCCTCACCCGCCGCACGTCGCATGCCCACCACGTAGAGCACGAGTCCCACGACGATCCACGCGGCGAGGGTCGACAGCGCGACGAATCCGCCGGCACCGTCGAAGTATGCCGCGGAGCGCACGAGGGTTCCGGCAGCCCCCGGGGGAAGGAGCTGACCGAAGGTACCGAGTCCGGACGGCAGCCATGCCGACGTCGTCGCGATACCGGCCAGCGGATTGCCGAGGAACATCATGGCCATCGCACCGATGGTGAACCCTTTGGCGCCGAAGGCCTTCTGGAGTCCGGCCAACGGGAGTGCAAGGGCGGCGATACCGAGGGCCATGGATCCCGCGACCGGCCAGAAGGTCGATTCGATGCTTCCGAACGCGAAGGTGAGGATGGACGCGACGACGATGCCACCGACGGCAGCGAAGACGAACAGGCCGGTCAGGTACCAGGCGTCGCTGGGCGGCAGGATCTTCCGGAATGCGACGACCGGGACGATGCCACCGAAGACGAGCGGGAAGGCGAGACCACCGATGCCGATACCGGTGGGGTCGGATTCCGGCAGCGGGACGACGTCCTCGACGCTCACATCGGCCCCGAGTGCTCCGCCGACCGCCTGCGAGGTTCCGGCGAGCGAACCGGAGATGGCGGTCGAGCCCGCGCCGGCGACCAGCGTGCGGACGCCCGACTCGTCGACGACGAACCCTCCGATGACGTCGCGGTCGTGGATGGCGTCGCGCAGTTCCTGCTCGAAGGCGAATCGCTGCGAGGTGTATGCGTCGGGGGCGGCCGTCGCGAGCGACGTCTCGAATTCTTCTGCCGCTGCGGAGGTCCCGACGATACCGACCTGCAGGTCGTGCGGTCCGCTCTTCAGCGACGGCATGATGAAGACCAGCAGCATCAGCACCAGGATCACCCCGAGCCCGCACGTCATTCCCAGCAGCGACAGCACGGGATGACGCTTGCGCGCGGTGGAGTCACCCTCGCCGGGAACTGTCGTCGTAGCGGCGCCTGCCATCGCGTCTTCCTTGTCCGAACCCTCGCTAAGTGGATGATTTTCCTCCACTTATATCGGAGAATAATCCTCCGGTTAGGATGGACATGTCAAGCGAAGTTCCTCACAGCCCACTCCGGAAGGAAGGCAACCGGTGCGTGCCGATGCCGCGAAGCGTCGTCAGCTGATCGTCCAGGAGGCGCGCCGGCTGTTCGCCGTCCACGGCAGCGACGTCGCACTCGAGGCGGTCGCGGAGGCCGCCGGAGTCGGCATCGCTACCCTCTACCGGAACTTCGAGTCCCGGACCGCGCTGGCCGACGAGGTCGCGCTGACGATCCTCGCCGACATGCGCGCAGCGGGCACCGAGGCCCTGGAGCGCGTCGGCTCCTCACCCGAGGACGCCTGGGTGGGCTACGTGCAACGGCTGGTCGAACTCGACCTGGGTGCACTCTCGGCCACCCTCGCCGAATTCGTGACCGACGAGATCTCCGAATCGGTGCGCGACGCCCAGGCGCAGACGCTCGCCGGGGTCGAGGAGCTGCTCGACGCGGTGCGATCCGCCGGCATCGTGCGCCCCGACCTCGACGCGCTGGAACTGGTCCTGGCGATCGGCCTGATCACCCGCCCCTTACCCGACGCGATCCGTGCGGTGACACCGGATCTCGTTCCACGATTGGTGTCGATCGTTCTGGCGGGCATGCGACCGTCGTGAGCCGCGCGCACCGACGACCCTGCGTATCTGCGGGCGTAGGATCGCAATCAGCCGGTGTCGGCGGCGCTCGATCGCGGGAGCGAACATGGGCAGGTCGGCGGTCCTGGACCACGCGCGGGCAGCGTACCGCGCGCGCGAGTGGCCGCGTGCCCTGGACGGATTCCGCAGCGCCGACACACTCGCTGCCCTGTCCGCGGACGACCTCGATCTGTTCGCCCGAGCCGCGTACCTCGCGGGCCACGACGACGACAGCGTCGCACTGTACGAGCGCGCCTTCGCCGCACATCTCGAAGCCGGCGAAACCGAGAGCGCGGGTATCAGCGCCTTCTGGTTGTGCTTCCTGTTGATGGGACGCGGTGAAGTAGCACGGGCCGGAGGTTGGCTGGAGCGAGCCCGACAGTCGGGTGTCCCGGACCGACCGGACTGCGCGACCAGCGGCTTCCTGATGATCCCCGGAGCAGTACAGCAGATGTACGCGAACCGGCCGACCGAGGCACTGCCGATCTTCACCGCAGCTCAGCGCATCGGACGGGCCTGCCACGACGCCGACCTTCTCGCTCTCGGCTCACTGGGCATCGGACAGTGCCGAGTCCTGCTCGGCGACGTCGACGGCGGGCTGCGGACACTCGACGAGGTGCTCGTCGCCGTCGGATTGGGCGAGGTCTCGCCCGTCGTCTCCGGCCTGGTGTACTGCGCGGTCATCGAGACCTGCTACGGCACATATCATCTGCAACGGGCGAAAGAGTGGACTCGGGCCCTCGGCCGCTGGTGCGACGATCAGTCCGGACTCGTGCCCTTCCGGGGACAGTGCCTGGTCCATCGCGCCCAGATGCTGCAACTCGAGGGCGACTGGTCGCAGGCGATGGACCTCGCCCGCCTCGCACTGCAGCGGCTGTCGGATCCGCCCGGTCAACCCGCGATGGGAATGGCCCTGTACGAGCAGGGCGAACTGCATCGTCTACGCGGTGAGTTCGCCGAGGCGGAAGCCGCCTACAGGTCAGCGGGCATGTACGGGCAGGAGGTACAGCCGGGTCTTGCTCTGCTGCGTCTGAGACAGGGCGACACCACCGCAGCGGTCGCCGGAATCCTCCGGGGTCTCGGCGAAGCCTCGAATCTCGACCGGCCGCGGATGCTCGCCGCCCACACGGAGATCGCGCTCGCCACCGGAGATGTCGCCGCAGCCCGGCGCAGCACCGACGAACTCGAGGCGCTGACCCGGACGCAGGACGCCCCTGCACTGGCAGCGATGGCCGACCACGCGCAGGGCTCGGTCCTGCTCGCCGAAGGTGACCCCTGCGGCGCCCTCGAACGGCTGCGGCGATCCGGCAGGCGCTGGCGTGACCTCGGTGCACCCTACGAACGTGCCCGGGTACGAGTGCTACAGGGTCGATGCTGCGCCGCACTCGGCGACGACGATGACGCCCGGCTCGAATTCGACTCGGCAGCATCGGTTTTCCACGATCTGCACGCGTTGCCGGATCTGCGTGAGCTCCGCGGTCCCGAACTCGCCGACGCACCGAACGGGCTGACGCCCCGGGAGGTCCAGGTGTTGCGCGCCGTTGCCACGGGCAAGACGAATCGAGCCATCGCCCACGAGTTCGTCATCAGCGAGAAGACGGTGGCCCGGCACCTGAGCAACATATTCACCAAGCTCGAGGTGTCCTCACGAGCGGCAGCGACGGCCTACGCGTACGAGCATCGCCTGCTCTGACTGGGTAGAACTGCCCATACGCTGCCACCTTCGATTGCACACTCCTCCCGACGCGGCCGAGGGGCGGCAGTGCCTAACGTCGTCGGTGTAGTTCCCTCACCTCGGGGAGTCGTCATGACCGTCCACAGCGCACCCCAGCAGATCGACACCGTCGTCGTCGGCGCAGGTCAGGCAGGCCTGTCCGCCGGTTACCATCTGGCCCGTCGTGGCCGTCCGTTCCTCATCGTCGACACGTACGGACGCATCGGCGACAACTGGCGCTGCCATTGGGACTCGCTACGCCTGTACAGTCCCGCCGGCTACGACGGACTGCCCGGCATGTCGTTCCCGGGCGACCCGCACCGCTCCCCCACCAAGGACGAGCTCGCCGACTACCTCGAGTCCTACGCCTCCCGCTTCGACCTGCCCGTGCTCGGCAACACCCGGGTGCGCCGACTCTCCCACGACGGTGACCGGTTCGCCCTCGACTGCGGCGACACGCGGATCGAGGCGAACAACGTCATCGTGGCCACGGGCACGTTCGGTCGAACCCCACGCGTCCCCGACTTCGCTTCCGAACTGGATCCCGAAATCGTGCAGTTGCATTCGAGTGGATATCACGATCCGTCGCAGTTGCGTGACGGTCCGGTACTCGTGGTGGGAGCCTCTCATTCCGGCAGTGAGATCGCCTACGAGCTGGCGGCGTCCCATCCGACGATCCTGTGCGGACGCGACACCGGGCAGTTGCCGGTGCGTGTGGACAGTCCCGCCATGCGCGTGCTGTTCCCGGTCCTGTGGTTCGTGTGGGGACATGTACTGTCCGTACGCACCCCGATGGGACGACGTGCTCGCGAGGACGAACGGCATCACGGCGCGCCGCTGCTGCGAATCCGCCGGCGGGAGCTGGCCGCGCGCGGCGTCACCCGGATCACCGAGCGGGTGACCGGCGTGGACGAACTCCGCCCCGCACTGTCCGACGGCCGGATTCTCGACGTGACGAATATTGTGTGGTGCACCGGATTCCGTCAGAACTACGACTGGATCGACCTACCGGTGCTCGACACGGATGGCTGGCCGCGCGAGGAACACGGCGTGGTTCCCTCGGTGCCCGGCTTGTACTTCACCGGTCTGTGCTTCCAGTCGTCATTCCGGTCGATGCTCGTCGGCGGCGCCGGCGCGGACGCGGAGTACGTCGTCCGTCACCTCGTCGCACACGGCGCACCCACGTCCCCCGGAACGGATCCGGATCGGCACAGGACGCGTTACACGACGAAGCGGATCCACCGCGTCGCCGTCGGCTACGACGTAGTCCTCGGCCATCGAGTCGGCCGACGTCAGAGCGCCCGTTCGAGTCCAACCTGGGTGCAGCCGTAGCCGAGCCGCGCCCCGAACATCCGAGCCCGCTCGTCGGACGCGTCCACGGCGATCTGCGCGAGCGTGGCACCCCGGTTCCGGCCGTGATCGTGGGCCCACTCAAGCATGGCTGTGCCGATGCCGCGGGAACGTTCGGACGAGGCGACCCGGATTCCTTCGACGAGCAGGCGGGTGGCACCACCACGGAACAGACCCGGCACGATCGTCAACTGCATCGTGCCGACGATCCGGCCGACCTCGTCGCGCACCACCGCGAGGTAGTGCGAGGGGTCGCGAGCGACGGCGTCGTAGGCCTCTTCGTATCGGGCGAGTTCCGCACCGTCGCAGGGGGTCTGCTCGTCGTCGGAGAGCAATGCGACGATCGCCGGTACGTCGGATCGACCGGCACGTTGCACCCGATAGCTGCTGTCGCCCAACCGGATCTGCCCGCCGACCGATTCGCGGGCGCGGGCCTGCAACCGGGCGATGAGCAGGTCCAGCCAGCCACCGACGTGCCGTCGAGCCTCGACGGTATCGGGATAGCGGCACCGCAGGTGCAGACCCGAGTCGTCGAGGATGAACCACAGCATCACCCCGTCGGTGCGGATGGTCGCGCCGACGTACTGCGCCTCGAGGCCGGTGGCGTCGACCCGGACGGGAAGCCTGCGCAGGTCCAGCCAGGAGATCGCGAACATGCCCGGGACCTCCGGCATACCGCCCCACGGGCGCAGGATGTCCTCGAGGGGCCAGGATCCGAGCCGGACCGCCTCCTTGACGGCGTCCGCGGCCGCGCGAGGTTCGGGGACGGACGATTCGAGCACCGAATTGGTGATGAACCAGCCGACGGAGTCGTGCCAGGTGGCGTCGTACCGGCTGTGCACCGGGAACACCGCCCGTAACGGGGATCCGGCCAGTTCGAGGGTCACCTCGGTCATGGCCACGACCACCAACGCGAGAGTGGAGACCCCGTCGTCCTTGGCCTGGGCGGAGAAGGCGGCGCTGTCGTCGACGTCGAGCACGTCGCGCACCTCCACGCGTTCGCGTTGGAGGCTCGCCACTCCGAGGGAGAGCGGGAAGCGCGGCATCACGTCGCCGCTGGCAGCGAGCACCTCTGCCCAGCGCTCGTGGACCTCGGCGGGTGCGGCCGGACGGTCCTGCAGTGCCCGGGTGTGTTCCGCGAAGGCCGGTGTCGGCGGCAGGGACGGTTCCCGTCCCGCGCGCACGGCGGCGAGGGCGGCGAGCAGGTCGCGGGCGATCACCAGCATGGACCACATGTCGACGTGCGAGTGATCGGCAGCCACCACGACGGTCGGTTCCGTAGCGGTCTCGAGCACGCACAGCCGGTGCGACGGCCGGTTGTAGGGCGAACATGCGCTGTCGAGGACGTCCCGGAGGGCGTCGTTGACGGCCTGACCGGGACCGATCGGATGTTCGACCCAGCCGCCCGGGCGGATCTCGGCCTCGTGCAGGCGCGGCTCACCGTCGTCGCCGTGAGTGAACACCGAGCGCAGGGTGCCGTGCCGCGCAATCACCGCCAGCCATGCTGCCGCGAGGTCGTCGGGCGAGACCGGCTCGAACAGACGGAAGGACAGAGCCATCCAGGAGCCGGGACGATCACCCGCGCCGACGTGCCGCCGCTGGTCGAACGACACGGGCAGCGCCCGGCCGAGCCCCGCGACGGTGACGTCGTAGCCGAGCAGTCGACCGAACGGCAGGCGCAGGTGCGCCACATTTGTCAGCCGCATGCCGGGTATCCTAGGCGCCTTCTCCAGCAACTGCTTTCCGACATCGGGAGACGACGTGCCGACCTTCAGTGTGCCGGGGGCCGAACTCGACGTGGAGCTGAGCGACGAGGGTGGTCACCCGGTCGTCCAGCTCCACGGACTGACCTCGAGCCGCCACCGCGACCGCCTCATGGACCTCGACCTGGGCCGCGGGCTCAGCGGCACCAGGCTGCTGCGCTACGACGCACGGGGGCACGGCCACTCGACCGGGCGTGCGGTGCCGGAGGACTACCGCTGGCCGGTGCTCGCCGACGACCTGCTGCGGCTGCTCGACCACTACTTCCCCGGCGAACGGGTCCACGGGGTCGGGCCGTCGATGGGCACCGGGACCCTGTTGCACGCGGCGGTGAAGGATCCGGAGCGGTTCAGCAGCCTCACGCTGCTGGTGCCGGCGACCGCTTGGGCCACCCGCGCCGCGAAGGCCGCCGAGTACCGGGCCGCCGCCGATCTCATCGAGCAGCAGGGACTGGCGGCGTTCCTCACACATGACCTGAATGCACCACGACCACCGGCCACCGTCGACGCGCCCGACACAGTCCCCGACGTCACCGAGGAACTGCTGCCGTCGTTGTTCCGGGGCGCCGCACTGAGCGACCTGCCCGATCCGGAGGCCGTGTCCGGCATCGATATTCCGGTGACGGTGCTGGCATGGATCGACGACCCCGCCCATCCGGTGTCCACAGCGGAGGCGCTGATGGGTCTGCTCCCCCACGCGAAGCTGGAGATCGCGTACACCCCGGCCGATCTCGCGCAGTGGCCGAGCATCCTCTGCGAGGACGTCGCCCGGCACGGTTGATTCCGTCGGCATAACGATTTCGGTGTTCCCGACCTCGATATACGGGGTCGAGAACACCGAAATGCGGATGGCTACGGAGGACCGCCCCGATGTCGTCCGTCAGACGTTGAAGCGGAACTCCACCACGTCGCCGTCGGCCATGACGTAGTCCTTGCCCTCCATGCGGACCTTGCCCTTGGCCTTCGCCTCGGCCATCGAACCGGCCGCGTCGAGGTCGGCGAAGGAGACGATCTCGGCCTTGATGAAGCCGCGCTCGAAGTCGGTGTGGATCACGCCGGCCGCCTTGGGAGCGGTGTCGCCCTTGCGGATGGTCCAGGCACGCGATTCCTTCGGACCCGCCGTCAGGTAGGTCTGCAGACCGAGGGTGTGGAAACCGGCGCGCGCGAGCTGCTTCAGACCTGCCTCGGTCTGACCGATGGATTCGAGCAGCTCCATCGCCTCGTCCTCGTCGAGCTCGAGGAGCTCGGACTCGACCTTGGCGTCGAGGAAGACGGCGTCTGCCGGTGCGACGGCCTTGCGCAGCTCCTCCTTGCGCTCCTCGTTGGTGAGGACGGCCTCGTCGGCGTTGAAGACGTACAGGAACGGCTTGGCGGTGAGCAGGTGCAGGTCGCGCAGCAGCTCGCCCTTCACCTCGGCCTGGGCGGAGAAGATGGTGCGGCCGTCCTCGAGGATCGCCTGCGCCTTCTTCGTCTCCTCCAGCTGAGCGACGAGTTCCTTGTTCTTCCGGGACTCCTTCTCGAGCCGCGGCAGCGCCCGCTCGATCGTCTCCAGGTCGGCGAGGATCAGCTCGGTCGCGATGACCTCGATGTCGGCCATCGGGTCGACCTTGCCCTCGACGTGGACCACGTCGGGATCGTCGAACACTCGCACGACCTGACAGATGGCGTCCGCCTCACGGATGTTGGCGAGGAACTTGTTGCCCATGCCCTCACCGGCGGAGGCCCCCTTGACGATGCCGGCGATGTCGACGAACGACACCGTGGCCGGGAGGATGCGCTCGGAACCGAAGATCTCGGCGAGCCGGTTCAGTCGCGGATCGGGCAGTTCGACGACGCCGACATTGGGCTCGATGGTGGCGAACGGATAGTTCGCTGCCAGCACATCGTTCTTGGTCAGCGCATTGAACAGCGTCGACTTGCCGACGTTGGGAAGACCGACGATTCCGAGGGTAAGGCTCACGGAATCGGTATTCTACGCGGCCGCCCGCCGCTCACTTCACCCGCACGCCACCCGCACCAGTTGCGCGATGCGCGCGGCCTGGTCCTCGTCGGGCACGGTCGATCCGTTGGCCGCGACCTCCTGGACCTTCGCGTTCACTTCCTGGTCGGACGCACCCTCGTCGATGAGCGGACAGGTCTCGGTGACGATGGACTCGATGTCCTGCGTCTCCCGGTCGGCCGACAGCTGCGGGTAACCGGTGCGGAAGGCCGCGACGAAGACGTCGAGCTTCGCCTCGTCGAAGATGTCGCCGGCCCGCTCGGCCGCGCTGGACGCGACGCTCTGCACCGACGAGATGGCGCCCTCGGCCTGCTCCTGAACGCTCGTAACGGCGACATCCGCCGACGACCGCACGTCCTCGTCGCTGGAAGTGTCGTCGGAGCTGCACGCGGTGAGCGCGAAGGCGGCTGCGACCGCCACGGCCGCCGCAGGTACACGCAGGCGTCGGGTCGGGCTCGTTCGGTTCGTCACGTTTCGAGGATGCCACGGCCGGGGACCCTTCAGCGTCGTTTCCGGCGTGTCGTCCGGACCACGCGCGGCGCTCGGTGACCGTAGATTGGCGACTGTCGATCGGTATCGAGCTCGATACATGTCGGAAGGACCGTCGTTGACCGAATCGAAGACCGCGCCCAGCGGAAACAGCAGTGGGAAGCCGTCGGCGAAGCCCGACCGCGGAAGCCTGCTGGGCACGGGCGGAATCTGGCTCGCCAAGTGGTCGGCCTGCCTGGTCGTCATCGCCGCCGGTGCGGTGGTGATCGGCTGGATCATCGAGAAGATGTGGGTGATCGTGCTGCCGGTCGCCCTCGCGATCGTCGTCTCCACGATCCTGTGGCCACCCACCCGCTTCATGACCAAACGCGGTGTTCCTCCGGCTGCTGCGGCCGGCCTGACCCTCGTGATGTTCTTCGCGATCGTCGGTGGCATCATCGCCGGCATCGTCCCGTCGGTGGTCTCCCAGATGCCCGATCTGGCCAACAAGGCCACCGAAGGCATCAACACCGTGCAGGAGTGGGTGAAGGGACCCCCGATCAACCTGCGCGACGAGCAACTCGACAATGCCGTCCACGCCGTGGTCGAACGAGTGCAGGGCAGTGCCGCCACCATCGCGGGCGGCGTCTTCTCCGGTGTCAGCACGGCGGGCTCACTGCTCGTCACGCTCGCTCTCGTCCTCGTGCTGACCTTCTTCTTCATCAAGGACGGTCCGCGCTTCCTCCCGTGGCTGCACCGTGTGAGCGGCGGCCGCGCCGGCCGCCACCTCGAAGCGGTACTCGGCCGCATGTGGGACACGCTGGGCGGGTTCATCCGCACCCAGGCTCTGGTGAGCTTCATCGACGCGCTGTTCATCGGCATCGGCCTGGTGATCCTCGGAGTCCCGCTCGCACCCGTGCTGGCGATCCTCACCTTCATCGGCGGGTTCATTCCCATCGTCGGTGCGTTCGTCGCGGGTGCGTTGGCAGTCCTCGTGGCGCTGGTCGCCAACGGTTTCACGACCGCGATCATCGTGCTGGTCCTCATCATCGCGGTGCAGCAGATCGAGGGGAACGTGCTGCAACCGGTGCTGCAGTCGCGGTCGATGAACCTGCATGCGGCCGTGGTGCTGCTCGCGGTGACGGCCGGCTCGTCGCTGTTCGGGATCGTCGGTGCGTTCCTGGCTGTGCCGGTCGCGGCGGTGGCCGCGGTGGTCATCCGCTACATCGGCGAACAGATCGACGAGCGCGCCAGTGAAGGCGAGGACGACGAGACGAAGGCACTCCCGGCTCCGGGCGACACCTCGGTGCCCGATCCGAAGCCGGCCTCTCCGGCACCGGCCGCCTCCGAGGACTGAGGGGCGGTCAGCTCGCGACGCGGACGGTGGATCCCGAGCGGCCACGGATGACGTGTAGCCTGCTCGGGATCCGCTGCCGCATCTCGTCGACGTGACTGACCACGCCCACCACGCGGCCTCCCGCGCGCAGTTCGTCGAGCACCCCCATGACCGCTTCGAGGGCGTCGGCGTCGAGTGAACCGAACCCTTCGTCGATGAACATCGTGTCGAGCACGAGCCCGCCGGCCTCGGCGGCGACGACGTCGGCGAGGCCGAGGGCAAGGGCGAGGGACGCCTGGAAGGACTCGCCGCCCGACAGCGTCTTCGTCGATCGCACGGCCCCGGTGTACTCGTCGTGGATGTCGAGACCGAGACCGCCGCGACGACCCCGGCTCTCGGCCGCGTCGGAGTGCACGAACTCGTAGCGACCGCCGGACATCCTGCGCAGGCGTTCGGAGGCGGCGTCGGCGACCTCCTCGAGTCGCGCCGCGAGCACGTACGAGCGCAACGACATCTTCTTGGCGTTCGACCCCATTCCGGCGACGACGTCGGCGAGCGCGGAGAGTTCGGCGTGTTCGTCGAGCAGCGGGACGAGTTCGGCGCAGGCACGCTCGAGTCGCCGGGAGTAGTTCTCGATGTCGAGGTGCCGGCGCTCGGCCTCGGTGGCCGCGCTCAGGGCGGCCTCGACCGCCGCGGCACCGTCGTCCACCGCTGCGCGCGCGGCCGTCACGTCAGCGACCTCGTCGCCGGTGAGGGCCGCGATCGCCGGGTCGTTCAGCGTGGAGGTAGCCACCGCGCGTTCGTCGTCGGCGGCGCGCAGGACGCGGTCGATCTCGGCGAGCCGCTCGGGTGTCCGGACAGCTGCGCGGGCGCTGTCGAGGTCGGTGAAGCCCGCCTCCGCGGCTGCGGTGCGGGCGTCGGCGGCGCGTTCGTCGGCGGCCGTGCGCGCCTGCAGGGCGGCGGTGCGGGCGTCGAGCAGCGCGGTGGCGGCGGCGGACAGTGCCGCGACCGTCCTCCGTCGCGGGGCGAGCAGGTCGAGGTCGCCGACGGCCTCGACGATGCGCTCGCGGATCTCCGTGATCTCGGCCGCGCGGACCGCGTCCTCGCGGGCGAGTTCGGACAGTTCGGCGTCGAGCCGCTTCTCCTGTTCGGCCAGCACCGTGTCGAGTTTGCGCAGGTCCTCGACCGTCGCGCGCAGATGGTCGAGCCGACCGGCGACGGTGGCGGCCTCGTTGTGGGCGCGGACCGCCTCGGCGTGGGCGGTGGTGAGTTCGGCGAGTTCGGCGTCGCCGCAACGCTGTCGGAGGACGGCGACGATCCCGGAGAGTTCGGTGACGGCCTCGCGTGCTTCGCTCAGCGCGGTGGCGGCGCGTTGCTCGGCGGCGTGGGCGCGTTCCTCGTCTGCCTTCGTCGCAGTGTCGGGAGCCGGGCGCGCGGGCTCGGGATGTTCGGTGGAACCGCAGACCATGCACGGTTCGCCGTCGGTGAGACGCGCGGCGAGTTCGGTTGCCATTCCGTCGATCCGGCGCTGCCGGACGTCGAGGTGCGCGTCGCGTGCGTGGTTGTATTCGGAGTGCAGTTGCAGTACCCGGGCTTCGAGCCGTTCGAGTTCGTTTCGGCGCGAAGCGAGTTCGGTGGCGGCGTCGAGCGCGTCGGCGGCACGGTCGCGTGCGGTGGACAGGCCGAGGAGCATCGCGGCTGCGCGTTCGGTCTCGGCGACCGCATCAGCAGCGGCGGTCGATCGTTCGGGCAGCGCGGCGCGCTCGTCGATCACCTGCCGACGCTCGTCGGTGAGGGCACGGCGACGTCCGGCGAACTTCTCGCGTTCGTTCTCGAGCTCGGTGAGACGACGACGGCGATCGAGTAGGACGTCGAGTCGCGCTGCCTCCGAGGACCATTCCTCGCATCGAGGTCGGATGATGTCGCGGTCGGCGGCGGACGACATCGGCCCGACAGCCTGGAGGAGTTCGCGTCCTTCGTCGTCGCTGCGGAGCGGCGCGGCGGCCGTCTCGGCGCGCGCCACGGCGGCATCAGCCTCGCGCGCGAGGCGGGCGGCCTCCCGATCGACGACCGCGACGCTCACCGCGCGATGCGCGGCGTCGCGTTCGGCTGTCACGGCGACGCGCTGCGTCTGCGTCTGCTCGAGTTCGGCAAGGATGTTCAGGGCGTCGCGGCGGCGGCGGAGTCGGTCGGCGAGAGCGACGGTCTCGTCGAGCCTGCGCCGGTTGACCTCGTCGACGGCGCGGACTCGTGCAAGCGCTCCGGCGGCGTCGTTGCGGCTCTCGGCGGCCTCGGCGAGCAGGCGGCCCGCCCATTCCACCGGATCGGCGTCGGCTCCCGCCTCGATCCCGGCCGACGCGGCCACCTTCGCCGCGAGCACTTCGACCTTCTTCTGTTGCTCGGCAAGCAGTTTCGTTCCGGCACCGCGCCGATCGCGGAACCACTGCTCGACGTCGCCGAAACGGGTGGTGTCGAACAGACGCTCGAGCAGCCTGCCGCGCTCCTCGCTGTTCGCACGCAGGAACCGGGCGAAGTCGCCCTGCGGAAGGAGCACCACCTGGAAGAACTGTTCGGCGCTCATCCCGAGCAACGACTTGACGACGTCGCCGATCTCCTGGGCGCGGGACAGGTTCTCCCCCGACCCGTCGAGCCAGGTGAGATTCGCCTTGGCCTGCTGCTTGATCGTGCCGGTGCCGCGCTTCTTCGGGCGTTCGAACTCGGGGCTGCGTTCGATGGCCAGACGGCGACCCGCGATGGTCGCCTCGAGCCGGACCGTCGGCACAGCACCCACCCGTGCGTGGTCGGACAGCAACCGGCGCCCCTCGGAGCGAGCACCGGGGACGGTGCCGTAGAGCGCGAACGCGACCGCGTCGAGGATCGACGTCTTGCCCGCGCCCGTCTGCCCGTGCAGTAGGAACAACCCATCGGCGCCGAGCGCGTCGAAGTCGATCTCGACGGTGTCGGCGAACGGACCGAAGGCCGTGATCTCGAGGTGGTGCAGTCTCATGCCGGCACGTCCGTCCGCCACTGCGTGTCGGTCTCGTCGCCGATGCCACGACGACGGTCGACCTCCCTCAACGCTTCGTCGATCCAGCCGCGCTCGCGTTCGGACGGCTCGGAACGCACATCGGTGAGGAACGACGCGGCGATGTCGCGATCACTGCGCCCGCGCACCTTGTCGCGGTAGCTGCCCTCCGTGGACCCGGCCGGTCGCTGCCATTCGACGTGCACGGCGTACGGGAACCGCTCCTGCAGGCGACGCATGGCGTCGAGCGGGCGGATCGCGTCGGTCAGCACCGCGGAGACGTAGTGCTCCTCGACGGCGGCATGCGCCGGATCGGCGAGCAGATCGTCCAGTTCGCCTTCGAGACGAGTCAATTCGCGGATCACCGGGAGATCGACTCGCTCGACGGACGCCGCACCCGAGGCGTCGAGGTCGACGACGAAGACCGCCTTGCGGTGCGAGCGCTCGCCGAAGGAGTACGGCAACGGCGATCCCGAGTACCGGACCGTCTCGCTCACCGTCTGCGGGGAATGCAGGTGACCGAGCGCGACGTAGTCGACACCGTCGAACGACGACGCGGCGACCGTCTCGACCCCGCCGACGGAGATGGACCGCTCGGAGTCGCTGGGCTCGCCACCGACGACGAAGGCGTGCGCCAGGACGACCGTGCGGCCGTGCCGATCCGCGACATCGGCGCGCACGCGTTCCATCGCCGCGTCGAGGATCTGCTGGTGCGAACGGGCCTCGGGCACGCCGAGCTCGGCGCGGGTGATCTCGGGTTCGAGATACGGGATGCCGTAGAAGCGGACCGGGCCGTGCTCGTCATGCAGGACAACAGGGCTGTCGATCTGAGATACGCGGGTGATCAGGTGCAGACCCCCGTGCGCCGCGAAGGCAGCGCCGGCACCGAGCCGGACCGGCGAGTCGTGGTTGCCGGAGGTGGCGACGATGATCGCCCCTGCCTCACGGATGGCCTCGAGGCCGGCGTTGCACACGGCGACCGCGTCGGAACTCGGGATCGACCGGTCGTACACGTCGCCCGGCACGACCACCACGTCGATCCGGCGTTCGGCCACCAGATCGGCGATGGCCCGCAGCGCACGCGCCTGGTCGGCGAGCAGGTCGACACCGTGGAAGGTGCGGCCGATGTGCCAGTCGGAGGTGTGCAGGATCCGCATGGGACAGACGGTAGAGGAGAGGACCGACATCCCCGGATGTCGGGTGGATGTCGCATCGATGAGGCATCATCCGCCACATGACAGCACTCACGGCACTCGGCCTGCTCGTCGCGCTCGGTCTCGGGGTGGTGCTCGGCTGGCTGTTGCGGGCCACCCGCGACGGCGAACGCGCAGCCCGTGCCGAGGCGCAGCTGGCAGCCCTGCGGGACAACGAGGAGCAGCTGCGTCAGTCGCTGGCAGCGGTGAGCGAGGATGCCGCGCGCCGGCAGTCCGGTGCCATCGGCGACCAGGTCTCGCGGCTCGTCGGCCCGTTGAACGAGGCCGTCGGAGCGCTGGCCCGGCAGGTCGAACACGTCGAACGCAACCGCGTGCACGCCTACGCCGGGCTGAGCGAGCAGGTCGAGGGCATGCACCGCGCGTCGCAGCTGCTGTCCACGCGGACCCAGCAGCTGGTCACCGCGCTGCGCGCGCCGCAGATCCGCGGACGATGGGGCGAGATCCAGCTCGAACGCGTCGTCGAGCTCGCCGGGATGGTCCGGCACTGCGACTTCGACACCCAGGTGAGCAAGGACGGGGTGCGCCCCGACCTGCTCGTCTACCTCGCCGGTGGCAAACAGATCGTCGTCGACGCGAAGGTGCCCTTCGCCGCCTATCTGGATGCCGCCGAGGCCGAGGAGCCCGACGAGCGCGACCGGCACCTCACGCGCCACGCACGCCAACTGCGCACCCACATCGACCAACTGGCGGCGAAGGCCTACTGGGAGTCGTTCGACCCGACGCCCGAGTTCGTCGTGTTGTTCGTCCCCGGCGATCCGTTCCTCGATGCCGCGCTCGGCGCCGATCCCGATCTGCTCGAGCACGCTTTCGCCCGGAACGTCATCCTCGCCACACCGACCACGCTCGTCGCGTTGCTGCGCACGATCGCACACACCTGGCGGCAGGAGGCGCTCTCCCGCGACGCCGCGACCATCCACCGATTGGGCCGTGAACTGTACCAACGGCTCGGTGTGGTCGGTTCCCACCTCGATCGGCTCGGCAACCAGCTCGGCAAGGCCGTCGATTCGTTCAACATGACGGTCTCGTCGATGGACACCCGGGTGGGCGTGACGGCCCGCAAGCTCCACGACCTGGAAATATTCGACGGTGAGGTGCCCGAGGTGCAGCGTGTCGACGCTTGGCCGCGACGCAGCACTCTGGCAGAAAGAGCAGTGGCGGACGGTCCTGTCGACGAAGCGAGCTGACATCGCCACGCTAATGTCTACGTTGTGTCTGCAACCCAACGTGCACGTTCGGCGGTGCCGCTCGACATGCGGTCGTTGGTGCCTACGGTGCCCGGTGTGCCCTGGTGGGGTGCCGTGGCGATCGCAGCCGGAACGACGCTTCTCGGGGTGCTGCTCGACAGCGCACGCGGGAACGAGCTGACCTCTGCGTTCACTGTCTTCTACGTGCTCGGCTGCGTCGCGGCCGTGGTGGCGGTGCGCTATCGCGGACTGTTCACGGCCATGGCCCAGCCGCCTCTGCTGCTGCTCCTCGCGGTGCCGATCGGTCAGGAGATCGTCTCCTCCGCCAGCACCGGCGGATTGAAGGATCTCGCGCTCAACGTCGCCTATCCGCTGGTGAACCGCTTCCCGGCGATGCTGGTGGCGACACTCCTGGCACTGGCCATCGGCGGTTTCCGGATCTTCGTGACCCGACAGAACACGGGAGTACGTGCCCGTGCGCCGCGAGAGCGGGCGAAGCCGCGGGCAGCGAAGACCGGAACCGCGAAGGACCGCCCCGCTCGCGCCGCGGGCGACCGGCCGACACGCGCTGCAAACGACCGGCCGACCAGGCGTGCGGGCCGGGGGCGACCGGCGACGGCCACCCCTGCGGATGCACGTCGCACCGCTTCGGGCCGCGGGACGCCGGCCGCGAAGGCGTCGGTCCGGGAGGTCGCCGACACCCGATCCCGTCGCCGCGTCCGTCCCGAATCCCCGACCGCCGAGCAGCCCGCTCCCCGGCGTACCCGCGCTCCCCGACCTGCGGACCCGGTGCAGCCGGAGGTCCGCGAGCCGCGGCGCCGTCCGGCACCCGAGCCGGACACCGGTCGACCGGCGCCCTCCCCCGCACCCACGCAGGGCTACGAGCCGCCGCGCGTGCGGTACCGCGACCGCTACGAGGACTGACCCACACGACGAAGACGACCGGTCACGTGCCGATTCACGGCGGTGACCGGTCGTCTTCGCTCTACGGAACTACCCGGTTCAGCGACGCGACGCGCGCAGTTCGCGCGGGAGAGCGAACACCAGGGTCTCGTTGGCGGTCGTCACCGACTGCACGTCGTGGAAACCGCGCTCGTCGAGGAACTGGACGACGCCCTGAACGAGGATCTCGGGGACCGACGCGCCGGAGGTGATGCCGACGGTCTCGACACCCTCGAGCCAGGCCGGATCGATCTCCTTGGCGTAGTCGACCAGGTGCGCTGCCCGGGCACCCGCACCGAGGGCGACCTCGACGAGCCGCACGGAGTTCGACGAGTTCCGCGACCCCACGACGATCACCAGATCGCACTCGGGCGCCATCGCCTTCACCGCGACCTGGCGGTTCTGCGTGGCGTAGCAGATGTCGTCGCTCGGCGGATCCTGCAGCTGCGGGAACTTCTGGCGCAGACGCTGCACGGTCTGCATCGTCTCGTCGACGCTCAGGGTGGTCTGGGACAGCCAGATGACCTTCGACGGATCGCGCACGGTCACCGAATCGACGGCGTCGGGACCGTCGACGAGCTGCACATGGTCGGGGGCCTCACCTGCGGTGCCCTCGACCTCCTCGTGGCCCTCGTGACCGATGAGCAGGATGTCGAAGTCGTCGCGGGCGAAGCGCTTGGCCTCCTGGTGGACCTTCGTCACCAGCGGGCAGGTCGCGTCGATGGTGCGCAGCTGCCGGGCAGCGGCCGATTCGTGGACCGCGGGCGACACACCGTGCGCCGAGAACACGAGCACGGCACCCTCGGGCACCTCGTCGGTCTCGTCGACGAACACCACGCCGCGGTCGGCGAGCGTGTCGACGACGTGGCGGTTGTGCACGATCTCCTTGCGGACGTAGATCGGCGCACCGTACTTGTCGAGCGCCTTCTCGACGGTCTCGACGGCGCGGTCGACGCCGGCGCAGTAGCCGCGCGGCTCGGCGAGCAGGACGCGCTTTCCGGAGGTGGAGAGACCGGCGGACCGTGTGATCCCGACTTCGAGAGGAACAGGCGCAGACATACCTCCAGAGTACGGGGCGCGTCGGAGTGTGGCTTTCCAGCTCGCAGCCGACGTGCTCCCCGGCTACCAATCACGCCGATCATCGGGCAGTCTTGGGGCATGATCCGTCCACCGTTCCTGGCACGGGTGGCTGCCGGCGTTGCTGTCACCGCGTACGAAGAGACCCTCAAGCTGCCGAGCACAGCCGTTTCGTTGCCGATGACGACGGTGAGCCAGATCCTGCAGACGACGATGCGAGTGCAGCAGGTCATGACCTCGTTCGCCATCAAGGGCGACCAGTTCTTCGAGATCTTCGGAGCGGAGCCCGCCGAGACCGCACAGTGGGCGACCTTCGACGACGACGGCTCGACCCCTTCGGACGAGACCGCGACCTCGACGAACAGCGCCGCGAACGGCGCTCCCGGCCGGTTCGCCCTGTACTCCATCCCGCCGGCCAACGAAGCCGACGCACCCGTGGCCGAGCAGGCCGCACCGGTAAAGGCCGGCACCGCGACGACGAAGGGGCCCGCGAAGAAGACGGCAGCCGAGAAGTCTGCTCCGAAGAAGGCCGCCGCGAAGTCCGCAGACGCCGAGGTCACGAAGATCGGCGAGACCACGGACACGAAGGTCGCCTCCGACGATCGTTCCGAGATCGTCGAATACCTCGACTACGACTCGCTGACCCTCGCCCAACTGCGTGCCCGCCTGCGCGCACTGTCGGTGGACGAGCTCACAGCGGTGCTCGAATACGAGAATGCTCACGCCGCGCGTACTCCGTTCGTGACGATGCTGTCGAACCGGATCACGAGCGCGCGTAACAAGTGACGGCCGGACAGAACGCGGCACGCCCGAACTCCGCGGAGCAGCCCTGGCCCGTCCGCACCGTGGCGCAGAAGGTCGCCGGGTGGATCGACAAGCTCGGCACCATCTGGGTCGAAGGGCAGATCACGCAGATCAACGCCCGCCCCGGGACGCGGACGGCGTTTTTGACCCTGCGCGACCCGTCGGTGGACATGTCCCTGCAGGTGACCTGTTCACCCCAGTTGTTGCAGCGATCGGGGGTGCCGCTCACCGAGGGCAGCCGCGTGATCATGTTCGGGAAGATGACCTTCTGGCCCGGCCGCGGCAGTCTGGCGCTGCGAGTCACGGAGATCCGGGCCGTCGGTATCGGTGAACTGCTCGCGCGGCTCGAACGACTGCGTGCGTTGCTCGCGGCCGAGGGACTGTTCGACCCGCGGTTGAAGCGCCCCCTCCCCTTCCTGCCGCGCCGCGTCGGTCTGGTCACCAGCCGCGGCAGCGCGGCCGAACGCGACGTGCTGTCGGTCGCGCAGCGTCGCTGGCCGGCCGTGCAGTTCGACGTCCGCCACGCGACGGTGCAGGGCCCGACCGCGGTCACGCAACTCATCGACGCCATCGAAGCACTCGACAAGGACCCGGACGTCGAGGTGATCGTCCTCGCCCGCGGCGGCGGCAGCGTCGAGGA
The DNA here is from genome assembly GCF_059759155.1 of Rhodococcus sp. GQ147. Taxonomy (NCBI): domain Bacteria; kingdom Bacillati; phylum Actinomycetota; class Actinomycetes; order Mycobacteriales; family Nocardiaceae; genus Rhodococcus; species Rhodococcus sp. GQ147. The sequence goes on from NZ_JCAXDU010000002.1 coordinate 238,500, forward strand.
TTTGCTGCCCTTCTCCGACGAGGCGCTGTGCCGCGCGATCGCCGCGTGTACGACGCCCGTGGTCAGCGCGATCGGCCACGAGCCCGACAGTCCGCTCTGTGATCACGTCGCCGACCTGCGGGCCGCGACCCCGACCGACGCCGCGAAGCGCGTCGTACCCGATGCGGTTGCCGAACTCGATCTCGTCGACGAACTGAGAGCACGGTCGGCGGCGGCGCTGCGCAACTGGGTCCGGCGCGAGGAACACGTGATCGCACAGTTGCGCGACCGTCCCGTCCTGGCCGATCCATTCCGCGATCTCGACCGGCGGAACGAGGAGATCGAGCGGTTGCAGCACGCGGCACGACGCGACGTCACGCGATTGATCTCGTCGCAATCGTCGACGCTCGAACACCTGCGGGCACGGTTGGCGACCCTCGGGCCCGCGGCGACCCTGGCGCGTGGCTACGCCGTGGTCCAGCGGATCGTGCCGGGCAGCGCCCCCGAAGTGGTACGCACACTCGACGAGATGCCCATCGGCACCCAGCTGCGAGTGCGCGTGGCGGACGGCGCGGCCCGCGCCGCCGTCATGGGACACGAACGACAAGGAAGATCAGGACAGTGACGAACGCGGGAACCGACGACGCCAACGCCGATGTGCGGGAGTTCGGCTACGAGCGAGCTCGGGACGAACTCGTCAACGTCGTGAAGATGCTCGAGCAGGGCGGACTCGACCTCGACGACTCGTTGCAGCTGTGGGAGCGCGGCGAGGCACTCGCGCAGCGCTGCGAGGAACATCTCGCCGGCGCCCGCGAACGTGTCGAGCAGGCGCTCTCCCTCGCGGACGACGAGGACGAAGACGACGAGTACGAGGACGAGGACTGACCTCGACCGAGCTCACGATCAGGGCTCGGTCGCTCCGACCCGGATCAGGGTTCGAGGGGCTCGGCCCTGCCCGCGGCGGTGGCCAGGGTCGTGAACTCGGCCTCGTCGCCGGAGCCACCGATCAGGATGCGCACGTCGCCGAAGTCCGACACCCAGAGCGCTTCGACGCCCTCGCCGCCGTAGACCACCCAGTCGTGGCCCTCGACGGACCTGGTGTCGGTGGCGGTGCGGGCACCTCCGGCGACGAATCGCACCAGTTCGTCCTCACCGGCATCCGATTGGGTGAAGCGCACGTAGCGACCTGCAGGAGTGATGAAACCGACGGTGCTCGAATCGCCGCCCTGGTTACCGGAAACGATGCTGCGGCTACCGGAGTTGGGCTGCCAGTCCTCGGGCACCTCGGGGTGGCGGATCGGGAATCCGAGTTCCGCCGCGTCGTACTTCAGGCCGGCATCGATGTCGAAGCTCGGCACGGGACCCGCCGTGGGTCCGCCGGGCTTGAACTCGCACTGGCTGGCGATCGCCGCGATGAAGAGGATCAGCACGAGCAGCGGGATCAGCGACCACGCCATATCTCGACCGTCTTGCAGGATGCGAGGTTTCTTGGATGCCACCCGTCCAGTCTGACAGCTACGAAACGGGCAGGCTCAGGCCGGGCGGGTCCGACAGCCCACACCATCGGCCGTGATGAGACAATAGCCACGCGACACACACGGATCGTGCGGGCGCCCTCGGCGCCCGCTCCCTCTGCCGGCGCAACCCGCGTCGACCGAAAAGTCTCCAGGAGGCAGTAGCCCATGACGGCCAGCACCCCACGCCGCGAAGCTCCGGACCGCAACCTCGCGCTCGAACTGGTCCGCGTCACCGAGGCCGCGGCGATGGCGGCCGGCCGGTGGGTCGGACGCGGCGACAAGGAAGGTGGCGACGGCGCCGCCGTCGACGCGATGCGGCACATGGTCAGCTCCGTGTCGATGCAGGGTGTCGTCGTGATCGGTGAGGGCGAGAAGGACGAAGCGCCCATGCTGTACAACGGCGAGGAGGTCGGCAACGGCGACGGTCCGCTGTGCGACGTCGCGGTCGACCCCATCGACGGCACGACCCTCATGTCGAAGGGCGCTCCCGGCGCGATCGCGGTGCTCGCCGTGGCCGAGCGGGGCGCGATGTTCGATCCGTCCGCCGTGTTCTACATGGAGAAGATCGCCGTCGGTCCCGAGGCCGCCGACGTCATCGACATCACCGCCCCGATCGCGGAGAACATCCGCCGTGTCGCGAAGGCGAAGAACATCGCGCACGCCGACCTGACCGTGACGATCCTCGACCGTCCGCGCCACGCGCAGATCATCAGGGAGGTGCGCGAGGCGGGTGCCCGCATCCGTCTGATCTCCGACGGCGACGTCGCCGGCGCGATTGCCGCTGCACGTCCGGGTTCGGGTGTCGACATGCTGCTCGGCATCGGCGGTACCCCCGAGGGCATCATCGCCGCGGCCGCCATGCGCTGTATGGGTGGTGCGCTGCAGGGTCGCCTGGCACCGAAGGACGACGCCGAGCGCCAGAAGGCGATCGACGCCGGACACGATCTCGACCGTGTCCTCACCACCACCGATCTCGTCACCGGCGAGAACATCTTCTTCTGCGCGACCGGCGTCACCGACGGTGAGCTGCTCCGCGGCGTCCGCTACTCCGCCGGGGGCGCGGAGACGCAGTCGATCGTGATGCGCAGCAAGTCGGGCACGGTCCGCATGATCGAGGCGTACCACCGCCTGCAGAAGCTCAGCGAGTTCTCGTCCATCGACTTCCACGGTGTCGCCGGCTCCCCGCCGCCCATGCCCTGATCATCACTGCCCTGATCATCACTGCCCTGATCATCACTGCCCTGATCATCACTGCCCTGATCATCACTGCCCTGATCGTCACCGATCCTTCCGAGGAGGGGCACTGCACCGAGTTCTGGTGCAGTGCCCCTCCTCGTTCGTTCCGGCGGCATAACGTGGAGGACATGACCGACACCGAACAGTCTTCTCAGCAGTTCCGTATCGAACGCGACACGATGGGCGAGGTCCAGGTTCCGGTCGACGCCTTGTGGCGCGCCCAGACGCAGCGCGCCGTGGAGAACTTCCCGATCTCGGGCCGTGGACTCGAACGCGCACAGATCCGCGCGCTGGGTCTGCTCAAGAGCGCCTGCGCCCGGGTGAACAAGGACCTGGGTCTGCTCGACCCCGACAAGGCCGACGCGATCGTCGCGGCCGCCGATGCCATCGCCGCGGGTGAGTACGACGACCAGTTCCCGATCGACGTCTTCCAGACCGGTTCGGGCACGAGCTCGAACATGAACACCAACGAGGTCATCGCGTCGCTCGCCGCGAAGGCCGGCGTCACGGTCCACCCCAACGACGACGTCAACATGTCGCAGTCGTCGAACGACACTTTCCCCACCGCGACGCATGTCGCCGCGACCGAGGCGACGGTGAAGGATCTGATCCCCGCCCTCGAGCACCTGCACGGTGCCCTCGCCGAGAAGGCGAAGGAGTGGCGCACGGTCGTCAAGTCGGGTCGTACGCACCTGATGGATGCGGTCCCGGTGACCCTGGGCCAGGAGTTCGGTGGTTACGCCCGCCAGATCGAGGCCGGGATCGAACGTCTCCGCGCGACCCTCCCCCGCCTCGGCGAACTGCCGATCGGCGGTACCGCGGTGGGCACGGGCCTCAACGCACCGGCGGATTTCGGGGCGCGTGTCGTGGCCGTGCTCGTCGAGACCACGGGGCTCGACGAGTTGCAGGGGGCCCGCAACAGTTTCGAGGCTCAGGCCGCGCGTGACGCTCTGGTCGAGGTGTCCGGGGCGCTGCGCACCGTCGCCGTGTCGCTGACGAAGATCGCCAACGACATCCGCTGGATGGGGTCCGGTCCGCTCACGGGTCTGGCCGAGATCCAGCTCCCCGATCTGCAGCCCGGTAGTTCGATCATGCCGGGCAAGGTCAATCCCGTTCTTCCCGAAGCGGTTACGCAGGTCGCCGCACAGGTGGTGGGCAACGACACCACTGTGGCGTGGAGCGGCGCGGCCGGGGCGTTCGAACTCAACGTCTACATCCCGGTGATGGCCCGCAACGTCCTCGAGTCGATTCGTTTGCTCGCCAACGTCTCCCGACTGTTCGCCGATCGCTGCATCACCGGGCTGGTCGCGAACGTCGAACATCTGCGCACACTGGCGGAGTCGTCGCCGTCGATCGTCACTCCCCTCAACTCCGCGATCGGATACGAGGAGGCGGCCGCCGTCGCCAAGGAGGCGCTGAAGGAGAAGAAGACGATCCGTCAGACCGTCGTGGACCGCGGCCTCGTCGGCGACCGCCTGAGCGAGGAGGAACTGGACCGCCGCCTCGACGTCCTGGCGATGACGCGGGTGGACGAGAAGTCCTGACCCGCAGGGTCCCGGCCGGCCCCCGCCTGCATCCGCTACGAATTTCGCCATCCGCTACAGCAATTGCTGTAGCGGATGGCGAAAACGTGAGCGGATAGCGAGGGCTCAGCGAGCCGGGAGTCACCTCACTCCTGGACCACCTCGGTCCCGGCGCCGGGCGCCCACGTGATGTAACCGAACTGGAAGTTGCTTCGCGCACCGTCGGGGGTCTGTTCCTCGTCGGTGATCGGGAAGCCCAGGTCGCCACCGGCACCACCCGCGGCCTCCCAGGCCGTGCGGATCTCACCCCACACGATGTGGGAATCGGTGTCGGGGCTCCACGCGATGATGCCGCCCTCGAACTCCGCGACGTAACCGTCGCCGACTTCCTCCTGCTGGCCGGTCGCGGCGCCGAGCGGGCTGGACGCACCGCCGACCTCGGCGTACTTCTGCAGGATCGGCCCGCTGAGTTCGACCTGCTCGCCGTCCGGTCCCGGCACCGCACTGGACCGATCCGCCGCGGGCTCGTCGGCCTCGGGCGAATCGTCGCCCTGCGTGATCGATTCGACGGCGCTCTCCGCCCCGGATGCCACGCTCTCCGCGGCGGATTGGACCGCGCTGGTCGCGCTGCCCACCGTGTCCTCCGCGGATTGGTCGTCGCTGCAACCGGCGACCACCAGTCCGATCGCCGCTGCGGCCGCCACCAACGCTGCTCTGCGTCGGGGAATTCGATTCATCGGTTCGCTCCTGTCACTGAGAGGACGGGTACCTGAGTTCAGGGTGCCCGACTCCTCGGCGACACAACCCGGTTTCCGGTGATTCCGTGCCGTGCACCAATCCGCCCCACCCCAGGTCTCCTGCCGTTACCATGCGACGCAGCCGACGCCGAGGAGAACGATGAGCACACAGACCGTCACCGCGCACGACGCCGTCGCCACGGTGACCGATTTCCTGGAGGCAACGGCCGCCGAGGACATCGACCGCGCCGCCTCTCTGATCACCGACGACATCGCGTGGCACAACACCTGGCTCCCCACCGTCCGCGGCGGCGCCCGGGTCCGGAAGATCCTTGCCGGTCTCGCGCGACCGTCGGTAGGCTTCGGCGTCGTCGTCCACCACATCGCAGCCGAGGGCGACATCGTGCTCACCGAACGCACCGACATCCTGCGCTTCGGGCCGGTGCGCATCGAGTTCTGGGTGTGCGGCACCTTCGAACTGCGCGACGGGCGGATCGCCTTGTGGGACGACCACTTCGACGTCCTCACCTTCCTCCGCGGAACCGTCGTGGGCGTCCTGCGCGCCGTGCTGCGTCGCTCCTGACGATCCTCACCCCACCGCTCCCCTGAGGGCGCCCGCATAGAATCCGTTCGTCGCCGAACCGTTCGGCGACGGATCAGCAGGGAGCGATGACATGTCCGACGCCGAGCACACTCCGGGATTCACGACGGGTCTGGAGATCCGGCGCGAAGTGATGGGTGACGACTTCGTCGAGCGGGCGTTCGAGCGTTCCCGTGGCACCGACTCCGAGGCGATGCAGGAGTTCGTGACCGAGCACGCCTGGGGTGCCGTGTGGTCGCGTCCCGGCCTGGACCGGCGCAGCCGCAGCCTGCTCAACCTCGGCATGCTCATCGCGCTGCGCGCCGAGAACGAGCTGCGCGGACACGTCCGTGGAGCCCTGCGCAACGGGCTCGGCCGCACAGAGATCGTCGAATCCGTCATCCACTGCTCGGCGTACTGCGGCGCCCCCGCCGGACTCGCTGCGATGCGCGTGGTCCAGGAAGTGCTCGAGGCCGAACTCGGCCCCCTCTCCGAGGACACCGACGCCTCCGACGAGGCCTGACAACGACGGCGCGCCCGGCGGATGCCGGACGCGCCGCATCGACGTGCTCGGGCGTCAGGCGCCCGGAGCGAACTCCTCGAGCATCTCCGTCACCAGCGCCGCGATCGGCGACCGCTCACTGCGGGTGAGCGTCACGTGCGCGAACAGCGGATGTCCCTTGAGCTTCTCGATGACCGCCGCGACACCGTCGTGCCGGCCGACACGCAGGTTGTCGCGCTGGGCGACGTCGTGGGTGAGCACGACGCGCGATCCCGCACCGAGCCGCGACAGGACGGTGAGCAGCACGTTGCGTTCGAGCGACTGTGCCTCGTCGACGACGACGAACGAATCGTGCAGCGACCGGCCGCGAATGTGCGTGAGCGGCAGCACTTCCAGCATTCCGCGACTGAGCACCTCCTCGAGCACCGCCGGGCTGGCGAGTCCTTCGAGGGTGTCGAAGACCGCCTGCCCCCACGGATTCATCTTCTCGGCCTCGGTACCCGGCAGGTAGCCGAGTTCCTGCCCACCCACCGCGTAGAGCGGCCGGAAGACCACCACCTTGCGGTGGGTTCGTCTTTCCAGGACGGCCTCGAGTCCCGCCGTCAGTGCCAGCGCGGACTTTCCGGTTCCGGCCTTGCCGCCGAGGGAGACGATGCCGACGGATTCGTCGAGCAGCAGGTCGAGGGCGACGCGCTGTTCGGCGGAGCGCCCGTGCAGTCCGAACGCCTCCCGGTCGCCGCGGACGAGCTGCACCCGCTTGTCGGCGGTGACCCGGCCGAGCGCGCTGGAGGAGCCACCGAGAAGCCTGATCCCCGTGTGGCACGGCAGATCCCGCGCATCGTCGATGTCGACGATGCCCTCGGTGAACATCTCGTCGATGAGGGTCCGGTCGACCTCGAGTTCGGTCATGCCCGTCCATCCCGAGATCACCACGTCCTGGGCGTGGTACTCGTCGGCGTCGAGGCCGACGGCACCGGCCTTGACGCGCAACGGGATGTCCTTGCTGACGAGCACCACGTCGCGTCCCTCGGTGGCCAGGTTCAGGGCGCACGCGAGGATGCGGGAGTCGTTGGTGTCGGTGCGGAATCCCGCGGGCAGGACCATGGGGTCGGTGTGATTGAGCTCCACGTGGAGGGTGCCACCCTCGTCCCCGATAGGGATGGGCTGGTCGAGGCGTCCGTGCCGCTGCCGCAGGTCGTCGAGCAGGCGCAGCGATTCGCGAGCGAACCAGCCGAGTTCGTGGTGGTGCCGTTTCCCTTCGAGTTCGCCGATCACGACCAGCGGAAGGACGACTTCGTGCTCGGCGAACCTGGTGACCGCCCAAGGGTCGGAGAGCAACACTGAAGTGTCCAGCACGTAGGTGCGTACAGCGGATTCTTTCGCAGCGGCGGTACCGGAGGCGTGGCCGGAGCGGGTGGGGACGGAGCGTGTTGCGTTCACGTGGGGCTCCTCGGCCCGGACGGCACCGCCCGGACGTATTCGGTGGGCCGGTGGGTCCCCGGTGTCGTCACGACCACGGAGGCCCGGTGCCGGCCCCCTCGCTCGGACTGTGTCAGCCACACGATCAGGGACCTCCCGTGTAGACGGCACCTGCGCCGCCTACACCCCCGACGCTAACCCCGATACGGGCGATTCGCTCGATGGCGGAGGAAGCGTGTCGGTGAAGATCGCGTTAACGACACCTCATAAGTACCCCTGAACCCCAGCAAACACGGTCGGCTCCGCTGCGTCAGGAACGCGAACCCGTGGATCGCGCGGCGTACGGTCACTCGACCGTCACCGGATGCGCGCTCGGTTCCACCGTCGCGCCGCGCAGTCGTCGCAGCACCAGGGTCACGAGCAGCGCGAGGACGGCCATCGCGGCGCTGTACCAGACGACCGCGCCCGGGGCGTCGAAGATGCCGCCGAACAGACCCGCGACGAGCGCACCGACCGACATGCCCGCGACCTCCTGGGCGGACCACAGACCGTTCACCCGGCCCAGCAGCGTGTGCGGCGTGTGCGTCTGGATCAGCGAGTAGCGCAGCACCTCCTGCACGGCCCCGAACACACCGACGATCACGAGCAGCACGACGGTGAGCGCCAGGACGGACGTGAAGCCGACCAGTGCCTGGACGACGAATCCGAGGACCAGGGCGGTGAGCAGCACGCGGCCGGGCCGCACCGAACGGCCGAGCCATCCACTGGTGACCGTGGCCGCGGCGGCGCCGAGCGCGATCGCCGCGTACATGACGCCGATGGCGACCGCATTGCCCTCGAAACGCGCGTCGGCAAAGGCCGGCACGAGCACGAGCACACCGCCGCCGAGCATCGCGACGACGCCGGCGATCATCACCCCGCCGACGACGCGTTCGCGGCGCAGGAAGCCGGTCACCGTCTCCGCGGGTGCGTCGGCGTCGTGCCCGGCGTCCGCCGTCGGTGGGTTCAGCGCCGGCAGGCCCGAGAGCAGGGTGACGGTCACGGCGGTGCCGATCGCGGCCACCCAGTAGTTCCACGCCACCGAGAACGTCGCGATCACGAGTCCGCCGAGCGCCGGGGACAGGACGGCTCCCGCGCGGGCGCTGAGCACGTTGAGCGCACCGACGGCGACGAGCTGGTCCTTGGGGACGAGCGTGGGCACGACTGCCAGCAGAGCCGCGATGCTGATCGACCCGATCAGGCCGTTGACGACCGTCAGGGCGATGATCGCCGGCACCGAGGGCGACGACAGACCGGCGTTGACGGCCAGTCCGACGAAGGTGAGACCGGAGACGGTGCGGGCGAACAGGATCAGGAACTTGCGGTTGTAGCGGTCGGCGAGCATGCCGCCGAGCAGCATGCCGCCGATCGCAGCGCCCCCTTCGAGCGCGGAGACCAGACCCACCATCGGCGACGATCCGGTCAGGTCGTAGACCTGGATCGGTACGCCGACCATGAGCATCCCGATACCGAAGATCGAGATGGTGCGAGCGATGAAGATCCGGCGGAAGGCCGCGCTCTCGCGCAGCGGCCGCAGATCGAAGAGGGCGCCGTTGCTCATTGGCGGGCCGTCACTCGGACTTCGCGGCGGCGTCGGCGAGCATCGGAGCGATCTCGTCGGTGGCCCACTTCAGCGACAACGCCGACGGGAAGCCCACGGCGTTCGGCATGCCGGTGTTGCGGGCGAGCGAGACGACCGCGCCGCGCTCGACGGCCGGAAGACGGTTCCACGCCTCGAACTTGGTCAGGTATCCGAGATCGCCGGTGGGCGAGACGACCACGAGCAGGTCGGCGTCGAGCTGCGAGATCTCCTCGTAGGACAGCACACCGCGTCCGTCCGCATCGACCTGCAGTGTGTTCGCGTACTCGCTGAGCTCGAGGCCGAGCGAGTTCAGGAACTGCCCGATGCCGCGGTCGTCGGCGGCGAGCACCGACAGCTGGCCACCGGTGTCGCCGATGATCGCGTTGTAGGTCGCGCCCTCGAGTGCGGGGTACTGCTCCTTGGCGGCGTCGAGATCGACCTCGGCCTGCTCGATGACCTCCTCGGCCTTCTCGGGGATGCCGAGGGCCGAGGCGATCTTGCGGGTGGAGTCCTGCCACGGCTCACCGTTGGCGCGGTAGTCGAAGTGGACGACGGGGAACTGTTCGGCGAGCTGGTCGTAGGTGTTCTGTTCGAGTCCCCAGAAGCCGGTGGAGACGATGATGTCGGGCTGCAGCGCGGCGATCTGCTCGGCGATCACCGTGGCACCGCCGTCCATGTTCAGCAGCGGCGGGACGTCGGCGCCGAGTGCTTCGGCCTCCCACGGCCACACGCCGGTGCCGCCGGTCGCCGCGAGGTTCTGGGCATCGACGGGGAGCGCGAGCGGGGTGACGCCCAACGACAGCAGGATGTCGGCGTCCTGCGGCGACAGCGGCAGGGCGCGGGTCGGGGCCGACTCGACGGTCGTGTCGCCGAACTTGCCGGAGACGGTGACCGGGAACTCGCCGTTCGCCGCCGTCGCGCTGCCGGACGAGCTGCCGCTGTCGGTGTCCGAGCCGCACGCCGTGACACCGACCAGCATGGCGGTGGCGGCGAGGGCGACGCCGATCCGGCGCAGTCGCTTGTGGATCCTCATCGATTCTCCTCTGCTGTAGAACACTTCGTAGGTCCGTCGTCCGGGTGTCCGTTCCCGGCGCCGAGGATCTCGTCCTCGCGGAGGGTCGCGGCGAGTTCGCCGATCGACCCGGCGGTGAAGATCGACTCGGCGTCGATCACGTATCCGGCCGCCCGCAGTCCGCCGAGGATCCGCATCACCGAGATGCTGTCGCATCCGAGTTCGAGCAGATCGTCGTCGACGCCGACCTGCTCGACGCCGGTGACCTCGGAGGCGAGGGCGCACAGCAGCTCTTCGGCCGGTGCGGACGGTGCCCGGTGCGTTCGCGGGGCGAGTTCCGGTCGCGGCAGCGCTGCGCGGTCGATCTTGCCGTTGGCGAGCGTGGGCAGGGCGTCGAGCACGACCGTCGCCGACGGCACCATGTAGTCGGGCAGCACCCGCGCGACCGCGCGTCGCAGCGTCTCGGCGTCGAGGGTGTGCCCGGCGGCCGGGACGACGTAGGCGACGAGACGTGCCGTCGCACCGAGATCGGTGCGGGCGAGCACCACTGCGGTCGCGACGTCCGGTCGCGACGAGAGCACGGTCTCGATCTCGGCCGGTTCGATCCGGTATCCGCGGATCTTGACCTGGTCGTCGCCGCGTCCGCGGTAGCGGATGTGTCCGTCGGGCGTCCACAGGGCCCGGTCACCCGTGCGGTACATGCGGTCTCCGGGGAATTCCGGATCGATCGTGTCCGCGACGAAACGGTCGGCGGTGCGACCCGGGTCGGCGAGATAGCCGCGGGCCAGTCCACGACCGGCGAGGTAGAGCTCGCCCTCCACACCGATCGGCGCGGGACGCATCCACCGGTCGACGATGTAGGCCCGGGTGCCGGCGACCGGTCGGCCCGCAACGGGCGCCTCGGCGTCCGAAGCCCGTGCGACGAGCGCGTCGACGGTGCTCTCGCTCGGCCCGTAGAGGTTGTAGGCGCTCACGCCGTCCAGCCCGCGCAACCGGTCCCACATCGGTTGGGAGACCGCCTCGCCGCCGAAGCCGAGCGAGGCCGGGCACCGTCCGTCGTCCGCGAGTCCGTGATCGAGCAGCTGCGCGAGGTGCGACGGGGTGACCTCGACGAAGTCCCAGCGGGATTCGTGGGCGACGCGGACCATCTCGGCCGGATCGCGCTGGACCTTCTCGTCGACGACGTGCACCGCGTGCCCGTCGAAGAGCCACAGCTGCGGTTGCCAGGACGCGTCGAAGGCGAACGACCACGCGTGGCCGACCCGGAGCCGGTCGCGTCCGGTCCGTGCCTGCGTCGGCGCGTAGAGGTCGGCGCGGTGGCTGTGGAACAGCGCGGTCAGGCCGCGGTGCAGGGCGAGGACCGCCTTGGGTGTGCCGGTGGAGCCGGAGGTGTACACGACGTAGGCCGGGTGGTCGGCGCGCAGCGGTGCGAGCCGGTCGGCGTCGGTCAGCGGGGCGTCGTCGTAGCCGGCGACCCGCGCCGCGAGCGTCTCGTCGTCGAGCGCGAGCACCGGCGCGTCCACCGCGGGCAGCGACGACGCGAGTTCTCGGGTGGTGAGCACGACGGCCGGCTCCGCGGTGCCGAGGATCGTCGCGAGACGCTCGGTGGGAGTGCGCGGTTCGAGCGCGACGTAGGCACCGCCGGAGACGAGCACCGCGAGCATCGCCGCGATCGTGTCGGCCGTGCGGGGCAGCACGAGCGCCACGCGGGTCTCGGGAGCGACACCGTGGTCGACGAGCAGTCGCGCCCACCGGCGGACCAGGGACGCGAGGTCGGCGAAACTCCATTCGAGATCGACTGCCACGAGCGCGGTCTCGTGCGGGTGACGGGCGACCGCGTCGTCGAACAGGTCCGCGACGGTGACGGCTTCGGCGACCGGTGCCGGTGTGGCCCGCCACTGTTCGAGCCGGGCGCGTTCGTCGGCCGGCAGGACGTCGATCGCGGACAGGCGCCGGTGCGCCTCTCCCCCGGCCAGCGTGCGCAGCACCCGGTCGAGTCCGGCGACGAGACGTTCGACGGTGCCGCGGTCGTACAGGTCGGAGCTGTACTCGACGACGCCGACGAGGGTGTCGGTGCCCACATACTCGACGAGGTCGAACGACAGGTCGAACTTCGAGGTCTCCATCGGGTGCGGTTCGGGGGTGACACCCGCCGTGAGCCCACCCGCACTGCGCGGATCGGGTTCGACGAGATAGACGATCATCACCTGGAACAGCGGGTGCAGGGCGCGCGAGACGGATCGGTCGGAGCCGAGCACCGCGTCGACGACCTGCTCGAAGGGCAGGTCCTGGTGGTCGAACGCCTGGAGGTCGGTGCGGCGGATCCGGTCGAGCAGTTCGGCGACGGTGGGGTCGCCGGACAGGTCGGTGCGCAGCACGAGGGTGTTGAGGAAGAAACCGACGAGATCCTCGAGTTGCGCGTCGCCGCGTCCGGAGACCGGGGTGCCGAGGGGGATGTCCTCGCCGCCGCCGTAGGCGGCGAGCAGCACCGCGACGGCGGCCTGCACGACCATGAACATCGAGACGTCGTGTGCGCGTGCGAGTTCCCGCAGTGCGCGCACGACCTCCGCGTCGAGCGCGAATGGCACCGCGCCACCGCGATAGGAGGTGCGGGCCGGACGGGTCCGGTCGGTCGGCAGCGGCAGTTCCTCGGGCAGGCCGGCGAGGGCGTCGCGCCAGTAGGCGCGCTGACGCGCGGCGAGCGACTCCGCATCCGCCGGGTCGCCGAGCAGGTCGCGCTGCCACAGCGTGAAGTCGGCGTACTGCACGGCGGGCTGCATCCACTCCGGTGCCTGCCCCACCTCCCGCAGCGCGTAGGCGGTCGCCAGATCGGTGAGCAGCGCCTTGGTCGACCACTCGTCGACGGCGATGTGGTGAATCACCAGCGCCACCACGGTGCCGTCCCCGGCGTCGAGGACCGACAGCCGCACCGGCAGTTCGGCCGACAGATCGAAGCGGTGATCGATCGCCTCGGCCAGCGCATCGTGGACATCGGCCGCGGCGACCGAGCGGTGGTCGACGACCACGCGGACCTCGTCCGGCGCGAGCACCTGCTGGTAGGCCTGTCCGTCCGCGCTCGGGAAGACCGTGCGCAGCGACTCGTGACGCAGGACGACGTCGCGCACGGCCGCTTCGAGTGCCGGGACGTCGACGCGCCCGTGCACCCGCCACGTGACAGGCACGTTGTACACGCCGCCGCGGGCCCCGAGCTGGTCGAGAATCCAGAGGCGTTGCTGCGCGTACGACAGCGGCACCATCGCAGGTCGCGGGTCGGCCGCCACCAGCGCGGGTCGCGGCGACGCCTGCCCGGCGGCCGCGCACCGCTGCGCGAGCGACTCCACCGTCGGGGCGTCGAAGACCGTGCGCAGGGCCAGATCCGCGCCGAGCTCCGAACGGATCGCGTTCACGAGCCGGATCGCAGCGAGGGAATGCCCACCGAGTGCGAAGAAGTCGACGTCGATACCGACCTCGTCGAGTCCCAGCGCGTCGGCGAACAGAGTCGCGATCGTCGCCTCGAGTTCGGTACGCGGCTGCCGTCCGGATCCGGTGTCGAACTCCGGTGCCGGAAGGGCACCGCGATCGAGTTTGCCGTTGAAGGTCGTCGGGACCGCGTCGATCACGAGAACCCGTGCGGGCAGCAGATAGTCGGGCACACGTCCGACGAGTGCGTCACGGACCGCCACCGGATCCACCGCGACTTCCGCTGCGGGAACGATATATCCGACGAGCACCGAATCGCCTGCGGGACGGGGTTTGATCGCGGCCACAGCACGGGCGACACCGTCGACGGCATCGAGAGCCGCCTCGAGTTCGCCGAGTTCGATGCGCAGACCGCGCAGCTTGATCTGGTCGTCGCCGCGGCCGAGATATTCGAGGTCGCCGTGGGCGTCCCAGCGTGCGAGGTCGCCGGTTCGGTAGAGCCGGTCGCCGGGATCGCCGTAGGGGTCGGCGACGAACCGCTGGGCGGTGAGCGCCGGGCGCCGCAGGTAGCCCTGCGCAACCTGTACTCCCCCGATGTACAGCTCACCGGGGGTGCCGGCCGGCACGGGGCGCAGATACCGGTCGAGCACGTACAGGCACACGTTCGCGCCCGGCCGCCCGATGACGGAACCGCGGGTAGGCGAACCGATCCGGGCACCCGGGTCGGCGTCGAGGGTCACCTCCACCGCGGCTTCGGTCGGGCCGTACAGGTTGTGGACCTTCACCTGCGGGAGCACCGTCGCCGCGCGTGCGACGGTGCGCGGCGACAGTGCTTCACCGCTGCACACGATGCGGCGCAGGCTCGCGGCGTCCGCGGTGGCGGGCACGGCGAGGGTCTCCTCGAGCATCGACGGCACGAAGTGGGCGACGGTGATGTTCCCGTCGCGCAGCAGGGTCGCCGATTCGACGGGATCGCGGTGCGCGTCGGGTCCGCCGACGACGACGCTCGCACCGTCGACGAACGGCGCGAACAACTCCCACACCGACACGTCGAAGGTCGCGGGTGTGCGCAGCAGCACCCGGTCGTCGGGCGAGGCGGGCAGTTCGCGGCGCACCCATTCGAGCCGGTTCGCCACGGCGCGGTGCGACACGGCGACGCCCTTGGGCAGACCCGTCGACCCCGAGGTGTAGATGACGTAGAGCGGGTGGTCGAGGGTGAGCGGCGCGATCCGGTCGGTGTCGGTGACCGACTCCGGGCTGCGGGCGTCGATACGGGCACGCACCTCGGTGTCGTCGAGGTCGAGTCGCGGATGCTCGCCGGGCAGTTCGATGTCGCTGCGCGTCAGCACGACTCGCGGATGCGCATCGCCGAGCAGGTACTCGATGCGCGTTTCGGGCAGCGTGGTGTCGATCGGCTGGTAGGCCGCACCGGACTTCACGACGGCGTGGATCGCGACGACCTGCCCCACGGAGCGGGGCACCGCGACCGCGACGATCGCACCCGGACCGGCGCCGAGCGCGACGAGTTCGCGGGCGAGGCGGTTCGAGGCGGCGTCGAGGGCGGCATGGGTGAGGGTGTGGTCGGCCGCGACGAGAGCCGGCCGTTCGGCGTGCTCGGCGGCGCTGCGGGCGAGCACCTCGCTCAGCGGGGCGAGAGCGAAGTCGACGCGCTCGCCGGTGCCGACGGCGAGTTGTCCCGCGGCCTCGTCGGCGTCGAGGATCGCGACGTCGCCGATCCGGGCCGCGGGTGCGCTCGCGACCTGATCGAGCAGAGTGAGCAGCGCGGCGAGAAGCGTGTCGGCCATGGTGGCGTCGAACAGGTCGGTCGCGTACTCGACCGATACGGCGACCTCGCCGGTGTCCGGGGCGTCGACGAAGGTGAGGTTGAGGTCGAACTTGGCGCGGACGTTGCTCAGCGGTTCCCAGCGGGTGGGCACACCGAGCAGGTCGGGCAGCTGCGCGGGGCGCTGCAGGTAGCTCATCATCACCTGGAACAGCGGGTTCCGTCCCTCGACGCGCGGCGGTGCGAGTCGCTCGACGAGCTGCTGGAAGGGCACCTCCTGGTGCGCCATCGCCGCGAGATCGGTCTCGCGCACCCGGTCGAGGAGTTCGGCGAAGGTGGGCTCGCCGGACAGATCGGTGCGCAGCACCAGGGTGTTGACGAAGAAACCGACGAGTTCGTCGAGTGCGGTGTCGGAACGGCCCGAGACGGGGGTGCCGACGACGATGTCGTCGCCCGCGCCGAGCCGGGAGAGCAGTGCCGCGACGGCCGCGTGCAGCGCCATGAACATCGTGCCGCCGCGGGCATCCGCGACGGCGCGCAGGCGGGCGGCGATGTCGGCGGGGACCGTCGCGGTGGTGTTGCCCGCCGCTCCGGTCGGCCGCGCGGGGCGGGGCCGGTCGGTGGGCAGGACGATCTCGTCGGGCAATTGCGCGAGAGTGTCGGTCCAGTAGTCGATCTGGGTGTCGATCCGGCCGGCCTCGATCAGTTCGCGCTGCCACAGCGTGTAGTCGGCGTACTGGACGGGCAGCGGAGACCATTCGGGTGTCGCGCCGGCCGACCGGGCTTGGTAGGCGCGGGTGAGGTCGCCGAGCAGCGGCGCATCCGACCATTCGTCGGTCGCGATGTGGTGCAGCACCACTGCGAGGACGTGCCGGTCGGGCGCGACGCGCACCAGCACCACGCGCAGCGGCGGGTCGGTGTGCAGATCGAACGACGCGGTGAGCCGCTCGGTGAGCAGCGCCCGGACGGCATCCTCGGACTCTGTCTCGTGCAGTTCGAAGCGTACGGCCTCGGGCGTGTCCAGGATCCGCTGGTAGGGCGTGCCGTCCTCGGAATCGACGACGGTGCGCAGGCTCTCATGACGTTCCACGACGTCGGCGACCGCCGCGACGAGGGCATCGGCGTCCACCGCGCCGTCGAGGCGGGCGACGTGCGCGTAGTGGTAGGCGAGGCTATCGTCCTGCAACTGCTGGAGCAGCCACAGGCGTTCCTGGGCGGCCGACAGCGGCACCCGGTCGGGGCGCGTCCGCGCGGTGATCGGCGGGAGCGCCGCTGCGGCGCCGGGGATGCGGCGGGCGAGTTCCTCGACGCTGCGAGCCTCGAACAGGTCGCGGATGGTGACGTCCACACCGAGTTCGGAGCGGATGCGGCCGACGATCCGCATGGCGATCATCGAGTGCCCGCCGAGTTCGAAGAAGTCGTCGTCGGCGCCGACCTCGTCGACCCCGAGGACGCCGGCGAAGACCTCGCACAGGACCTTCTCGGTCTCGGTGCGCGGGGCGCGTCCACCGAGGCCCGTGGCGGCCTGCGGTTCGGGCAGGGCGCGGGTGTCGAGCTTGCCGTTGACGGTCATCGGCACGGAATCGATGAGCTGTACCCCGGCCGGGACCATGTAGTCGGGCAACTGGGCGCGCAGGTGGGCGACGAGCCGCGACGACAGGTCGGACGGGTCACCGTCACCGACCGGAACGGCGTAGGCAGCAAGTCGTTTCGTGCCGGGCACGAGCGGGTCGTCGACGGCGATCACCGCCGCGGTACCGACCGCGGGGTGCTCCTCGAGCACAGCCGCGATCTCGTGCAGTTCGACGCGGTAACCGCGGATCTTGACCTGGTCGTCGACGCGGCCGAGATAGTCGAGGTTGCCGTCGGTGCGGCGGCGCATGAGGTCGCCGGTGCGGTACATGCGCCCACCGGCCGACCATGGATCGGCGACGAAGCGGTCGGAGGTGAGCCCGAAACGGTTCAGATAGCCGCGCGCGAGACCCACACCCGCGATGTACAACTCGCCGACGACACCGTCGACGACGGGGCGCAGCCACGGATCGAGGATGTAGGCGCGGGTCGCGCGGATGGGGACGCCGACCGTGGGGGTCGCGCTGTCGTCGGTGCCGCCACCGAGGGTGTTGATGGTGTACTCGGTGGGGCCGTACAGGTTGTACCCGAGGGTGCCATCGGTCTCGCGCAGGCGCGTCCACACCGAATCCGACACGGCCTCACCGCCGAGCAGAACGAGCGGCGGGCGGTGCTGCCCCGGACCCTCGTCGAGCATGCCGTCCGCGATCAGCTGCGTCGCGTAGGTGGGGGTGACGTTGACGACGTCGATGGCGTGGGTGTTGCAGTACTCGACGAGCGCGGTGGCGTCGCGACGCAGGTCCTCGTCGCAGACGTGCACCTCGTGGCCCTCGACGAGCCAGAGCAGTTCCTCCCACGACATGTCGAAAGCGAACGACACGGTGTGCGCGACCCGCATCCGGCGTCCGTCCACCGACGAGACCACCGGATCGAAGATCTCGTCCTGGTGGTTGCGCTGCATGTTGGTCAGGCCCCGATAGGGGGTGACCACGCCCTTCGGCTTGCCGGTGGACCCCGAGGTGTAGATGACGTAGGCGGGGTGCTCGAGCCGGCCCGGGCGACCCGGGGCGAAGGCACCGAGTTCGGCGTCGGTCAACGGCGCGGTACTCGCGGCGAGGGGCTCGTCCAGGCGGATGCTGCGGTCGGCGGGCAGGCCGAGACGGTTCTGCACCGCGGTCGTGGTGAGGAACAGCGCCGGCAGCGCGTCGTCGATGACGGTGCGCAGACGCTCGTCGGGCTGGTCGAGTTCGAGCGGCAGGTAGGCGGCACCGGTGCGCAGGATCGCGAAGAGCGCGACGACGGTGTCGATGCTGCGGGGCAGACCGAGGCACACGATGGTCTCGGGTCCCGCTCCCCCGGCGATGAGGGTGCGGGCGAGCGCTTCGACGCGGCCGGCGAGTTCGCCGTAGGTGCTGCTCTGTTCACCGGAGACGAGGGCGATGCGGTCGGCGTCGGTCGCGGCGCGGGCGATGAGCATCTCGGCGACGGTGACGTCCTCGACCTCGGGGATCTCGGCGCGCAGCCGGGCGTCGGTGACGGTGTGTTCGGCGGCCGTCAGTGCGGGCACGGACGCGACCGGCAGATCGACTCCGCGGGCGACGAAGTCGAGCAGCGCCACGAAGCGGTCGTGCAGGGCCCGGGCACGCGCACCGTCGACGACGTCGGGCCGGTAGTCGATCTTGACGTGCATGGTCCGCCCCGGCGACACGACGATCGCGAGGGGATAGTGCGTGTGGTCGAGGCTGTCCTCGGCGAGGATGTCGTGCCGCGCGGACTGCCGGGCCATCTCGTCGGCGTCCTTGAAGTTCTGCAGTACGAACAGGGTGTCGAACAGTTCGGAATGACCGACGGCGCGGAGGATGTCGCCGAGTCCGAGATACTCGAACTCCATGCGGTCGGCGTACTCGTCCTGCATGCGGCGCAGCAGGTCCGCGACGGTCTCGGCGCCGGACAGGCGCACCCGCACCGGGACGGTGTTGAGGAACATGCCGACCACGCGGTCGAGTCCGACGATCTCGGTGGGCCGCCCGGCGACGGTGGAGCCGAACACGACGTCGGTGCTGCCGGATTCGGCGGCGAGCAGC
Organism: Rhodococcus sp. GQ147; assembly: GCF_059759155.1. NCBI lineage: Bacteria > Bacillati > Actinomycetota > Actinomycetes > Mycobacteriales > Nocardiaceae > Rhodococcus > Rhodococcus sp. GQ147. Next base: position 257,485 of record NZ_JCAXDU010000002.1, read on the forward strand.
AGGCCGACGACGGCGTTCATCAACGCGTTGAGGGTGACGCCCGTGCTGCGGGCCCGATCGCGCAGTGTCGCGGTGAGCGTCTCGTCGATGTACGACTCGATGCGCAGCGGCACGATGGCGGCGCGGTCGCGGGTGGATCCGGCGAGCAGCGTGGGCTTGTCGAAACCGGCGAACTCGTCGCGCCAGGCCTGCTCGGCGGCGGCGCGGTCGCGGGCGGCGAGCCACTGCAGGTAGTCGGTGAAACCCGCTTCGGGCGACGCGATTTCGTCACCGGCGTAGCGGGCGAGCAGTTCGTCGACGAACAGCGCACCGGACCAGCCGTCCCACAGGATGAATTCGCGGTTGACGACGAGACGGTCGATGCCGTCGAGGTGCAGCAGCAGCATGCGCCACAGCGGCGGGGACGCGAGGTCGAACGGCTGCAGCCGATCCTCCTCGATGAGTTTCTCGGCGCGGGCCTGCTGCTCGGCGGGGTCGAGGTCGGTGAGGTCGACCTCGGTGAACGGCACCTCGAGATCCGCCGCGCCGATGAACTGCACCGGATCGGCCAGACCGTCGTCGGTGAAACCGGCACGCACGGTGGGGTTCTCGGCGATCAGACGTGCGGCGGCGCGGCGCAGGCGCTCGACGTCGAGGCGGTGGCCGAAGTCGAGCGAGAACTGGGCGGTGTAGATGTCCTTCGACGAGTCGAAGACCGACTGGAAGTACAGGCCGCGCTGCAGCGGCGACAGCGGCCAGATGTCCTCGATCCGCACGGGCGCGATCCGTGCGACGCGGTCGATCTCGGTCTGCGTGAGCGTGACGTGCCCGAGATCGGACGGAGTGAGGGAGGTCCGCCCCAAAGCTGCGTCGGCGCGGCCGAGGAGATCGTCGAATGCCGCGCGCCATGCCTCGGCGAGCCCGGCCACGAGATCGGGGTCGAGCGCCTCGTCGGCGGTGAGATGCACCGTGGCGCCGCCGGTTCCCCGTTCGACGTGGATATCGAGCAGGTAGTTGCCGATGCGGTCTCCGCCGCTCCGCACGAGCACCTGCGGCTGTCCGAGCGGCGCGAGGGCCGGTCCGGCCTGGACGTTGGCGTAACGCAGCATCGGCCAGCCGATGCCCCGGTCGGGGGCTGCGCGCAGGCGTTCCTTCGCGGTGCGCAGGGCGTCGAGCGGATCGGTGGCGAGCGCCATCCGCACCGGCGTCGTCCAGTCGAGCGCGCCGACGGTGCGGGTGAGGTCGGCGTCGGGGGCCAGTGCGATGCGGCCGTCGCGGACGATGTCGACGAGCAGTTCACCGTCGCCGCTCTCGCGGGTGTTCGCGACCGCGGCTGCGGTCACCGCGGTCCACACATCGGTCGAGACGCCCGAGACGAGACCGGCCACTGCGGTGGTCGCCATGGAGAATTCGTCGTCGGTCAGGGTGAGGGTCACAGGCGTCCGTGTGCGGCCGGTGGCCACCGCTGCGGCGAACTCGGCACCGGGTGCGACGGTGGTCATCCAGTCGGGAAGCTCGGCGAGTCGCTGCGGGGAGGCGGCCTGCTCGGTGAAGACGCGGGCGTGGGTCGCGGGCGAGGTGGGCACGGGCGGCAGCACGATCTGCGTGCCGCGCCGGGCGGCGCGCAGGGCACGGTGCAGGTCGGCGGTGACGATCGACCAGGACGTCTCGTCGACGAGCCCGGCGGGGGCGAGGAAGACCAGTTCCCCGGCGCTCTCGTCCGCAGCGGTGAGCCGCACCGCGGTCAGGACCCGGCCGGCGGTGGCGTCGGGGCGCAGGGGCAGGTCGGCGGTCGCGGTTCCCACCGGCAGGGCGGCGTTCGCGACGAGGGTCCGGACGTCGACGGCGGCGGTGTCGTTCACCGACAGCAGCCACAGCACCGGGGCCGGTGCGGTGAGGGTCGTCCGCAGCGCCGGGTGGTGCTCGACCACGGCGGCGACCGCGGCGAGCACGGCGTCGTCGGTGAGATCCTCCGGAGCCGGGACGCGGTATTCGCGCAGGTCGGCGTCCACGGAGAGTCCGGCGTCGCGGCGTCGCGCGGTGGCCGGCAGCAGCGCGAGCGGTCCGGCGGCGGTGTCCTCGTGGTCGGCCTCGGAGCTGTCGCCGAGGGCCGGCGCCGGGGCGACGTCGAAGGTGCCGAGCGGCGCGTCGAGGTCGTCGAGGATCGCGGCGAGGAAGTCGTCGAGATCGGCGGCGCAGCGCTGCGCGAGCGGTGCGTCGTCGGCATGACCGCGCAGTCCGATCTCGATCGGGTGCCCGGCCTTCTCGAGCACGAGGATGAATTCCAGTTCGCCGACCGGCCCGGAGGACAGCATGTGCGCCTGCGATTCCCGCCCGACCGAGTACCGCGAGGCAGCTGCGGGCATGATGTTCACGCCGACGGTCGGGGGCCGCCAGTCCGGGTCGATCTCGGCGAGTTCGCGACCGAGATCCTCACCGCGGTACCGGCCGTGTTTGAGCAGGCCGAGCAGTTTGCCGTCGATCACCTCGGCGACGTCGGCCAGGCGCGCGTCGTCGGGAACGTCGAAGCGCAGGGGCAGGACGCTGGCGACCATCGCGGGCACGGTGCGCAGTTCGCGGGTGCCGCGCGCGGTCGTGGGCAGGCTGATCACCACGTCACGGCGGCGGGTGGCCCGGGCCAGATAGGCGCCGAGGAGGGCGATGAGCACGGTGGCGGGCCGGGTGCCGTGGGCCTTGGCGTACCGCTCGAGCCGGCCGCGTCCGTCGGCGTCGATGTGCGACCAGGCGACGAGTTCTCCGGGGCTCGACAGGCGACCAGAGCCGAGCAGGCGCGTCACCTGCGGGAGGTCGGCGAGTTCGTCGAGCCAGTAGCGGCGGTCGAGTTCGCGTTGTTCGCTCGCGACGTACTCCTCGTCGACGCGCACGTACCGTTCCAGGGTCCACTCCGTGGCGCGGTCGGGACCCTTGCCCTCGACGTACGCCCTGGTCATCGCGGTGGTCGCGAGACTGATGCCGTAGCCGTCATTCACTATGTGGTGGTACTGCTGGTACAGCCGTACGGTGTCGTCGGAGAGGCGGTGGATGGCGAATCGGAACAGCAGGTCGCGGGCTAGATCTTGCGGTTCGTTCATCGTGGCGCGCATCCAGCGGTCGGACGCCGCGGCCGGGTCGTCCTCGCCGCGGAAGTCGATGACCGGCAGGTCCCACTCGCGGGTCGCGCGCCGGATCTGGACGACATTGCCGTCGGCGTCGACGTCGAAGTTGACGTGCAGGGTCTCGGCGGCGTCGAGGACCGAGTGGATCGCCGTGATCATCCGGTCGATGTCGATGTCGTCACCGATGGTCTCGGTGTACATGCCGGTGTTGTAGAGGTGCCCGGTGGCGTCGAGCTGATGACCGAAATAGATGGTCCGCTGCGCGCGCGTGACGGAATACACCGACTGCATCGAATTTTCTCTCTCCCACGGATGCCGCGACGAACCGCAGGCGCATACCGACTAGCTAATGGTTAGGCTAACCATACTAGGCGCCCGAGGGGGTGCTGAAACCTGCTCCCACCGGCGCGTTCATCGCCGTCGTCCAGGCCTCGGACAGCCCTCGGATCTCCTCGCAGGAAATTCGTCCGTCCGACCGCATCGTGGCTGTGAATATACGACCGCCCGCTTTCTCCTCGATCCGCACCGACAGCTCGAGGGCGCGCCCGCACGGGGTCCGCCGCTCCGTCGGCACCGTGTCGATCCGGACGAGGACGTCGGGCCGGGCCAGTGCCATGAAGGCCGGTGCGGCCTGGGCGTTGAGGTGCCGCAGCAGCGCGTAACCGGACCCGTCCCCGGGCACCCCGTCCACGGCGGCGGCCACACCGGTCGACACCGCGTCCGGATCGTCGGCGACGGGAACCCGCACGGGCACACCGACGGCGAACGGACCCACGGTCCGGGTGCAGTCCGGCTCGCCGTCGGAGAATTCACGTGCGTCGCGTTCGATCTCGACGAGCAAATGTGCCGGCGCGGCCTCGCGGACGCGTCCGACGGCGACTGCCAACGCGGTCACTGCCGCGACAGCGAGGTCCTGTTCACCGGACGGACCGGCGTTGACCTCGACTGCGGCGATCTCGACCGGATCGCCGACGGGGAGCACCGCGGTGCTCAGCGCGGCGCCCGGGGCGAGGACCTGCGCCCAGTGCGCCAGTTCCCCGAGCAGCGCCGGGTCCTGCGCGCGCTCGTTGATGCGGGTCGCGAGTCCCTGCGCGGTGGCTGCGGGAACGGCAACCGGTCCCCCGGTGACCGCCGCAGCCAGGTCGGCGGCGAGCACGCCGACGGAGACACCGTCGGCGACGATCGGGTGGACCGCCACCACGAGTCGACCGGTCTGCCCGGTGGTCAGCCACACGGCCGAGAGCACCGGTCCGGCCTCGGGGTCGAGAGCCTCGGCGGCCTCGGTGCGGGCCTGCTGCTGCGCTGTTGCGAGGTCGGTGGTCTCGACGACCCGTACCGGTACCTCGTCGCCGGCGGGGTGGGTGTCGAGCGACCACAGCACCGAGGCCACGCGGGTGAGCCGCATGCGCAGCGCATCGTGAGCGGCGACCACCGTGCGCACGGCACCCGTCGCCTTCTCCTCGTCCGCCGGGGTGTCGACGGCGAACACGAGTGCGGCTCCGGCCGGCTCTGCACCGATCTCTCGCAGTGCGTGCACGGCCGGCGGCACGGGCACCGGGCCCGGCTCCCGATCGTCCACGAGACCGGCCGGCTGCCCCGCCGTCTCGGCGAAATGAGCAACAGCCGTCTCGGCGAATTGAGCAACAGCCGCCTCGGCGAACTGCGCGACGGCGGCGAGACCGGCCGGGGTGCGCCACCGGAAGATCTCGCGCGGGCCGAATTCGATGCCCTTGCGGCGCGCGGCCGTGACGACCTGCATCGAGACGATGCTGTCGCCACCGAGCGCGAAGAAGTCGTCGTCCGGTCCGACGACGTCGAGACGCAGTGCCTCCTCGAACAATTCACACAGTGTGGCCTCGGCGGGGGTCTCCGGGTCGCGGCGCGTCGTCGCGGTCGGTTGCGGATCGGGAAGTGCCCTGCGATCGAGTTTGCCGTTCGGTCCGAGCGGCAGTACCTCGAGCACGGTCACGGTCACCGGGACCATGTGATCGGGCAGGGAGGTCGCGGCGTGCGCGAGTAGATCGGCCGGTTCGACGGTGCGCCCGGACAGGGGCACCACGTAGCCGGCGAGCATGCCGTCGCGCACCACGACGGCGCTCTGCGCGACGTTCGGATGCGCGACCAGCGTCGCCTCGATCTCCCCGAGTTCGATGCGCAGGCCGCGGAGTTTGACCTGCCCGTCGGCGCGGCCGATGTAGTCGAGTTCGAGGCCCGCGCCCCGGTCGCGCCACCGCACGAGGTCGCCGGTGCGGTAGAGCCGCTCCCCCGCGTCGCTGTAGGGGTCGGCGACGAACCGGCCCGCCGTCAGGCCCGCGCGCCGGTGGTAGCCGCGGGCGAGCTGGACACCGCCGAGATACAACTCGCCGACGACGCCCGGCGCCACGGACCGGAGCCGCTCGTCGAGGACGAGGGCGCGGGTGTTGTCGATCGGCCGTCCGATCGGGACCCACGGAATGTCCTGCGCCGGAATCGGTGCCGCGGTGACGTCGACGGCCGCCTCGGTGGGGCCGTAGAGGTTGTGCAGTTCGGCGTCGACGAGGGTGTGGAAGCGGTCGCGATGGTCGGCGGTCAGCGCCTCACCACTGCAGATCACCCGGGTCAGGCGCAGTGCCCGGTCCTGCTCGGCGGCGAGCACGTCGAGCAACGCCGCGAGCATCGACGGCACGAAGTGCGCCGTGGTGATCGACTGCCGGGCGATCACATCGCGCAGATAATGCGGGTCGCGGTGACCGTCGGCGGTCGCGACGACGAGCGTGGCGCCGGTGATCAGCGGCCAGAAGAACTCCCACACCGACACGTCGAATCCGGACGGGGTCTTCTGCAGCACCCGATCCTCGGCGGTGAGACCGTATTCGTCCTGCATCCACCGCAGCCGGTTGGCCACGGCGCGATGGCCGACGACGACACCCTTCGGGGTTCCGGTGGATCCGGAGGTGTAGAGCACGTACGCCGCGCAGTCGAGGGGCATCACGGTCGGTGCTGCGACCGGATCTGCGGGATCGGTTCCGACGGAACCGGATTCGTCGACCTCGAGCACCGGCACACCGGAGTCGAAGGTCATCGCCACACCGGCGGCCGCCACGACCGCGACGGGCTGCGCGTCGGAGAGCATGTACGCGAGTCGCTCGGCGGGATAGTTCTCGTCGAGCGGCAGATAGGCCGCACCGACGCGGTGGATCGCAAGGAGGGCGATCACGAGAGCGGTGCTGCGCGGAATCGCCACGGCCACGACGGCATCCATTCCTACTCCGGGAACGGCACGCAGATGCCCGGCCAGAGCGGCGACGGCACGGTCGAGTTCGGCGTAGGTCCACCGCCGTCCGGTGGCGTCGTCGACGAGCGCGAGGGCATCCGGTGTCGCAGCGACCTGCTGCGAGAACAGCTCGGGGACCGTGCGATCGGGACCGTCGTCTCGGACCGTGCCGATCTCCGCTGCCACCAATGCCTTCCGGTCGTCGACGGTGAGCACGCTCAACTGCGACAGCGAGGCATCCGGATTCGCCGCGATCTCCGCCAGCAGAGCCGTGAGTCGCTGCACGAATCCGTCTACGGTGCCGCGGTCGAACAGGTCGGTCGCGTACTCGATGCGACCGCGGATCCCGCCGTCGTCGGTCTCGGCGAGGTCGAAGGTCAGGTCGAACTTCGACGTGCCGGTCTCGACGAAGACCGGTTCGGCGTCGAGTCCGGGCATGCGGATCTCGTCGAGGCGGTCGCGGTACTGCACCATGATCTGGAACAGCGGCTGGCGTGCGAGCGACCGTGCCGGGGCGAGTCGTTCGACGAGCACCTCGAACGGCAGGTCCTGGTGAGCATAGGCGTCGAGGTCCACCTCCCGGACCCGCGTGAGCAGGTCGCGGAGGGTGGGGTCGCCGGACAGATCGGTGCGCAGCACGAGCGTGTTGACGAAGAAGCCGACGATCCGGTCGAGGGCGGCGTCGGGACGACCCGCGACGGGAGTGCCGAGGACGATGTCGTCCCCGGCGCCGTGCGCGCGCAGCAGTACTGCGACGACCGCGTGGGTGAGCATGAACATCGTCGCGCCGGATTCGGCGGCGATGTCGGCGAGTGCTTCCCGGGTGCGCGGGTCGACGGTGAACGGGACCGCGCCGCCGCGGTAACTGCTGACGGCCCCGCGCGGCCGGTCGTGCGGAACGGCGAGTTCCTCGGGTGCGCCGTCGAGGACGCGTGCCCAGTACTCGGTCTGGACCTCACGCAGAGACTCGTCCCCGGTACCGAGACGTTCGTCCTGCCAGAGAGTGAAGTCCCGGTACTGCACCGGCAGCGGCGCAGGCGCGGGTGCCCCGGTGGTCAGGTGCGCGTACCAGGCGGACAGGTCGGCGACGAGCGGCGTGGCGGACCACTCGTCGGCGGCGATGTGGTGCACGAGCACCAACAGGCGCGCGTCGTCGGGAGCGGTGCGCACGAGCGTCGCGCGGATCGGCAGGTCGTGGGCGAGATCGAACGGACGGCCCGCCTCCTCGGTGAGCAGCACGTCGAGATCCGCCGGGGCGGCGTCGACGATCCGCAGGTCGACGGTGCAGTCCTCGGCGGGCAGCACCCGCTGGTAGCCGATCTGCTCGACGTCGCCCTCGTCCGGCTCGGTGAACACCGTGCGCAGCGTGTCGTGCCCGGCGATCAGGTGCTGCAGGGCACCCCGCAGAGCGTCGACGTCGAGCGCGCCGCGCAGCCGCATCGTGTACGGGATGTTGTAGGTCGCCGACGCGCCCTCGAGGCGGAAGAGGAACCACAGCCGGCGCTGCGCCGCCGACATCGGGACGAGATCGGCGTGGTCGCGGCGCACGAGTTCGGGTCCGACGGCGGTGGCCGGGACCGTCGCCGCGAGTCGCGCGGGGGTGCGCAGATCGAAGATGTCGCGGATCGACGGGTTCCGGCCGGTGCGCATGCGCAGCGCCGCGGACAGACGTGTCGCGAGGAGCGAATTGCCGCCGAGGGCGAAAAAGTCGTCGTCGGGGCCCACCTGGCGGACACCGAGGAGTTCGGCGAGCACCTCGCACACGACGCGTTCGTCGTCGGTCGCCTCGCGCGTGCTGTGGCTCTGTGCGGGATCGGGCAGAGCCGCGCAGTCGACCTTGCCGTTGGGCAGGGTCGGCATGGCGTCGAGCACGTCGAAGACCGCGGGAATCATGTAGTCCGGCACCACGGTCCGCAGATGGTCCTGCAGGTCGATGGCCGCCGGACGCGGCGCGGCCGGATCGGCGACGACGTAACCGACGAGCAGATCGGTCCCGGACGCCGACGGGCGCACGGTGACGAGGGCCGCGGTCACCGCCGGGTGCCGCAGCAATGTGTCTTCGACCTCGCCGGGTTCGATGCGGAAACCGCGCAGGCTCAGCTGGTGGTCGGCGCGCGAGACGAACTCGAGTTCTCCGGAGGCGTTGCGCCGCACCAGGTCCCCGGTGCGGAAGAGCCGGGTGCCGCTGCCGGTGGGGTCGGCGACGAACCGCGCCGCGGTCAGATCCGGGCGGCCGAGATAGCCGCGGGCGGACTGCACTCCCCCGACGTAGAGTTCGCCGGTCACCCCGTCCGGGACGGGACGCAGGTGCCGGTCGAGGATGCGCGCGGTCACGCCGTCGACTGGGGCACCGATGCGGACGCGGTCGACGTCGGGGCCCGGCGCCGTCCAGATCGTGACGTCGCCGGCGACCTCCGATGAACCGTACGAGTTGATCACCCGTGCGCCCGGCAGTGCCGCGATCACGCTCGTGCCGAGGGGTTCTCCACTGAGGAACCACGTGTCGACGAGTTCCGCGGCCTCGGGGCGCAGGGCGGCGAGGGTCTCGGCGAGGCTCGGCACCGCGGTGAGCATCCGGACGCGGTGCCGGACGACGAGATCGGCGAGGGCCTCGGCGTCACGGGAGGCGGCGTCGTCGGCGAGGACCATCGTCGCACCGGAGAGCAGACCGGCGAACAGCTCGGTGGATCCGTCGATGAAGCTCAGCGAGCTCTTGGCCAGGCGCACGTCGTCGCCGGCCGGGCGGACGCGTGCCGCCTGCCAGACCAACCGGTTCGCCAGCGCCGCAGCGGTTCCGACGACACCCTTGGGCACACCCGTCGAACCGGAGGTGTATACGACGTACGACCCGTCCGCCGGATGCAGCGGGCGGCTGCGGTCGAGGTCGGTGATCGGTGCGTCCGAGTAGCCTTGCGCCGCTTCGGCCAGTGCGGCGAGGGTCAGCTCCGGTGCCTCTCCGGGCACGGCGCCTTCCGTATCCACAAGCACGAGATCGGGTGCGGCGTCGGTGAGCATGAACTCGATGCGCGCCGGCGGGTACGACAGGTCGACGGGCAGGTAGGCGGCACCGGAGACCACGACGGCGGCCAGCGCCACCACGGCGGCGTCGGACCGTGCCGCCGCGACCGCGACGACACTGCCGGGCCCGACACCCCGTTCGGCGAGCGCGCGAGCCGAACGGTGCACGCGCGCCCCGAATTCCCGATAGCTCGACGTCTCGGTGCCGAACACGAGCGCCGGGTGATCCGGGCGGGCGGCGAAGGCCGCCGCGAGCAGGTCCGGCAGCAGCTGCGTGGTGGCGGGCACCGTCGCGACGGTGTCGGCGGCGCGCTCTTCGTCGGTGCGCACGTCGATCGATGAGAGGTGTCGCGGTTCGGGGTCGGCGAAGGCCGCGAGCACCGACAGCAGACGCTGCCCGAGGGTCCGTACGCTCGTACGGTCGTAGAGGTCCTCGGCGTACTCGAAGCGGATCGACAGGCCGTCGGCCGCGTCGACGAAGTCGACGGTGAGATCGAACTTCGACGTGCCGGTGGACAGATACGACACGGTCGCGGTGGTGTCGCCGATCTGCGGGACGACCGGTTCGGTGCGGTACTGCACCACCGTCTGGAAGAGCGGGTGCCGCGCGAGCGACGGGGTGACACCGACGGCGTCGACCACCTCGTCGAAGGGCACCTCCTGGTGGGCCAGGGCGGCGAGGTCGGCGTGCCGTACGCGCGTCAGAATCTCGGCGGTATCGGGATCGCCGGACAGATCGGTGCGCAGGGCGATGGTGTCGACGAAGAATCCGACGACGTCCTCGAGTCCGCTGTCGGCGCGACCCGCGACGGGCGCGCCGAGCACGATGTCGTCGCCCGCCCCGAGCGCGGTGAACAGGACGGCCACGGCGGCGTGGGTGAGCATGAACATGCTCGTCCCGGAACGGGAACACGTACCCCGCAGGGCCGCAGACAGTTCCGAATCCACCTGCACGTGCACCTCGCCACCGCGGTAGTTCGGCACCGCGGGTCGCGGACGGTCGTGTGGCAGGGCGAGTTCCTCCGGTGCTCCGGCAAGGGTGGAGCACCAGAACGCGAGGTCGCGGTCGCGGAGCACGGCGGCGGCGGGGTCGTCGGCGAGACCACGCTGCCACACCGCGAAGTCCGCGTACTGGGGACGCGGCGCGTCGTCGGGCACACGACCCGCCGAGAGATCGGCGTAGGCGGCGGCGAGGTCGGCGAAGACCGTCTCGGCCGACCACTCGTCGCCGGCGATGTGATGCACGACGAGCAGCAGCACCGCGTCATCCGGTGCGCGTCGCACGAGATGCGCACGGAACGGACGGTCTTGTCCGAGGTCGAAGGATGCCCGCGCGGCCGCGTCGAGAAGTGCCGTGGCATTCCCGTCGCGCGCCTCCGCGACCTGCAGGACCGTCGACGGCGTGTCGGCGACGACCTGCACGGGCTCACCGTCGACGACGTCGACGACGGTGCGCAGCACCTCGTGCCGGGCGACGACGTGCACCAGCGCACGGTCGAGCAGGACGGCGTCGAGCCGGCCGCGCAGTTCGAGGGCGAAGGGGATGTTGTAGGTCGGCGACGGTCCCTGGGCACGGTCGAGGAACCACAGGCGCTGCTGGGCCGACGACAGCGGGATCCGCGCCGGTCGCGGTCCTGCAACGAAGCGGGGACGTGCCGGGCTCGCGCCGTCGACCACCACGGCCAATTCGGCCACGGTGGGAGCGTCGAAGACGTCGCGCAGCGACACCTCGACGTCCAGCGCCGAGCGGATCCGGGCGACGAGACGGGTGGCGGACAGCGACGTTCCGCCGAGGGTGAAGAAGTCGGCGTCGACACCGACGGCCGGGAGTCCGAGCAGGTCGGCGAAGACACCGGCGAGGGTGTGTTCGGTGGCGGTCTCGGGATCGCGACCGGTGTCGGGGGCGCCGATCTCCGGGGTGGGCAGTGCCTTGCGGTCGACCTTGAGGTTCGCGGTGAGCGGGAACTCGTCGAGCACGACCGTCAGCGACGGCACCATGTACTCGGGCAGACGTGTGCGGAGGAAGTCGTGCAGTGCTGCGGTGTCGACGTCGGTGCCGGTCACGTAGCCCACGAGGCGGGCCGCACCGGTGGCGTCGGGCCGGGCGACCACGACGGCCTGCGCCACGCCGGCGAATTGCGCTGCGGCGGTCTCGATCTCACCGAGTTCGATGCGGTGTCCGCGGACCTTGACCTGGTCGTCGCCGCGTCCGAGATACTGCAGGGTGCCGTCGGCGGTCCAGCGCACGAGATCGCCCGTGCGGTACATCCGGCCGGCGCCGAAGGGATCGGCGACGAAGCGGGCCGCGGTGAGGTCGGGGCGGCCGCGGTAGCCGCGCGCGAGCTGCTGCCCCACGACGTACAGCTCACCGGCCGCGCCGACCGGCACGGGCTGCAACTGCCGGTCGAGCACGCGCACACCGGTTCCCGGATAGGGGCGGCCCACCGACCCGGTCCACGGCAGATCCGGCGCGACCGGAGCGGAGGTGCACCACACCGTCGCCTCGGTGGGGCCGTACATGTTGACGACCGAACACGCTCGCGCAGCGAGGGTTCCGGCCAGGACGGCGGGCAGGCCCTCGCCGCCCACAAGCACGCCCGTACCGGCGAGATCCAGACCGTCGTGTTCGACGATCGCGCCCCACAGCGACGGGGTGGCCTGGATGCAGTCCACCGACTCGGTGGCGGCGAGCGCGGCCAGGGCCGCCGGATCGCGCGCCTCGTCGTCGCCCGCGAGCACGACGGCCCCGCCGCGGCACAGCGGCACGATCAGTTCGAGCACCGAGATGTCGAACGACAGGGTGGTCAGGGCGAGAAGCCGAGTGTGCGTGCCGATTCCGGCGAGATCGGTCGCGGCGTCGACGAAGCGGGCGAGTGCGCCGCGCGAGAGCACGACACCCTTCGGCCGGCCGGTCGAACCCGAGGTGTAGATGACATATGCCGACTGGTCGGGCACGACTCGCTCGGAAGGCGTGGTGCCGACGGGGACGTCGCCGCGCCAGTGCAGGACGCCGTCACGGAAGACCGCCGTGGCGTCCGGGGTCGATGCACCGAGACGGTCGGCGAAGTCGTCGGTGGTGAGCAGGATCGCCGGTCGCGCGTCGTCGAGCATGTACTCGAGTCGCTCGGCGGGGAAGGCGGGATCGAGCGGCAGGTACGCCGCGCCCGTCCGCAGCACGGCGAGGAGCGCGACCACCATGTCGGCGGTGCGTGGCAGGGCGAGCGCGACCGTCACCTCGCACCGCGCACCAGCCCGTGCGAGTTCGCCTGCGACGGCACCGATGCGCGCGTCGAGTTCGGCGTAGGTGAGACGGTCGGCGCCCGCGACGAGCGCGGGTGCGGCACCGGCGGCGGCCACCTGCGCGTCGAACAGATCCATCGCGTCGGGCGCGACAGACTCGGATACGATTCCGTGCCAACGGGATTCGAGATCGGCGCGGAAATCCGGGTTCAGCAGGTCGGCGTGGGCGAGAGGACGTTCGTCCGCGTCCTCCCGGGCGGCGAAGGTGAGCAGTCGCGCGATGGCCGCGGCGTGACCGGCGACCTCCTCGGCGGTGTACCGGTCGGCGTCGGCGTCGAGGGTCAGTTCGAGTGCGCGGGTGCTGTCGACACGACGGGCGACCACCGCGAGGTCGTGGACGGGACCGCGCGCGAGCGAGTGCACGGTGGCGGTCGCGTCGCCGAATCGCACGGTGTCGCCGAACGGCTTGATGTTGACCGTCGGACCCACCGGACCGGGACTGGTCGCGGGCAGACGCAGGTCGCGGTGGATGTCCTCGCCCCGGTAGCGACTGTGGCGTCCCTGCGCAGCGACGGTGGCGCGCACGTCGGCGGCGAGCGCCGCGAGACTCGCCTCCGGAGCGACCTCGATGCGGAGGGGCACGACATTGACGGCGGTGGTGAGCACCTTCGCGGCGACGCTGCCCATCCGGTTCATGGCCGGGAAGCCGAGCACCACGTCGCGGACCGCGGTGACCCGGCCGAGATAGGCGGCGGTCGCGGCGGTGACGAGGTCGGGCCAGCCCACCCCGGCGCGGCGTGCCGCTACGTCGAGCGCCTCGGCGACGTCCCCGGGGACCTGCACCGATTCGGTGACCACCGCGCGGGCGAGCGAGGACGCGGCCGGCACCGCGGTCTCCGCGAGGCCGAGCGCGTCGGGTGCACCATGCAGCGTCTCGGTCCAGAAGTCGCGGTCGGCGACGATGCGCTCGCCGCTGCGGTACTCCTCGTCCTCGGCGACGACCTGCTCGACGGAGCCGAAGGTCGCGGGCGGGACGTCCTTGCCGCGCACGAGTGCGGTGTACACGGCGACGATGCGGCGTTCGATCAGGCTGTAGCCGTAGACGTCGAGCAAGGCGTGGTGGGCGCGCAGGAACAGCAGGACACGGTCCGGTCCGAGGACGAACACCCGGGCGCCGATGCCGGCTTCGGCCGTCGGATCCATCGGCACGCGCAGGATCGCGCGCATCGTGTCGACGGCCGTCCGCCGCGGATCGGCGTCGGCGGTGAGGTCGGTGACCTCGATCTCCGGCGCCGGATGGGCACCGGGGAACTGGACGGGCACCTCGTCGACGACGGCGATCCGGGCGCGCAGTCCGGCGGATTCGTCGAAGACCGTGTGGACGGCGCGGGCGAGCACGTCCGGATCCATGGCGCCGTCGATCTCGAGGAAGTGCCCGGTGACGAGTGTCGCGTTCGAGGGGTCGATCGTCTGCGCGAACCACATTCCCGCCTGGGCAGCGGTCAACGGCAGAGGCACGATCGATTCCACGGGTACTCCTCGGCATTCCTGGACCCGCCCCCTCGGATCCGCCCCTCCGTCCGGATATAGTTAGGGCCGCCTAACCATACCAGCAGCGACGCGCCCGCCCGAATTGTCCGGCCGGTCCCGTCCGGAAGGAGCTCACCATGCCGGTGACGACGCCCCCGACCCGCGTCTCCCTGCCCATCGTCCTGCGGCGCCTGACCGTGCTCCGCGCGGTGGACGTGACACCGCGGATGCGTCGGATCACCCTGGGCGGCGAGCAGCTCGGTGCCTTCCGCAGCGGCGACTACGATGCCCCGGCGTTCACCACCGAGGGTGCCGACGACTACGTCAAGATCTTCCTGCCCGAACCCGGCAGCGAGACCCCTGCCCTGCCCGAACAGCACGACGGGCACCTGCACTGGCCCCGCAAGCCCGCACCCGTGGCCCGCGCCTACACGGTGCGTCGCTTCGATCCCGTGGCCGGGGAGCTCGATCTGGACTTCGTCCTGCACGGACACGGCCCCGCCGGTAACTGGGCCCGCACCGCCGAACCCGGCAGCGTGCTCCACCTCGCGGGACCCAAGGTCGCGATCATCCCGCCGCAGGGCGCCGACTGGTGGCTGCTCGCCGGCGACGAGACCGCACTACCCGCACTGGGGCGCTTCGTCGAGACCTACGGTGGCACGGTGCCGATGCACGTCTTCGCGCTGGTCGACGGTCCGCAGGAGGAACAGTCCGATCTCGCGGGCGTGAGGTGGGTGCACCGTCGTCCCGGAGTCTCCGACGCCACCGTGCTCGCCGAGGCCGTCGAGTCGGGTGCGCCGCGCGGCGGTGAGGGCTGGATGTGGATCGCCGGCGAGGCATCGATCGTGAAGGAACTGCGCGCCGTGTCGAAGCGACTCGGCATCGCCAAGCCGATGCTCGACGCGTCGGGCTACTGGCGCAGCCCCGAGTCCGATCGCCCGCTGGCCCGCCTGCGGCTGCTGCGCGAGCAGGCCGTCGAGACGCTCGAGGCGCGTCGTCGCGGCACCACCTAGACGATCCGGACGATTTCGGTGTTCTCGACAGCGCCCGGCGACGTCGAGAACACCGAAATCGCTTCCCGCGTCAGCGCGGTGAGAGTTGGTCGCGGTCGATCGTCACCGATCCGACGTAGTGCAGATCGGCGTGGGTGACGGTCGCGCGATGGATCTTGCCGGACAGAAGAATTCGCTGCATGTGCTGAAGTTCCCGATTCTCGGACCGTGCCGGTCAGCGCAGCGATGCGGTGAGTTCTTCGGTCTCGCGGTCGCGGCGACGCGCTGACGCGGTAATCGACTCGATCAGCGCGTCCGTGGTCTCGACCCGGCCGACCCGCTTGGCGACGTACTGGAGCGCCATGAGGTGCTCGTCGCGGGAGAAGTCGGCGGTGGCGTCGAGGGCCATGAACGGCGCGACGTCGCTCATGAAGGCGTCGGCGGCGCTGAGCATACAGCCCATGTGTGCGTAGACGCCGGTGACGATGAGCTGGTCGCGGCCGTTGTGCGCGAGCAGCTGACGGAAGTCGGTGCGCTGGAACGCCGAGTAGCGCCACTTGGTGACCTGGATGTCGTCCGGGCCGGGGGTCAGTTCGTCGATGACCTCGGTGTCGCGGCCGGTGCTCAGCCCGACGCCCCAGAAGTCGGCAAGGATGCCGCGACGCGACGGATGCTGGTCGCCGGGCTGCATCGTGTAGACGACGGGGATACCGGCGGCCAGGCACGCCTCGCGGAGGCGGACGATGTTGGGCACCACGGTCGCGAGGGGTTCGGCATCGCGCCGGTAGGCGTCGATGAAGTACTTCTGCATGTCGTGGATCAGCAGTGCACAGCGGGACGTATCGATCATCCAGTCCACCCGAGCAGCGGGAATCTCGTCGCTGGTAGGCAACTCGTACGGATCGATGCTCGGGATGGCCATGCGACTTCCTTCTGCTGTTCGGGGTACGCGTGCGGGCACCGACAGTGTCGGCATGCGTAGGCTACCCTAACCAGCCCTACGGTGGGATGTCTCGACCCCTGATACGCCGACCGGCCCGCACCGGAGATCGGTGCGGGCCGGTCGGCGACAGTAGGAAGCCGTCAGATCAGACGCCAGTCCTCGAGGCCCTCGTACAGCGGCACGGACTGTGCCAGGGCGCTCACGCGGGTCCGCAGCGACTCGGCGTCGGCGCCACCGACGAGCGTCTGCGCGATGATCTCGGCGACCTCGGTGAACTGCTCGTCGCCGAAACCGCGGGTCGCGAGCGCCGGGGTGCCGATGCGCAGGCCCGAGGTGACCATCGGGGGACGCGGATCGAACGGCACGGCGTTGCGGTTGACGGTGATGCCGACCTCGTGGAGGGCGTCCTCACCTTGCTGGCCGTCGAGCTGCGAGTTGCGCAGGTCGACCAGGACCAGGTGCACGTCGGTGCCACCGGTGAGCACCGAGATGCCCTTGTCGGCGACGTCGGACTGCGACAGGCGGTCGGCGATGATCCGGGCACCGGAGAGGGTGCGCCGCTGGCGGTCCTTGAACTCGTCGCTCGCGGCGATCTTCAGCGCGACGGCCTTCGCGGCGATCGCGTGCATGAGCGGTCCGCCCTGCTGACCGGGGAAGACGGCCGAGTTGATCTTCTTCGCCCATTCCTGCTTGGCGAGGATCAGGCCGGAACGCGGGCCACCGAGGGTCTTGTGCACGGTGGTGGAGACGACGTCGGCGTAGGGCACCGGCGACGGGTGCAGGCCTGCGGCGACCAGACCGGCGAAGTGCGCCATGTCGACCCACAGGTAGGCACCGACCTCGTCGGCGATGGAGCGGAAAGCGGCGAAGTCCTCGTGGCGCGGGTAGGCGGACCAGCCGGCGACGATGACCTTCGGCTTCTCGCGCAGCGCGATGTCGCGGACCTCGTCCATGTCGATGCGGTGGTCGTCCTTGCTGACCCCGTAGGACGCGACGTCGTACAGCTTGCCGGAGAAGTTGAGCTTCATGCCGTGCGTGAGGTGGCCGCCGTGCGCGAGGTCGAGACCGAGCAGCTTCTCGCCGGGGGTCATCAGCGCCATGAGCACCGCCGCGTTCGCCTGCGCACCCGAGTGCGGCTGCACGTTCGCGAAATCGGCGCCGAAGAGCTCCTTGGCGCGGTTACGGGCGAGGTCCTCGACGACGTCGACGTTCTCGCAGCCGCCGTAGTAGCGACGACCGGGGTAACCCTCGGCGTACTTGTTGGTCAGGACGCTGCCCTGGGCCTGGAGGACGGCGCGCGGCACGAAGTTCTCCGACGCGATCATCTCGAGCGTGTCGCGCTGACGCGACAGCTCGCCGGCCATGGCCTCGGCGACCTCGGGATCGAGGTCGTTCAGTGCGGCAGTGTTCACGTCGGCGCCGGGCGCAGCGGTCATCGAGGTTTCTCCAAGCAGAGGACGTCAGGGATACGTCCTCCAGTCTACGAAGGCCGTCCACCGCTCCGGAAGCCGGTCCCCGAGCGACCTGCGGTTCACCGCAGGCTGCTGGGCACCAGGGGTTCGTCGAGCAGGCGCCGGAAACGGTCGGCGCGCTCGGCTCCGGCCGGAACCTGCCCGAGCCAGCTGCCGAGGAGCCGGTAGCCCTCCACATAGGTGCTGATATAGGCGCGCCACAACGGCGACGACAGGAACCGCAGCGACTGCCGGGCACGTTCGGGGCTCGACAGCGACCAGCGCTGCAGGAATTCCACGACCTCGTCGTGGCTGCGCCCGCGGTCGTGGAGCAGCAGCGCGGCGTCCTGCCGCACCGAGAGCAACTGCTCGGACGCCTCGGACAGTTGCTCGGCCAGTTCGCCGTCGAACCGGAGCCCGAGATCGGCGTAGATGTCCTGCGCCCACTCCCCCCAGCCCGGGCCGACGATCGCTTCGAGCGCAAGATCGGCGAGCCCTTCCGCCATGAGGCACTGCGGGGTATTGACGAGGAACAACGTCTGCTCGGCCTGACCGCCGGCGACGAGACCGGCCTCCTTGCGGCAGTGCTCGGTGTGGTGCCCGGGATACGCCTCGTGCGCGATCAGCCGCGGCAGGTGCGCCATCGTCTGTTCGAGATCGGAGTTGATCGCGACCCGCGAACGGTAGTCGCCGAGGTAGTAGTTGAAGCCCGACCACGGCTTGTCGCCGACGATCTCGTACTCGACACGCTCGGTGTCGGGCAATGGGTAGACCGCCCGCACCTTCTCCCGTAGAGCGCTCGAGAACGCGTCGACGCATTCGGCGAGACGATCGGCGGGGATCACATCGGACTTGCGGTGGGCCTGCATCCGTTCGGTGAGCGATCCGGTGCCGGGCAGCAACGCATCGAGGCGACGGTGCGCGTCGCGGTAGGTGTCCTCGTCGCCGGGCGCGATGCGGACGTCGAAGTATGCCTCGACCTCGTCGACGAAACCGATCTCCTCCCCCGCGAACTTGCGGGCCGAGCAGTCGAGGGCGCGCAGATGCACGTCGAGGAAACGGGTGCGCTCGTCGGACAGTGCCGCACCGGGAAGTTCGTCCCGCAGGCGTCGCGCGGTGTGTGATAGATCACGGGAATCGGGGGTCGGGGCGTTCTCGACCTTCCGCCGCAGCGCGGGATCGCCGGTGTAGGCGTCGACGTACCCGTCCTCGAGCCGGTCGAAAGCCAGGCCCAGCAGCAGATATTCGTTCACGAAGTCGTCGGCTCCCATACCGGCCGAGCGTAGTCGCTCGTCGGCGACCCGACACGGGAGAACCCGCCGGGGTGGGGACCCCGGGGAGGCATCCTCCTGTGTCAGCGAGCACAATCCGTTACATGGACATGCAACGCCGCATCCGCCGCGCCACCGGGAAGCCGTGCCGATGGCTCGTCTGAACGAACCGAGCCCGTATGTCGAGTTCGACCGCAAGCAGTGGCGGACGCTGCGGAAGTCGACTCCCCTCGTCCTCACCGAGGACGAACTCATCGGGCTTCGGGGCCTGGGCGAGCAGATCGACCTCGCGGAGGTCGCGGAGGTGTATCTCCCCCTCGCCCGGTTGATCCACCTGCAGGTCGCAGCGAAGCAGCGGTTGTTCGCCGCGACCGCGACCTTCCTCGGGGAGAAGCATCCCGACCAGCAGGTGCCGTTCGTGATCGGTGTGGCCGGTTCGGTGGCGGTCGGCAAGTCCACCACGGCCCGTGTGCTGCAGGCGTTGCTGGCACGCTGGGACCATCACCCGCGGGTGGATCTCGTGACCACCGACGGGTTCCTCTACCCCACCAAGGAACTGGTGCGGCGCAACATCATGCACCGCAAGGGTTTTCCCGAGAGCTACGACCGGCGCAAACTGCTGCGGTTCGTCACCGAGGTCAAGTCGGGAGCGAAAGAGGTTGCGGCGCCGATCTACTCCCACATCTCGTACGACATCATCCCGGGTCAGTACCACATCGTGCGGCAGCCGGACATCCTCATCATCGAGGGCCTGAACGTGCTGCAGACCGGTCCGCGGTTGATGGTCTCCGACCTGTTCGACTTCTCGATCTACGTCGACGCGCGTATCGAGGACATCGAGAAGTGGTACGTGGAACGCTTTCTCGCGCTGCGTAAGACGTCCTTCGCGGATCCCGAGGCGCACTTCCACCACTACGCGAACCTGTCGGACCGGGACGCGATGAGTGCCGCGAAGGAGATCTGGCACTCGATCAACCTGCCGAACCTGGTGGAGAACATCCTGCCGACGCGTCCCCGCGCGACCCTGGTCCTGCGCAAGGACTCGGATCACGCCATCAACCGGCTCCGGTTGCGCAAGCTCTGACGCGCCCCGCCGCTCGGCCCTGTTCCAGGCGCCGAACCGGCGGGCGCCGTCAGGCGCCGAACCGGCGGGTGCCGTCAGGCGCCGAACCGGCGGTGCCGGGCGGCGTAGTCGCGCAGCGCGCGCAGGAAGTCGACCCGGCGGAACTCGGGCCAGTACGCCTCGGTGAACCAGATCTCCGAGTAGGCGGACTGCCAGAGCAGGAATCCGGACAGTCGCTGCTCGCCGGAGGTACGGATCACGAGGTCCGGATCGGGTTGACCGGACGTGTAGAGGTGGCTGTCGACACCGTCGACCGTCACGGACTCGACGAGCTCTTCGCCACGCAACCCCTGCGCGTAGCGCACCCGCAGGAGCGACTGCACCGCGTCGACGATCTCCTGGCGACCGCCGTACCCGACGGCGACGTTGACGTGCGTGCCCGTCCGGCCCGCGGTGCCGGCCGCGGCCTCGTGCAGCCGCTTGGCGTGGTCGGCCGGGAGCAGGTCGGTGGTGCCGACGATCTTCACGCCCCAGTTCTGGCCGGGCGCGGAGATCTCCTCCACCACGTCGGAGATGATCTCGAGCAGAGCATCGAGCTCCTCCGGGTCGCGCCGGAGGTTCTCGGTGGACAGCAGGTAGATCGTCGCCGTCTCGATACCGGCCGCGTCGCACCAGCTCAGCAGCTCGGCGATCTTCTTGGCACCTTCGCGGTGGCCGTGACTGACGTCGGTGAAGCCGTTCTCGCGCGCCCAACGCCGATTGCCGTCGCACATGACCGCGACGTGTCGCGGATGCCGTGCTCCGTCGAGTTCCTTCAGCAGCCTGCGCTCGTAGAGCCGGTACAGCAGTCCGCGGACGCTCACCCCGTCATCACCACGCGAGTCACATTACGCCCAGGCGTACGGACGGTCGCGTCGGTGGTCACAGAGTCTCCCGGAGCGCCCTCACGGGCTGTAACGTGACGACGGAACAAACCTACGGGTGCGTAGGTTACTGATCGGTACCGAGAGGAGCGCACGCATGACGGCACTCGGCCTCGAGGAACTACCCGTCAAACCGCGGATGCGCGGATGGATCCACGCCTGGGCCTTCGGTGTGGCCGTCATCGCCGGCGTCACCCTCGTCTCGGCCGCCGCCTTCCTCGCCGACCGCCCGGACGCCGTACTCCCCGCGACGATCTACAGCCTCACCGTGTGCGGTGTGTTCGGCGTCAGCGCGCTCTACCACCGCCTGAACTGGGGGCCCCGGTCCCGCGTGTGGATGAAGCGCGCCGACCATTCGATGATCTTCGTGTTCATCGCCGGCAGCTACACCCCGTTCGCGACACTCGCCCTGCCCCCGGAGTCCGGGCGACCGCTGCTGATCGTCGTGTGGGCGGGCGCGCTGGCGGGCGTGGCCCTGAAGATGCTGTGGCCTACGGCGCCGCGCTGGGTCGGTGTGCCGCTGTATCTGCTGCTCGGATGGGCCATCGTGCCCGTTGCCGGACAGCTGGTCGCCGAAGTCGGTCTCGCTCCCATGCTGCTCCTGCTGGTCGGAGGGCTGTTCTACAGCGGAGGAGCGATCCTCTACGCGACCCGCTGGCCCGATCCGTGGCCCGCGACGTTCGGGCACCACGAGTTCTTTCACGCGGCCACGGTCATCGCGGCACTGTGTCACGCGATAGCGGTGTGGCTCGTGATTCTCGGTTGAAACCTCACCGACCGCTTCGTGCAACTTCTCACACCACCTGAAGCCTCCGGCACCCGTTTGTAGACTCGCGGGGGATGTCTATTCCGTTGCTCGCCTTCGAACTGACCGAGACCAACAGGGACTGGCTGATCCACCGGCCGCTCGCGATCGTGAGTTACATCGTCGTCGCGATCGTGCTCCGCTTCGTCCTCCACCGACTGATCGACCGCATGACGAAGCCGCGTGAGAAATCCGGCAAGCCCCGCCGATCGTTCCTCGCACCGCTGCAGGAACGCGCCGAACGCGCCATCGGTGATCCCTACGCGCGCGAACGCCGGATCCAGCGTGCCCAGACGATCGGCTCGGTATTCAAGTCCGGTGTGTCGGTCGTCGTGCTCGTCTGGGTGGTGCTGCAGACGCTCGACACGCTCGGCTTCAACGTCGCGCCGTTCATCGCCTCGGCCGGTATCGCCGGCGTTGCTCTTGGTTTCGGTGCGCAGAACCTCGTGCGGGACTTCATCTCGGGCATGTTCATGCTGCTCGAGGACCAGTACGGTGTGGGCGACGTGGTGGACCTCGGCGACGCGGTGGGCACCGTCGAGTCGGTCGGCCTGCGCGTGACGACCGTCCGCGACATCGACGGCACCCTGTGGTTCTGCCGCAACGGCGAGATCCTGCGCGTCGGCAACATGAGCCAGGGCCACGCGGTCTCCGTGATCGACGTACCCATCGCACCGACCTCCAATGTCGACCGCGCCTGCCAGATCGCCCTGCGGGCCGTACTCGACGGCGTCGAACGCGAGGACATCGCACCCGACGTCCTGGAGAAGCCCGAACTGCTCGGGGTCAACTCCGTGACGGCGGGTGCGGTGACGCTGCGGCTGACCGTGCGCGTGCGCGCCGGGAAGCAGTGGGCGATCCGCCGCAGTCTCACCCGCGCGGTGCTCGAGGCGTTCGATCAGAACGGCATCGAGTCGCCGAACGTCGCGGTCGCAGCCGCCGTGAGCAGCTAGACCCTCGAAGTAGAGGACCGAGCGCACCGATTCACCGCCCCTGGCACCGCTTGGCCCCGACGAGTCAGGGCGCGGCGAGCACCTCGCGCAGATCCGTCTCCGTCGTCACCGGCCGATCGCACACGAAGCCCCGGCACACGTAGGCCGCGGATGCTCCGTCGACGAGCGGCCGACCATCGAGCAGCGGCGACGAGTCGGGTTCGCCGCCCACCACGATCGCTCCCCCCGGTGCGAGCCGGCGCGCGAGGTCGAGGAGTGCGCCGCCACCCGCGACGGCGACCTGCAGCGGACCGCGCACCGACGCCTCGGCCACGGTCAGCCAGTGCCCTCCGGCACGCGGCGCTTTCTCGAGCAGGATCGAGGCCGCCGACAGCGACAGCGCGGCGGCATCGGCGTAGCGGGGGTCGTCGTGCACCAGCGCGGACAGACCGAGCAACGCCTCGGCGATCAGCGACGCCCCCGACGGCGTCGCCCCGTCGACCGGATCGCGCGGCCGGGCGACCAGCGATTCGGCGTCGTGCGCGGTGTCGAACCAGCTCCCGGGACGTTCCGGATCCGCGAACTGCGTGAGCGCGACGTCGGCGAGTTCTCGCGCGCGCTCGACCCAGCTCCGATCCCCGGTCCCCTGATGGACGGCGAGCAGCGCGGTGACGAGTGCTCCGTAGTCCTCGAGCACGCCCACCGGAGATCCGACGACACCTCCGAGCGACGCGCGGCGCAGTCGTCCATCGACGAGGTGCCGGTCGAGCAGGAACCGCGCGCACCTCGCCGCCGCGTCGATCCAGGCGGGTTCGCCCAGTGCGATGCCGGCCTCTGCCAGTGCGGTGATCGCGAAGCCGTTCCACGCGGTGACGACCTTGTCGTCGCGTCCGGGTTGCGCGCGATCCTGCCGGGCCGCGAACAGGCGTGCCCGCACGTCGGCGAGACGGGCCGGATCGTCGGGCTCGTCGAGCAGCTGCAACACCGAGGTGCCGTGTTCGAAGGTTCCGCCGGGAGTGACGGTGAAGGCCTCCGCGGCCCACCGGCCGTCGTCCGCGCCGAGCACCTCGACGAGCTGATCGGGGGTCCACACGTAGGTCAGGCCCTCGACCCCGTCCGTGTCGGCGTCGAGCGCCGAGGCGAATCCGCCGTCGGTGGTGAGCAGGTCGCGCAGCAGGAATTCGGCGGTCTCCCGGGTGACCCGCGTCGGCAGTTCCGCGCCGGTCACCCGCGCGAGGTGCGCGTACAGCCGTAGGAGCAGCGCGTTGTCGTAGAGCATCTTCTCGAAGTGCGGCACCGTCCAGGCGGAGTCGACGCTGTAGCGGGCGAAACCGCCACCGAGCTGGTCGTAGATCCCACCTCGCGCCATCGCGTCGGTCGTGCGCTCGACGAGACCGAGCGTGTCGGCGGAGCGCGTGCGCTCGTATCCGCGCAGCAGGCCCTCGAGCAGGTTGGACGGCGGGAACTTGGGTGCGCCCCCGAAGCCGCCGTGTTCGCGATCCTCGTCGGTGGCGATCGCAGCGGCCGCCGCGTCGAGCAGGACCGCCTCGACAGCGGCCTCCCCGACGGGCAGTCCCCCGCTGCTGCGACGGAGTTCGGTGGCCACGGCGTCGGCGGCCTGCGAGACCTCATCGCGCCGGTTGCGCCAGGTCTGGGTGATGGCCTCGAGAAGTTGGACGAAAGACGGCATGCCGCCGCGCGGCGTGTTCGGGTAATACGTGCCGCAGTAGAAAGGCGAGCCGTCGGGGGTGAGGAAGCAGGTCATCGGCCATCCGCCCTGACCGGCCATGGCGACGGTCGCGTTCATGTAGACCGCGTCGATGTCCGGCCGTTCCTCACGGTCGACCTTGATGCACACGAAGTTCTCGTTCATGACAGCGGCCGTGGCCTCGTCCTCGAACGACTCGTGTGCCATGACGTGACACCAGTGGCAGGCCGCGTACCCGATCGACAGCAGGATCGGCACGTCGCGCTCGCGCGCCTCCGCGAGCGCGACGTCGCCCCATTCCTGCCAGTGGACCGGATTGTCGGCGTGCTGCCTCAGATAAGGGCTCAGGGCGTCGGCCAGTCGGTTCGCCATGCCCCCACGCTACGGAAGGAGCACCGCCGGTGACGGCCGGTCGTCAGCTTCCCTTGGTGGGTTCCGGACGTTCCGGACCGGTGGCCTTCGTGCCGCCGGCCTTCTCCTCGGCTCCGCCGGGCATCGCACCCGGCAGCGTGCCGTCGTCCACGGCCTGGTCGGGTTCGGGATGCTCCGGCTGGAAGTTCTCGGGCAGCTTCTTCAGCCGCTTGTTCATGTTCCAGATCAGCAGAGCGGTCGCGACCAGCAGGACCACCACGATGGCCAGTCCGAGCGGAGACGCCTTGCCGAACTCGGGGCCGGTCGGCTCCTGGGCCAGAATCTCGACGGCCAGAACATCGACCGCGAGCGTGCCTATCGTCATTTGCCCTGTCCGTCCTCGATGCCCGCGAACAGATCCGTCTCGGGAAGTACCGTGCTCACGCGGGTCTTGGCCAACTCGAACTCCTCGGTCGGCCACACCTTCTGCTGGATGTCCAACGGCACCGCGAAGAAGGATCCGTTGGGGTCGATCTGGGTGGCGTGGGCCCGCAGCGCGTCGTCGCGCTTCGGGAAGTAGTCGCCACAGGTGATCTGGGTGGTCACGCGCCCCATGATGTCGCCCTGCTCGGTGCGCCACTTGTTGAGCCACTGCTCCATCGGGAACGGCTCCCCGCGACGCTCGTACTCCTCGCGGAACAGCTCGAGCCGCTTACGGATGAAACCGTGCGAATAGTAGAGCTTGCTCACCGCCCAGGGCTCGCCCAGCTCGGGATGGAAATCCGGATCCGCGGCCGCTTCGTAGGCCGCGACCGACACCTCGTGGCACCGGATGTGGTCGGGATGCGGGTAGCCACCGTTCTCGTCGTAGGTGGTCATGACGTGGGGGCGGAACTCGCGCACCGACTGCACGAGCCGGCGGACCGGTTCGTCGAGCGGGATCGCAGCGAAGCAGCCCTCCGGCAGCGGAGGCTTGGGGTCGCCCTCGGGCAGTCCGGAGTCGACGAAGCCGAGCCACTGGTGCCGCACCCCGAGGATGCGGGCGGCCTCGGCCATCTCCTCCTGACGCACCTCGCTCATGCGTTCGCGAATGCCGGGCACGTCCATGGCGGGGTTCAGGATGTCGCCGCGCTCTCCGCCCGTGAGCGTGACCACCAGGACCTCGTGTCCCTCGGCCGAGTACCGGGCCATCGTGGCCGCGCCCTTGCTCGACTCGTCGTCGGGATGGGCGTGCACGGCCATGAGCCGTAGTCCGCTCACGTGTATTCCTCCACCTCACGTCGTCTGCTTCGCCGGAACCGACCCTGCGCCCGCGTCGCGGTCGCTACGGATCCGTCCTCTATAGTTCCACCTGATAATTCCGACGTCAGCCGTGACCCTGCGGCGACGCCCGATCCATCGTTCCGCTGTGAAAGCAAAGTGATGAGCAACACCCTGCCCACCGACCGGTACCCCTCCTCCCGGTACCCCGGGCCCCGCGTGTCGACACGCGGCAAGCGCTGGGGTTTCACCATCGCCGGTCTGCTCGCCGGGCTCGTCGTGGCGTTCGTGCTGTTCCAGAACAACTCGGCTCCGATCGAGTCGGAGGTCCTCGCCTTCGAGATCATCGACGACAGCACCATCGACATCCAGCTCAAGGTCACGCGGGACGATCCGTCCGAGGATGCTGTCTGCATCATCCGGGCGCGGTCGAAGGACGGCAGCGAGACCGGACGGCGCGAGGTCCTCATCCCGGCGTCCGATTCGCAGACGGTCGTGCTGACATCCACGGTCAAGACGTCACAACGCCCCGGAATGGGCGATACCTACGGCTGCAGCACCGAGGCTCCCGACTACCTCCGCGCACCCTAGGAATCTACCGCGACCAGCGGCTTCCTGCGCTTTTCCGGAGCAGCGACGATAGTGATGCTAAAATAGCCGGATACACGGTTCCACCCTTTGGGGCCGTGTATTGCTGCATAAGAGCATCAACAGACAGTACGACTTCCGTTCAGCCTGACAACCAGGGGGGACGACGGGGGTCGTGCTGTCGCGGTCGTTGCATGTGCACGACTTGTCCACGGAGCCGGGGGCTCCAACCCGAAGGAAGTGATCGAGGATGACCGAGACCCAGGTGACCTGGCTGACGCAGGAGTCGTACGACCGGCTCAAGGCCGAGCTGGACCAGCTCATCGCGAATCGTCCTGTCATCGCCGCCGAGATCAACGAGCGTCGCGAGGAAGGCGACCTCAAGGAGAACGGCGGCTACCACGCGGCCCGCGAGGAGCAGGGCCAGCAGGAAGCCCGTATCCGTCAGCTCCAGGAGCTGCTGGGCACCGCCAAGGTCGGCGTCGCTCCGACCGAGTCGGGCGTGGCCCTCCCCGGTTCCGTCGTCACCGTCTACTACGCCGGCGACGAGACCGACACGGAGACGTTCTTGATCGCGACCCGCGAAGAAGGTGCCCGCAACAGCGAGCTCGAGACCTACTCCCCCAGCTCGCCCCTCGGTGGCGCCCTGATCGACGCGAAGGTCGGCGAGACCCGCGAGTACACGCTGCCCAACGGCAACACCATGAAGGTGACACTGGTGAGCGCGGAACCTTACCGCGGCTGATCGCCGAGTGCCGCACCGCGGCAGTCCCCTCTGCAGCCGAAAGGCCCGACCGGATTCTCTCGGTCGGGCCTTTCGCGTGTTCACGGAAGGTGTCAGAAGATGCGCCGCGCCTTCATGTCGGGGAAGACCGGCCCCACCCGCACGACGTCGCCGGTGGTGGGTGCGTGCACCATCTGCCCGCCACCGATGTAGATGGCGACGTGACCGGGTCCGCCGGCCTGCCAGTTGCCGAACAGCAGGTCGCCGGGGCGCGCCGCGTACAGCGGCACCTCGGTGCCGATGTGCCACTGTGTCTCGGACGTGCGCGGCAGCGTGATGCCCGTCGCGGCGAAGACCGCGTACGACGTCAGGCCGGAGCAGTCGAAACCGCCGCCGGACGGCCCGTTGATATTGCCGCCACCCCAGACGTACGGCAGGCCGAGGTACTTGAAGGCAAGGTCGACGATGCGATTACCGACGTCGCCGGCTCCGCCTCCGATGCCCAGACCCAGGAACGGCGAGAGCATGCGGGCGAAGACGTGCTCGGTCGCGCGGATCTTCGCGACGTAGGGCTTCGTCTGGTTCTCGTAGTCGGGATGACCGGACGGCATGCCACCCGAGCGCTTCACCGCGCCGACGCCGGCGTTGTAGGCCGCGAGGGTCAGATCGAGGGTGTCGCCTTCGACCAGTCCGCGCTTCTTCCAGTCGTCGATGAGCTTGTAGTTGTCGCACAGGAGGTTGCCCGACGCCATGACCGGGTCGGCGATGCCGAGGACGTCGGCCTTGCCGTCACCGTCGGCGTCCTTGCCGTACTGGTCCCAGGTGCCGGGCATGAACTGTCCCGGGCCGCGGGCGCCGACCGGCGAGACCGGCGCGGTCGGGCCGTACCGGAAACCGTTCTCGGCGGAGTAGAGGGCCGCGAGGACCGGCGCGGAGACCCCTTCGCACAGTTCGCCGGCCTTCTTCAGCCACGGCGCGAACACTGCGATCGCACCGATGGGTGCGAGTCGCGTTCCGGGAAGGATCGCCGGGATCGACGGCAACGTGATCCCGGTGCCCGGGATCGTGGGACCGGGTTGCGGGTTCCCGACCACACCGGTCGCCGGGGGTTGGACCGGTATTCCGAAGGGCCCGGGACGCGCGGCCGGAGGTTCGGGCGCCAGAGCGGGCGGAGCTGCTTGCGGATCTGCGGGGTGCAGGGCCGCGGCCGCGTCGTCGGGCAGATGCGGCTCGATCGCTCCCGCGACCGCCGTCGTCGCATCCGCGACCGCCTGTTGTGCTCCCTGCCGCATCGGTTCCGGCAAGGACGCGACGAGATTCGTCACATCCGTGTCGGCGTTCTCGGCAGTTGCCTCGAACGACTCGATCGCCCCGTTGATCTGATCCTTGATCTCTGCTGGTAGGTCCACGCCCTGAACGAGCGCACTTGCTGCCGTAGCCACTGCCACGATGACCGCAGACGGGTCCACCGACATCCGCTACCCCCACATCCATCCATCAACCGCTCTCACCGTAGCTGTGAGGTCGATCACCAGTGCGGCTTCCGGATGTTCTTATCACATATATTCAGGAACACGTTCTAGTACTGGGACCAGTGGGACCGGTGCTTCCTGAGGGTCCGGAGTTACGGTTCCGGATAGAAGTCTGCGGCGTCCGGCTGGGTCAGGACGTCCATGATGTCCACCGCATCGACCGCGTCCTCGTCCAGCAGCGTGACGAGCGTGTCCCGCTGATCCTTCGTCACCGGTTCGCAGCCGCCGGGCATCACCCACCGGTCCTCCCCCACCGGCATCACACGGGCGCACAGCAACGTCCCGGCGGGCACCTCACCCGCGAGCCAGGGCGCGGACACCTCCACCACCCGATCGCTACGGACGTTGCGCAGCGTGAGCGACTCCTCCGGCGCACTCGCCTCGACCTCGAAGACCGAACGCTCGACCGCCAGCCACGAGCGGGCGAGCTCGGCCTCGTCCTCGGGCAGCAACTCACCGCGACGCTCGACGAAATCCGCGAAGGCGCCGGCATCGAAGAGCAGGACGTCCTCGACGAGAGGATCGGCGACGGCCTCGGCCACCGCGTCGTCGTCCCCGTAGCCGGAACGCGCCTCCGCCAGCGCGACCCGCTGTTCGGCCCATCCGGGTTCGAGGGCGTGCATGGCCGCCTTCATGTACAGCCAGTCGGAGCGTTCCTCGAGCGAGTGCTCGGCGCGCCCGAGATGGCACGCCTTGTACTTGCGGCCCGACCCGCACCAGCAGCGGTCGTTGCGGCCGAGCCCCGGGACCTCCTTCGGCCGGTACCGTTCGAGCACTTCGTGGAGGGGATGTTCGTCGCCGCCCGGCACCCGGGCGAGCAGAGACAGCCCCCGTATCGCGTCCCCGCGATCGGAAGCGAAGCGCGCGAGGTCGAACAACGGGAGGTCGAAGGCGGAGTCGAGGTCGGCCGAGCGCTCGTAGTGCCGTTCGGCTTCCGTGAGGCGTCCGGTCGATTCGGCCGCGCGACCGGCGATCCAGTGCGCTGCCCCCGCCGCACGTCGCGGCGCATGGTCGAGCAGCCACAGCGCGGCCTGTTCGATCGCCTCGGGCGCGAGCTTCTCCCCCACCAGTTCGTCGTAGACGGTCTCGGCGATCTCGGGATCGGACAGCACCGAGTACAGACCGGATTTTCCCACGGCGAAACGCTCGTCGAGTTCGGCGTCGTCGCCGCGTTCGAGGGCTTCGACCAGCGACGCGAACAGGGCCACGCCGGGCACGGCGTCGACGGGGATCCCGAGCTGTTCG
Source organism: Rhodococcus sp. GQ147 (assembly GCF_059759155.1). Taxonomy (NCBI): domain Bacteria; kingdom Bacillati; phylum Actinomycetota; class Actinomycetes; order Mycobacteriales; family Nocardiaceae; genus Rhodococcus; species Rhodococcus sp. GQ147. The sequence goes on from NZ_JCAXDU010000002.1 coordinate 287,409, forward strand.
GCATAGATCTCGAACATTGCCCGGTCGGAGTATCCGTCGAAGTCGAAACCGTTCGGTGCCACCAGGTCTCCGCGGCGGACCAGACCGGCTCCGGCGAGCAAGTCACCGAGCGGCAGGGACGGCGCGGAGAACGCGTCCGGTACATCGGCGAGCACGTCGAGGAAGGCGCCCCCGAGGCTCGCCACCTGCTGGCGGGCGATGGTCTGTTCGAGCGCGTGCACGAATTCGGCCTCACTACTTCGGACTTCGTCGTCGACCGGAGCGAACGACAAGCGACCGTCCCGCACGGTGAGTGCGAGCAGGTCTCCCGCCTCGTGACCCGCCAGGGCTCCTTCGGGAAAGACGATCGTCTCCTTGCGGACGATCTCATCCGAATCCGGATCGTTTTGCGTGGCAGCAGCTTCGAATCCACCGGGCTGCACGAGATCGAACTCGTCGTCCTCGGAGACGAGCAGCAGGAGCGGTTCGATGTCGTCGACCGGGATCGCGTGCCGGTCGAGTTCGTCCGCGGTGAGGCGGTGTGTGAGCATCCTGCCCTCGAACAGCGCATCCGTCGCCGCGACACGGTCGTCGGACAACCACATCAACAGCGGATGCGGTTCCGACTGTTCGAGATCGATCATCACTTGCTCGGCCGAGCCGAATCCGTGCTCCTCGAGATGATCGGCCACCTCGTCGATCGTCATGGGTCCATGGCGCCGTACCGTGTCGAGCACGGTGTCCCACAGGGCGGATTCGGGATGTTCGCTGTCCGTCACCACGTGATCGTACGGCGCCCGGCAGTGCTTCCGGGGGCTATGCGGTTCCTTCCGCACGTCGCCGTCGATGTTTTCCCGATCGACAGGAGAAGAAGGCGTCCTTCGGGACGCCTTCTTCTCCTGTCTTCTACGACCGGTGTGTCAGCCGAGCGCCTGTTCGACGTCGGCGAGCAGGTCGGCGGCATCCTCGATACCCACCGACAGCCGGACGAGATCCTCGGGGACCTCGAGCAGCGACCCGGCCGTGGAGGCGTGGGTCATCGCACCCGGATGCTCGATGAGCGACTCCACACCACCGAGCGACTCGGCGAGGGTGAAGATCTCGGTGCGCTTGCAGAAGTCCAGCGCGGCCTGGCGGCCACCGGCGAGGCGCACGGAAATCATGCCACCGAAGCGACGCATCTGCTTGGCCGCGTACTCGTGGCCCGGATGCGATTCGAGACCCGGGTACAGCACCTTGGTCACGGCGGAATGTCCCGACAGGAAGTCGACGAGCTTCTCGGCGTTGTCGGAGTGCTTCTCCATCCGCACCGCGAGCGTCTTGATGCCGCGCAGCGTGAGGAAGGCGTCGAACGGGCCCGGCACGGCGCCCGCACCGTTCTGCAGGAACGCGAAGGCGGCGTCGAGCTCTTCGTCGTTCGTCACCAGCGCGCCACCGACGACGTCGGAGTGACCACCGATGTACTTGGTGGTCGAATGCAGCACGACGTCGGCACCGAAGGTGAGCGGCTGCTGCAGGTACGGCGACGCGAAGGTGTTGTCGACGACGAGCTTGGCACCACCCTCGTGCGCGATGTCGGCGAGCGCCGAGATGTCGCCGATGTTGAGCAGCGGGTTGGTGGGCGTCTCCACCCACACGAGCTTGGTGTTCGGGCGCACGGCCGCGCGCACCTCGTCGGCGTCGTTGATCGCGGCCGGGGTGTACTCGATCCCCCACTGCGTGAACACCTTGTCGATGAGACGGAAGGTGCCGCCGTACGCGTCGTTGGGGATGACGAGGTGGTCGCCCGGACGCAGCACCGAACGGAGCAGGCAGTCGGTAGCGGCCATGCCCGAGCCGAACGCCCGGCCGTAGGTGCCGTTCTCGAGCGCGGCGAGGTTCGCCTCGAGGGGACGACGGGTGGGGTTGCCGGTGCGGGCGTACTCGAAGCCGTTGCGCATCTCGCCGACGCCGTCCTGGGCGAAGGTCGACGACGCGTAGATCGGCACGTTGACGGCACCGGTCTGGGGGTCGGGCTCGTACCCGGCGTGGATGGCGCGGGTCGCGAAACCGTGCTGGTTCTGGTCTGTCATGAAGATCTGTGTCCTATCGGCCTTGAGAGATGAATCCGAGCAGGTCGTGGCGGGTGATGACACCGACGGGCTTGCCGTCGTCGATCACCATGAGCGCGTCGGTGTCGCCGAACGCCTTCGTGGCGGAGTCGATCGACTCGCCCACGCCGATGTTCGGCAGCGGCGGGCTCATGTGCTTCTCGACCGGATCGGCGAGATTCGCGCGACCTTCGAAGACGGCGCTGAGCAGTTCGCGCTCACTGACCGAACCAGCCACCTCACCTGCGGTGACGGGCGGTTCGGCACCCACGACCGGCATCTGCGAGACGCCGTACTCCCGAAGGATCTCGATGGCGTCGCGCACCGTCTCGGACGGGTGGGTGTGCACGAGGTCGGGCAGGTCGCCGCTCTTGCCGCGCAGCACGTCGCCGACGGTGGAGTCGTCGGGCTTGCCGTCGAGCGGCGCGCGGAGGAAGCCGTAGCTGGCCATCCACTTGTCGTTGAAGATCTTCGACATGTAGCCGCGACCACCGTCGGGCAGCAGCACGACAACGACCGCGTCGGGGCCCTCGCGCTCGGCAACCTGCAGTGCGGCGACGACGGCCATGCCGCAGGAGCCACCGACGAGCAGGCCTTCCTCGCGGGCGAGGCGACGGGTCATCTCGAACGAGTCGGCGTCGGAGACGGCGATGATCTCGTCGGGGATCGACGGGTCGTAGGCCGAGGGCCAGAAGTCCTCACCGACACCTTCGACGAGGTACGGCCGGCCGGTGCCGCCCGAGTACACCGAGCCCTCGGGGTCGACGCCGACGACCTTCACCGCACCGTTGGAGACCTCCTTGAGGTACCGGCCGGTACCCGAGATGGTGCCGCCGGTGCCGACGCCAGCGACGAAGTGCGTGATCTTGCCGTCGGTGTCGTTCCAGATCTCCGGGCCGGTGGTCTCGTAGTGGCTCGCCGGGCCCCCCGGGTTGGAGTACTGGTTGGGCTTCCAGCCACCGGGGAGCTCACGGGCGAGACGGTCGGAGACGCTGTAGTAGCTGTCGGGGTGCTCCGGCGGGACCGCGGTCGGGCACACGACCACCTCGGCACCGTAGGCCCGCAGCACGTTGCGCTTGTCCTCGCCGACCTTGTCGGGGCACACGAACACGCACTTGTAGCCGCGCTGCTGCGCGACCAGGGCCAGGCCGATGCCGGTGTTGCCGGAGGTGGGCTCGACGATCGTCCCGCCCGGCTTCAGTTCGCCCGACGCTTCGGCCGCATCGATCATCTTCACCGCGATACGGTCCTTGGAGCTGCCGCCGGGATTGAGGTATTCGATCTTCGCCGCTACGAGCCCCGATCCGGGTTTCACCACCGTGTTGAGCTTGACGAGGGGGGTGTTTCCGATGAGGTCGATGACGGAATCCGCAATGCGCATGACTCCATGTTCCCACGTCGTGGCTTTCCGACAGGGTGAAGGTGTACACCCCTGGGAAAACACCCCCTGGGAAACGACGAAGACCCCGGACCGTGGTCCGGGGTCTTCATGGCGTACTGCTAGTCGTTCTGGAAGTAGCTGAGCAGTCGCAGGATCTCTACGTACAGCCACACCAGGGTGACGGTCAGGCCGAGGGCGACGCCCCAGGCGGCCTTCTCGGGGGCCTGTGCGCGGATCAGCTGATCGGCGGAGTCGAAGTCCAGCAGGAAGCTGAACGCCGCGATGCCGATGCACACGAGGCTGAAGATGATGGCGATCGGGCCGCCGTCGCGCAGGCCCAGGCCACCGTCGATGAAGAAGCCGGCGACGAGGTTGCCCAGCGCCAGGACCAGGACACCGACGAGGGCGCCGACGATCATGCGGGTCAGGCGCGGCGTGACGCGGATGGCGCCGGTGCGGTACACGACGAGCATGCCGAAGAACACGCCGAAGGTACCGAGGACGGCCTGCGCGATCAGAGTCGCGCCGCCGGCGCCACCGAACGTGATGTCGGTGAACATGAACGACAGCGCGCCGAGGAAGAAGCCTTCCGCCACCGCGTAGGCGAGGACGATCGCCGGGTTGTCCATCTTGCGGCCGAACGTCGCGACCAGCACCAGGACGAGGCCGATCAGACCGCCGCCGATGACGAACGGAGCTGCCAGGCCGACGTTGGAGTTGACCAGGACGTAGGAGATGAGTGCCGAGACGGCGAGCACGCCGAGCGTGATGCCGGTCTTGGTGACGACATCGTCGATCGTCATGGTCCGCTGGTCGGTGGGACGTGCCCACGGATCCGTCTGGGGCTGACCGAATTGCTGGGTGGCCTGCGCGGCGCCCGCCGTCGCAGAGCCGAACGTGGCGTATCCGCCGCCCTCTTGCTTGGGCAGGTTGCGGAACACCGGGTTACTGGTGGTGCGCACCGTGCACTTCCCTTCTCGTGGTCGCTTCTGTCCGTTCAACGAGGCAGTAACCTCACGAGTTCCCGTTTCGTCGAGAAAGCTCGGACTAATCGGACTCTACCGGCTCCGTACCGACCTGGTCACCGTGAACTTGCGGTTGCGGCCCTCGACGCGGGTCGGCCCGACGATGCCCGCCAGCGCGGGGCGGTAGTCGAGGTGGCGGTTGTAGACCGTCCACATCTGTCCTCCCGGGCGGAGGATCCGGGCTGCGGCGTCGAACATCTTGTGGGCCGCGCCGGTGTGCACGGCGGCGCCGATGTGGAAGGGCGGATTACACACCACGAGGTCGACCGACCCGGCGGCGATCGAACTCGCGGTGTCGTCGCGGAGCGTGTCGATCCGGTCGGCGAGCCCGTTCGCGGCGGCCGTCTCCGCGGCGGAGGCGACGGCGGCGGAGGAGTGATCGGTCGCGATCACGCGAACGTCGGGCAGCTGCCGGGCGAGCATCGCGGCGAGGATGCCGGTGGCGCAGCCGAGATCCACCGCGATCTGCTCGTCCGTGTCGTTACGGGGGAAGTCGAGACGGGGGAAGAAGTCGAGGAGGAAACGGGTACCGATGTCGAGGCGCGGGCCGGCGAAGGTGGCCCCGTGCGCGACCACGGTGAGGCCGAGTTCGTCGAGCCTCTCACGGACGGGATACGAGGCCGGTCCGGGCGTTGCTCGGCGCGCGGTGAGCACACGCGACTTCTGCCGTCCCCGCGACGCGCGGACCTCTGCGAAGGACGCAGCGAGGACGTCGTTCATCGCAAGGCTGATGTGCTTGTCGCGGCCACCGGCGAACACGACGACCTCGGGGTCGGCGTGGCGGGCCACGATCTCGGCGATCTCGGTGAGCGCCGACAGCGAACGGGGAAGACGCAGCAGTACCACTCGGGCACCGGCGAGCAGGTCCGCGTCGAGTCCGCAGGAACGGTAGCGGTCGGTGAGATCCTCACGCTCGGCGTTCGCAGCCAGGGCGCGTTCGGCCACCACCGAGTCCTGATGCACCCGGATCCGCTCCGCGCCGAACCGGACGGCCGCACCCAGGGTCAGGGCGCCGTACTGGTCGTCGACGACCACGATCGTGCCCGGCGCTGCGGATTCCAGTGCGGGCGCGGCTTCGTCGAGGAGCAGGCGATCGGCCCCGTCGACGGCGAACAGGTTGGGCGCTTCCACATCCGGGAAGCGCCTCAACCTGTCGTACAACTCGTCGATCACCACTCGACCGTCAGCACTCGCCCTTTCCGGCGTTCTCGATGGCACGCAGGGTGTCGGCCTGCTCCTCTTCGCTGAGATCCTGCCAGGCCGGGAGCTGCTGCTGGGCGTCGGCGACGGCCTGGGCAGCTGCCACGCGGTCCTGCCCCCACTCCTCGAGCTCGTCGAGGTAGGGCAGCAGAGCCTCGCAGTTCTCCTCGTAGCTCTTACCGAGTTCGACGCTGGTGCCCGAGGTGCCGGCCTCCGCCGAAGCCGAGGTGCTCGTCGTGGTGGTGGTCTCCTCGGCCGAGTCGGATCCGTCCGAGGATCCACACGCCGCCGCAAGCAGGACCACACCTGCACCGAACAGCGCCGCGAGAGTCTTCTTCATCTATGTCCCACTTCTGGTCGCAGTGTCGTTTCGTCCGTTCCCGGTGAGGCACCGTGGTCCGGCCGGACCACGTTAGAACAGGGGCGACGCACGATCTGCGGCGGGCGTGCACATTTCGAGACTATCCTGGGGAAACGGCTTCCCGAGGTGATTGCGCCGATGACCGAGAACGATCCGGCCGCCACTCAGCGCGCGCCGATTGTCGACGTCGCAGAGACCGACATCGTGCGCGCGCTGCACGATGCCGGTTTCACCGATGCCGTGGAGATCGGCCGCGGCGGCTTCGGTGTGGTCTACCGCTGCCGGCAGGCCGAACTCGACCGCGACGTCGCGGTGAAAGTGCTGCGCCGCTCCCCCGAACCCGCCGATCTCGAACGCTTCCTACGCGAGCAACGCGCGATGGGGCGGCTCTCCGGCCACCCCAACATCGTCACCGTGCTGCAGGCCGGCGCGACGGACACGGGCCTGCCCTATCTGGTGATGCACTATCACCCGCACGACTCTCTCGACACCCGCATCCGGCGGCACGGACCGATCGCCTGGCCGGAGGCGGTCCGGATCGGGGTGAAGGTCGCCGGTGCACTCGAGACGGCGCATCGTTCCGACGTCCTGCACCGCGACATCAAGCCCGGCAACATCCTGCTCACCGAGTACGGCGAACCGCAGCTGACGGATTTCGGTATCGCCCGCGTCGGCGGCGGCTTCCGCACCACTGCCGGTGAGATCACCGGTTCCCCCGCGTTCACGGCACCGGAGGTGCTGCGCGGTCATGCCGCGACTCCGGCCGCCGACGTCTACGGCCTCTCCGCGACCCTGTTCGCGGCGATCACCGGTCACGCCGCCTTCGAGCGGAAGGAGGGTGAGAAGATCGTCGCGCAGTTCGTGCGCATCACCTCCGAGCCCGTCCCCGACCTGCGCGGCGAGGGCATCCCCGACGACGTGTGCGAGGCCCTCGAGCGCGGCATGGCGACCGATGCCGAGGACCGGCCGCAGACGGCCGCCGAGTTCGGCGATCTGCTCCGCGACGTCCAGCGCGCCCACAACCTGCCCATCGACGAGATGGCGCTGCCCGGGTCACCGCCGTCCGGCCCGCTCCCGCCGCGTTCGGCGCCACCGCTCACCGGACCGGCCTCGACGGTCTCCGGCCGGTCGTCCACGGTCTCGGGACGCACCGGTCCGTCCACCGCACCGTCGACCAGGTTCCGGCCGCCCTCGACCTCACGTCCTCTGATCGAACGCAGCCGTCTGATCTCGTTCCTGCGGGCAGGCGGACGACGCCGTCTCGTCGCCATCCACGCCCCCACCGGCTTCGGTAAGTCCACCCTCGCGACGCAGTGGCGCAACGTACTCGCCGCCGAGGGAGTGCCGGTCGCGTGGTTGACGGTGGACAGCGACGACAACAACGTCCTGTGGTTCCTCGCGCACCTCGTCGAGGCCATGAAGCAGATCCGGCCGGTCCTCGCGCGCGAACTGGGCCAGATCCTCGACGCGCACGGCGACGAGGCCGAACGGTACGTACTGTGCACGCTCATCGACGAGTTGCACCGGACCGACACCGCGGCGACGCTGGTGATCGACGACTGGCACCGCGTCACGTCGACGGAGACCGTCGCTGCCCTCGAGTTCCTGCTCGACCGCGGATGCCATCACCTGCAGCTCGTGGTGACGAGCCGCAACCGATCCGGACTTCCGCTCAGCCGCATGCGTGTTCGCGACGAGCTGGTCGAGGTCGATTCGACGGCATTGCGGTTCGGGGTGGACGAATCGAACGCCTTCTTGCGCGACATCGGCGGGATAGACCTCGGCCCCGAGGACGTGGAGGATCTCACCCGCACCACGGAGGGCTGGGCCGCAGCCCTGCAGCTCGCGTCGTTGTCGTTGCGCGACAGCGACGATCCGTCGTGGCTCATCGAGAACATCACCGGTCGGCACCACGCGATCGGTGAGTTCCTCGCCGACAACGTGCTGGCCGGTCTCGAACCCCGGATGTACGAATTCCTCCTCGCGACGAGCATCACCGAATCGATCAGTGGCAGCCTCGCCGCGGCGCTCACGGGCGATCCGCGCAGCCAGGCGATGCTCGAGGAGGCGGAGGAACGCGACCTGTTCCTGCGGCACGTCGACGACGAACGCGTGTGGTTCCGCTATCACCACCTGTTCCTCGACTTCCTGCGTCGACGTCTCGAACGCGACCATCCCGAGAAGGTCGCGGACCTGAATCGCACCGCCGCCGACTGGTTCGCCCGCAACCGCATGCTGCAGGAGGCCGTCGACCACGCCCTCGCCGCCAACGACACCGACTTCGCCGTCGACCTGCTCGCCGACGACGGCATGTACCTGATGGAGCACGGGCACATCGCCACGCTGCTCGCCCTGATCGACAAACTGCCGCCGCGGGCCGTCGCAAACGATCCGCGCCTGCTGCTCACGCAGGCCTGGGCGAACAGTGCGCTGCTGCGGTTGGACCGATGCCGCAGAACCCTCGCGGCAGTACGGGAATTGCTCGACCGTGGGGTGACGGACAGCTACGACGTCGAAGCACTCCACATCGAGGCGGATGCCGTCGAGGCGTCGATCCTGATGAACTCCGACCGCATCGACGGCATCTACGAACTCATCGCGCCGTGCCTGGAGAATCCGACCTCCGTGCACCCGTGGGTGGTGGCGGCCGCAGCCGACTTCGCCTCGTACGCCGACATCTTCCGCTTCGACTTCACCTCAGCGATCCGGCGGCAGGAATGGGCGGAGCCCTACCACCGCGAGACCCGCGGACCGTTCGCGTCGATCTACGGTCAGTGCCTGTGCGGCATCGCCGCGAACGAACGACTCGACGTCGCCTCGGCCGAGAAGTACTTCCGCACAGCGCTGCGCCGAGCGCGACGAAACGGCGGAATCCACACCCACGGAGGGCGTCTCGCCGCTGCCATGCTCGGAGAGCTGCTCTACGAACAGGGACGGACCGCCGAGGCCGAAGCACTGCTCGACGAGAGCAACCTGCTCGGAATAGAAGGCGGTGGAACGGATTTCCTCATCGCTCGCTTCGGTACCGCTGCGCGCCTGAAGATGTTGCAGGGCAACCGGGAGGAAGCCGTCGCCCTGCTCACCGAAGGACTGCGGGTCGCGGCGCTGCACGACCTGCCGCGCCTGCGGGCACGCATCGAGAACGAACGGGTCCGGCTCGGAATCGCCACTCCAGGCCCCTCGACACGCACGATGCCGGAGAACACCACACCCCACCCCGACGGAACCGTCGAGATCACCCTCCAGATCGAGGACTCCACCGCGATCCGGCTGCTCAGCGAGAACGGGGAGCCCGAGGCGTCGGAACAGGCCGTCGGATGGGCGCGGATGTGGGTACAGCGCACCACCTCGCGTCCCCGCGCCCACCTGCAGGCCCACCGTCTGCTCGCCTCCTGCCTGCACGCGGCCGGACGCATCAAGGAGGCCGAGGAGACCCTGGCCGTCGTGGTCGACGCGTGCGCGGCGCGCGGAATGGTGCGCTATCTGACCGACGGCGGGCCACACGTGATCGCCACGCTCACCTCGATGCGGGTACGGATCGAACAGGGTCTGCGGCCTGACGATCGGCCACGGATCGACCTCGGGTTCGTCGACGAGGTGCTGCGATTGGTGGACACCGAGCATCGTCCTGTCGTGTGAGCCCGGTCGTGACGGGAACGCGGTGTGAAGCCCGCCGATTTCGGGGACACTGCCGAGGTGACGGACCGATACGACAACTCCATCCGGACCCGGCGGTGGGCCCACGGGAAACTCGCCGACGAAGGTTTCCCGCTCTCAGCCGTCTCGGAGCATCTCGCCGATCCCGAGGCCCTCGTCTGGGTGGATCTGTGGAATCCCGAGCACACGGCTCTGCTCGAACTCGCCGAGGAATGGAACCTCGACCCGCACGCCGTCGAGGATTCGCTCGCACACGGCGAGCGCACGAAGGCCACCCGCTACGCCACCCATACCTTCCTCACGGTCTACGCGACACACCTGTTTCCGGATTCCGAGGACGAGAATCAGGCGCACGAGTCCCGGCTCCGCACCACCCGGATCTCCGCCTTCGTCCTGCCCCGCGGCGTCGTCACCGTTCGCCGCGGCACTCCCTTCGACATCGACGAGGCGGTGCGCAGGTGGGACGAGAACACCGACCTGCTGCAGTACGGACCGGGTGCGCTGATCCACGGCCTGCTCGACACGGTCGTCGACGGGCAGTTCGAGACCATCCAGGAACTCGACGACGCCGCCGAGGACCTCGAGGACTGCCTCTTCGAGGACGGCGCCTCCACCCGGCAGATCCAGCGACGCGTCTACCGGCTCCGCAAGGAACTCGTGCAGCTCCGGCGGGTCGTGCTGCCGATGCGCGAGGTCGTCAATGCCGTCCTGCGGACCCGCGCCGAGAGCAACCACCACCCCGAACTCGACAGTTCCTACAACGACCTCTACGACCACGTGATGCGTGCTGCAGAGTGGACCGATTCACTGCGCGAGATGGTGAACACCGTCTTCGAGACGAACCTGTCGCTGCAGGACGCGCGCCTGAACATCGTCATGAAGAAACTGACGGGATGGGCCGCGATCATCGCCGTCCCCACGGCCGTCACCGGTTGGTACGGCATGAACGTGCCCTATCCCGGAGTAGGCGAGGCCTGGGGACTGATGAGTGGGGTCGGGATCATGGTCGTGTCGGCGATCGTTCTCTACGTGCTCTTCAAGCGCCGCGACTGGTTGTGAACCCCGCGTTGCTCGGTGAACGGCTCTGTTCAGAGGAAAACTACGAGCAGCACGACGATCACGACGACCACCGCGACGGCTGCGATCACCGCACCCGCCGAACGCCGGCGCTGCACCGGCCCGTCGCGGACGAGTTCGGGATCGGCGTCGGGCGCGTCCCCGATCGGGTCGTTGTTCTCGGGACCGGAGTTGGTGGGATGCGACATCGGTCTCCTCCTGGCTGTCTGTGTCGAAGTCTGACACGGACGAGCCGGTCGTGTTCGGTTTCAGGCTGTTCGGGTGGGGTACTCCGTCAGAGCAACGTTCGATGACACAGGAGGACCCCATGGCCGACTTCGTCGATAAGGCAAAGCACAAGGCAGAAGAAGCGGGCGGCAAGATCAAGGAGAACACCGGTCAGGCGACCGGCGATCGTGATCTCGAAGCCGAGGGTCGCGGCGACCAGGCCTCCAGCGGTCTGAAGCAGGCAGGCGACAAGGTCTCGGACGCCGTCGAGAACGTCAAGGACGCTTTCAAGAAGTAGCCCTTGAACTGCGCGGTGCCGGTAGTTGCGACTACCGGCACCGCGCTGTTGAGGTGCTCGGCACCGCGCTGTCGAGGTGCTCGGCACCGCGCTGTCGAGGTGCTCGGCACCGCGCTGTGTCGGTGCGTGCAGCACCCCGCTCTCACGGGGTGCTGCCGGGACTACTTCGAGGAGGTGCCTTCGGTGTCGTCGAAGAAGTGCCAGGTACCGTCCTGCTCGTTCTGCGCCTCCATACGCCAGCCGAGTTCGCTGTTGTCGGCGCGCTGGTCGACGAACCAGGCGTGCGCGTCGTCCGCGCTCTCGATTTCCTTGGTATCCACGACGTTCCCGGTCGGGTCGATCACTCTGTAGGTAGCCATGCCGAGTGTCTTCCCACGCGACTCGCCGGTCAAACGTCGCGCGAACCTTCTGGTGTAGGGTGGAGACATCGTTCGGCTCGCACATGATGAGCAACCTCGCACCACAGTGCCCGAAGGTTCCGAACCGGACGTGAGAGTTCCCCGCCGCGTGTACCGCGGCCCCTCTTCTTCGCACTGCCCCACGGCCGGGTCTACCCGGCCGCACCCGAAAGGACGGCCATGAGCCAGAACAAAGAATTCGACGGACCCCTCTTCCTCGCGCCCACCACTCCGGAGACCGACGCCGAGACCGAACCCGTCACCGCTGTCGCCGAAGTGGGCGGTCCCCACGACTACACCTCGATCTTCTCCGCGCGCGGCGCCTGATCCCGCCTCATCCGACTGTGAAGCTACCGACTCGGTCGGCTGCGAAGTCGGCGAGCGTCTGCGATACCTGCTCGGGCCGCCCGTCGTTCTGATCAGCGGCCGCAGTGAGTACATCGATGTGCTTGTATCCGGGCAGCACCCACCTGCGTTCGTTCGGATGATCCCTCTCCGGCAACGGGATCCCGCCGCTCGCCACCAGCGTCACCACAGGATTGCGCGCGACACCGTCGCGGTGGAGATGCCCTTCGAAGCGGGTCGCCGATGCGAGGTCGAACGGAAGCCTCGACGGGAAGTACCACTCGGTGAAATCCAGTGGTGGCTCCGACAGATTCCGCGCCAGCTCCGCGATCGACGTCACCTCGCTCCCCCGATCGGTGTACCGCGCCTCGTCGGGTGACGACGCCCCAGTGCCCACCTCGTCGTAGTCGAGCCACCGGTAGACGACTCCCGGATCCGCGAACACCGCCGGCGACGCCTTGAGCGCATCGCCGAAGAATCCCGACCCGAGCACCTCCGGCGTGGCGGGAACAGGAAACAGCTTGTCGCGCACGGGCGCCCCGGTAATGAATCCGACGCTCACCTGCAGGAACCCCAGCGGTTGCGAATTGTCGTCGAGGATCGCGCCGAGCACCGCCTCGTTGGTCGCGTTCAACGTCCGCACATCCGGGTCGCCCGTCGCGAACATCGCGTAGTCCCCCGACAACAGAGTGCGCAACGTCCAGTCGATGTTCGGGTTGTCGGGCATGCGCGGGACAATGCCGTCGGTGCTGTCCGGGTCCAGTCGCGCGGCGAGTCCGGTGAGTGCGAGCAGATTCGTCGTCTCGGGATTGATGACCGTGGGAAGTGCCAGCACCGGCGATGCCGTCGAGATGGAGCCGAAGAACGCATCGACTGGCGCCGAGACCGCTTCGGGCAGATCCGGGAGGGCACTCTGCCCGGGGGAGGGCGCTCCCGCCTCGATCACCGTATCGAGCGCAAAGTACCCGCCGCACTGGTTGTAACCGGCGTCGCCCGTGGTGGCGGGATCTCCGTCGAAGTCCCATTCCGCGAAGTAGCCGGTGATGAAACCACCGAGAGAATGTCCGCCGCACAACACTTTCCGTTTCCGCAGTTCCGGGTCGGAGAGTTCGTGACGCAGCAGGTCGTACTGGTCGCGCAGCGTCTGCTCGATGCCGACATGCGAGAGCCACGCGACGTCGGCGCCGCTCGCGTGGCCGGCGAATCGTCGCCCGTCCACTTCGGCACCGCGGAAGTAGTAGTCGGTCGCGGTGTCGAGCGAACCCGTCCGCAGTGCCGCCCGGGTACCGGTGTGGTCCTCGAGGCAGTTCGATCGCCGGTCGAGTGCCCAGAACTCGACGTGGGCACCACGGGCCGCGGCCGCGACGACGGTGTTGCGCGCGACGCTCTCGAACGCGCCCGCTCCCTCGAAGATCCCGGGCTGGGCGACGAGGATCCGGTCGGCGTCGGCCGAACTCTCCGGTCCGTCGGCCGACCGCCACCGCAGATACGACAACCGGTCGCACGCGGCGGGTCGCGGTCCCGCTTCCGCCGGCAGCGGCACGGGTATCGACACCACGGACCCGAGCACCTCGCCGGCCAGCGGCGCCGACGAGTCATACGGCATTTCGGTGCGTCCGCTCGTCTCCGCCGACACCACCGATGCCGTCAGGACACTTCCCATCACCGCCGCAGCCATCGCGGCGCCCATCATTGCGCGCATCCCATCCCCCGATCGGTTCGTGCGTATTGAACACCGTTGCGGGAGTCGGGTCTACGGAAACAACAGAAGAACGGACCCGTCGGAGTTCACCGACGGCCCTTCATCGTCCGCGCAAGGGAGAGACATGCGCAGAGCGACGGTCCCTGCCGTTCGGGGGAGGTGGCAGGGACCATCACTCGAAGAGTCGGGATCTTCGATCCTTCCGTTGCGGGTGAAATGTGAGGGTGACATCCTGACCTGGGCATTTCCGTAACTTCGGGTCACATCTTCCGTTCTGCTCCCGTCCCGGCGGCCCCAGGAGGGCATGGTGCTAGGGTCGCCCGTGACACGGGGTGCTCCGCACGAGCGGGGCTGAGATCACACCCGTCGAACCTGACCAGGTAATGCTGACGAAGGGATGTCCCGACATGACCACGCCTGTACCCACATCGATCCGTCCCCTGCCCGCGCAGTGAAGGCGCGGCGGACTCTCGCCGGACTGCTCACCCTCGTCGCCGCACTCTCCGCGGTCGTCGGGTGCTCGTCCGATTCCGGGAGCGACACCATCCGATTCGCGTTGGACTGGACGCCCAACACCAATCACACCGGCCTGTACGTGGCGCAGCAGGAAGGTCTGTTCGCCGATGCGGGTCTCGACGTCGAGATCCTGCCGTACAACAACGCGACCCCCGACACCCTCGTCGACGCGGGTAGCGCCGAGTTCGGAATCTCCACGCACGCCACATCGACCATCGCCAGAGCCGCCGGGTCCCGGACCGTCGCGGTCCTCGCACCGCTGCAGCACTGGGCGACGGGGATCGCCGTGCGGGCCGACAACGCCGAGATCACGCGGCCGGCGGATCTCGACGGCAAGACCTTCGCGGGCTTCGCCAACCCTGGTGAGGACGAGATGCTCGCCGAAGTGATCCGCAACGACGGTGGTCGCGGTGAGTTCGAGAACGTGACGCTCGGGACGTCGTCGTACGAGGCCGTCTACTCGTCGACCGCCGACTTCACCGTGTCGTACCTGGCGTGGGAGGGTCTCGAGGCCGAGCACCGCGGCCTGCCCATGCGGTACTTCGGCTTCACCGACTACGGCTTCCCCGACGCGTACGCGATCGTCGTCGACGGCAACGAGGACTGGATGACGGAGAACCCGGAGCAGGCACGCGCTTTCGTGCAGGCGCTGCACCAGGGTTACCGGATCGCCGCCGACGACCCCGATCGTGGAGCCCGGGCTCTGCTCGAGGCGAACCCCGGGGCCTTCCCCGACGAGGAACTCGTCTACGAGAGCCAGCGCATGCTCGCCGCCGAGTACATGCGTGACGCCTCCGGCGCCGTCGGAGTCCTCGACGCCGGGAAATGGTCGGGCTATGCCCGGTTCCTGTACGAGAACGGCGTGCTGTCCGGACCCGACGGCAGCCCGTTGACGACCGAGCCGGACTGGTCGACCTATGTCACCGATGACTACCTCGAAGACCGATAGCATCGGCCGCGCACGTCGGCTCCTTCCCGCGCTGCTCATCGCCGGGGCTCTGGTCGCGATCTGGCAGTCGTACGTCGTGGTGAGCGGTGTCCGCCCGCAGGTGTTGCCCTCCCCCGCACGCGTTCTCACGCAGGGGTGGTCTCATCGCGTCGACATCGCCGGGCACGCCTGGTCCACTCTGCAGGTCACGATGGTCGGGTTCGCCGTGTCGCTGGCACTGGCGTGGGCCCTCGCGATCGTCGTAGACTTCTCGCCTTGGTTGCGGCGGGCCCTCGTGCCGTTGTTCGTGGTGTCGCAGACCCTGCCGATCATCGCGATCGCGCCGTTGATGATCATCTGGTTCGGTTTCGGACTGCTACCGAAGATCCTCGTCATCGCGCTGGTGACGTTCTTCCCCGTCGCGATCGGGCTGCTCGAAGGGTTCGCGGCGGCCGACCGGGAGGCGGGCGCGTTGCTACGCAGTATGGGCGCGTCGCGGTGGCAGCAGTTCCGTTACGTGCGCCTGCCATCCGCGCTCCCCCGCTTCTTCACCGCCCTGCGGATCGGCATCACCTACGCCGTCGTGGGTGCGGTGTTCGCCGAATACGTCGGCGCGACATCCGGTCTGGGCATCTACATGAGCACGCAGAAGAACTCGTTCCGCACCGATCTCGTGCTCGCTGCCGTAGTGGTGACCGCTGCTCTGTCACTCCTGCTGTACGCGCTGACGTTCGTCGTCGAACGGATGGTCGCGCCGTGGGCGCTCACGAGGGGTGAGAGATGAATGCGGTGACGGTGGCCTCGGTCCACAAGTCGTACGGCGACCGGGCGGTGATCGACGGCATCGACTGTGCTGTGGAGCCCGGCGAGTTCGTGTCCCTCATCGGGCCGAGTGGGTGCGGCAAGTCGACGCTGTTCTCGATCGTCGCGGGACTCGAGCAACCCGACACCGGAGAGGTTCTCGTCGGCGACTCCCCCGCGGCACCCGGGCAGGTCGCGCTGATGCCGCAGAAGGACCTGCTGTTCCCGTGGCGGACGGTGCTCGACAACTGCACACTCGGGCTCGAGGTGCAGGGTGTACAGCGATCCGACGCTCGTGCCCGCGCCCGCGAACTGCTGCCGACCTTCGGCCTGGCCGGCTTCGAGGACGCTGCCCCGCACCAACTGTCGGGCGGTATGCGTCAACGCGCGTCGCTCGCACGCACGGTGCTGCAGGGGCGCGACGTGCTCCTGCTCGACGAGCCGTTCGGCGCACTCGATTCGCTGACCCGCACCGAGATGCAACTGTGGTTGCAGCAGGTGTGGCAGCAGCATCGGTGGACGGTGCTGATGGTGACGCACGACGTCCGCGAGGCGGTGTTGCTGTCCGATCGGGTCGTCGTCCTCGGTCCGCGACCGACGCGGGTGCAGCACGAGCTGCGTGTGCACCTGCCCCGACCTCGAACCCTGGAGACGTGCGTGTCGAGCGAGTTCGTGGCGCTCGAACACGAGCTCATGGAGGTCCTGCACCGGTCACGACACGAGAAGCAGCAGAGGTTGCCCTCGGGATAGTCGCCGGCCGAACTGTTCGCCACCAGTGCATCCGCTACAAGATTCGCTATCCGCTACGGCAAATTGCTGTAGCGGATAGCGAGAGCGGTAGCGGATGCATCGGGGACGACCCCGGACCTGTGCCCCCAGTGGGACTCGAACCCACACTGTGCGGATTTTAAGTCCGCTGCCTCTGCCAATTGGGCTATAGGGGCGTGGGGATCACATTAGCGTTCACGACTGTCCACCACCGCGCCGGGGCGCGAGGTTCTTGAAGTACCGTGCGACGGGACGGCGTTCGTATCCTGTCCCCTCGTAGACGGAGGCCGGTACAGCCCGAGGACGGGACGCCACGCCCGGAGGGAGAGATCGAGTACGTCACTTCGTCGTTCGGCCGTGCAAGGTTCGATCCTCATTGCTCCTCGACCTCCTCGGATCCGACTTCGAATGTGCTCCTCGCCCGGGCTGTAACGCACCTCGATTTCCGGCCGACATCCTGCGGGGAGACAAGTACACAGCGGACAGCCGGTTGGTGAACCGGGCACGAAGAGAAGGACCATGGATGCGCTTCACGACCGCACGCCCACTGACCGGGCGACTCGCCACCGCAGTAGCCGTCATGGCCCTGGCAGCGACGCCGAGCCTGGTGGCCGCACCCTCCGCACAGGCCGAAGGCATCGTCTACCCCGCGTCCGTGAACGACTCCTTCTACAGCACCCCCGACGACATCGCCGATCGGCAGCCCGGTGACGTCCTCGCCGCGCGCGTCCTTCCGCCGCCGCTCGGATTTCCCGGCACCGACGCCGTCCAGTTGAAGTTCCGGTCGACGAACTCCGCCGGCGAACCGATCTCCGCAGTGACCACCGTGCTGTCCCCTCAGGGTGGGGCGCCGGGTCGTCCGCTCGTCTCGTACCAAGCCATCATCAACGCACTCGGGCTCGAATGCGCGCCGTCGACGGCGCTGTACGCACCGAACCCACTGCGAGGGATCCGGGAGTCTCCCGGCCTGCTCATCGCGATCCAGCGCGGCTGGTCGCTGGCCGTTCCCGATCATCTCGGACCGAACAGCGCCTACGGCGCCGCGAAGGTCGGCGGGCAGATCACCCTCGACGGCATCCGGGCCGCGCAACGCTACGCACCGCTCGAACTCGCCGACAGTCCGGTCGGCATCGCCGGCTACTCCGGCGGCGGGATGGCGACAGCGATGGCTGCAGCACTCGCCCCGACCTACGCGCCCGAGATCCCGATCGTCGGCTCCGCCTACGGTGGCGTCCCGATGGACATCGGCGAGATGGCCCGGGAACTCGGCGAATCCGCGCATCCCGCCTTCGGATTGGCGATGGCGGCCGCCCTCGGCCTCGAACGTGAGTACCCGGACCGCATGCCGGTCAGCGAGCAGCTCAACGGTGCGGGGCGGGAACTGCGCGACCGCATCGCCAACGCGTGCACCAACGAAATCCTGCTCGCCGGTGCCGGTCGCAGCATGGCCGACGTCGCCGACGCTGCGGCGGGCCTTGCCCTGCTCGACAGCCCGACCGTGCAGGAGGTGCTGATGGAGAACAGCGTCGAGAAGGTCGCGACAGTGCCGAATGCCCCGGTGTACGAGTGGCATTCACCGACCGACGTGCTGATTCCTCTCGATGCGATCTCCACGACGCTGCGCAGGTACTGCGACGCCGGGGTGGCGGTGCGGACCGAACTCGTGCCGAGCCCGGATCACATCACTGCCGCCGTGATCGGCTTGCCGGGTGCGCTGGACTTCCTCGACGGCCGATTCGCCGGCGTTGCGCCGTCGTCGGACTGCGGGACGGTATGAACACCGCTCGGAGCGTGACTGGACGACAATTCCGTCGGACGTTCGCGGTCGGCGGCATGTCGCTTGCCCTGCTCGCGGTTCTTCCGGGCACGGCGTCCGCGCACCACCAGGAGTTCGTTCCCCTGCCGACCACATACTCGTTGGGGCGGGACCACTCGGTACCGTGCAGCGGGCAGCTGACCGGCCACGTGTTCGCCCCGCACCATCGACCGGGAACGATCCTCATCGATCTGTCCTGGTCGACGTTCTTGGGCGGTTCGTGCACCATCACCGCATTCGTCAACCACTGGGGAAGCAAGAGGAACGGCGTACGCGCCCTCGAGCTGACGTCGGCTCCCGGCGAACCCGGACACGCTCCCAGCGGACAGATCAGTATCGACATCGGTTCCGGCGATGCGGGAATGACAGTGACCACGGACGGCCTCAACACGACCTATCTCGACCCCGCCCGGTTCACCACTCGTCTCACGGTGCCCTGACGGGATTTCCGGTCGTCACAATCGTTTCCGCTCGATCCGGCCAGGACATGCATCAGGCCCGCCTCGAATGACGAGGCGGGCCTGATGGTGTCTCGGATCCCCTGGGGGGACGGGAGATCGAATCAGATCACGGTGATACCGGTGGCCTGGGGACCCTTGGCACCCTGGCCGATCTCGAAGCGCACGCGCTGGTTCTCGTCGAGGCTGCGGTAGCCGCCCGACTGGATCTCCGAGTAGTGCGGATCAAAGAACTAGCGGGCGACGGACAGGGCGATGCCGTCGAGGATGTCGTGCTCGCTCACGACCAGCTCGGTGATGCCGGCTCGGCGGCCGAGTTCCTCGGCGAGGACCGTGGTGATGATCGAGCCGCCGCCGATGACGTCGACGCGGCCGGGATGCATCGGGCCGAGCGCCGCGCGCTTCTCGCGGGTCGCGGCGACGAGACCGTCGCACACCTCGCGCAGGCGGTCGAACGGCACCGACGACAAGTGGATCTTCTCGGAGTCGTACTCGTCGAGTTCGAGGGCGAGCGCGGCGAGGGTGGTCATGGTGCCCGCGACACCCACCCAGGTGTGGGCCTGCTCGACCGGCACCCGCTCGAGCGCTTCGCGGATCTTGTCCGCCGCGACCTCCCGTGCCGCAGCGACCTGCGCGGCGGTCGGCGGGTCGTCGTGCAGGCACCGTTCGGTCAGCCGGACGCAGCCGATGTCGGTGGAGTAGGCGGCGTGCACACCGTCGGCGTCGCCGAGCACGACCTCGGTGGATCCGCCACCGAGATCGACGACGACGAAAGGCCCACGCGCGGAGTCGAGTTCGCCGACCGCACCAGCGAAGGACAGACGCGCCTCCTCGTCGCCGGTGATGACCTCTGCCTCGGCTCCGGGGATCACGGCACCGAGCACCTCGCGGGTCATCGCGAAGAAGTCCTCACGGTTGCTCGCGTCGCGCGTGGCCGAGGTGGCAACCATGCGAACGGCGGTGGCGCCGGTCTCGCGGATCAGGTCGGCGTACTCCACCAGCGCGACCCGCGTGCGTTCGATCGCCTCGGGGGCGAGACGACCGGTGGCGTCGACGCCCTGCCCGAGCCGCACGACCTTCATGAGGCGGGTGACGTCGGTGAGGGTACCGTCCTTCGCGATGTCGGCGATCAGAAGGCGGATGGAGTTGGTGCCGCAGTCGATTCCCGCGACCCTCACTGTTTTTCTCCACGAAGCTCGGCGTAGGTGGGCCAGTCGGCGGGGATCGCCGTGCCACGCAGACCGGCGTCGGCGGCGAGGGCTACGGATTCGTCGCCGAGCGGGTTGACGCCCGGTCCCTTCGCGAGCGAATGGGCGATCAGCACGTGCAGACACTTGACGCGTTCGGGCATGCCGCCGCCGGTGAAGTCGGTGCCGAGCGACTCGATCGCGTCGCGTTCGGCCAGGTACGACTCGTGGGCGCGCAGGTAGCCCGCAGCAAGTTCCTCGTCGGTGCCGAGGCGCTCGGTCATCTCCTTCATGACCCCGGCGGATTCCTGCCGGCTCGCTTCGGCTGTGAGGCGCGGGTCGGTGAGGTAGTACAGCGTCGGGAAGGGCGTGCCGTCGGGCAGCTTGGGCGCGGTCTTCACCACTCCGGGCGCACCGTCGGGGCAACGGTAGGCGATGGCCAGGACGCCGCGGGGTTCGCGCCCGAGCTGGGCGGCGACGGCGTCGAGGTCTTCTTGCGTGACGTGATCGGTCACCCGGGGACATCTCCTGGTTCTGGGGGTGCCACAGGCATCTGCTGGGGCACGGGTTCGGGCTCGGGTTCGGGTGCCGGTTCGGACACCGACAACCACAGGTCGCTGTACCAGGCGCCGGTCGTCGGCCGCTCGGGTTCGCGTTCCTCACGTTCGGGCGGGGCGTCGCCCGGCAGTTGCACCTGGTAGGGAATGTCGCCGGGGACGACGAACCGCAGTCGCTCGCGGGCCTGGGCGCGGACCCAGGCCGGGTCCTCCATGCGGGCCTTCTGTTCCTCGAGGGCCGCGATCTCCTGTTCGAGCTGCACGCGTTCGGCGGCGAGCTGCTCGGCTTCGGAACGCTGGCTCACGTAGGTGCGCAGCGGCACCGCGAGGGTGAGCGCGAGACCACACACGACGAGGGCGAGCACCACGGCGCGGCCGGTGGACAGGCCCAGGACGGTGCGTTCGGTGCGGGGGCGGCGGGAGTCGCGGGGCGCGCCGACCCGGGTGGGGCGGGCTCGCCCCGAACCACCGGGGCGGCCGCGACCGGGCGACGAATGAACGGGGTCCTCGCGGCCGGCCGGCCGCGCACCCGCGTTCTCGGCCGAGTGTTCGGCCGGGGCGGTAGATCCCGTGGGCCGGACCCGGCTCGGACGCCGGACGCCGGACGCACCCTCGGTGCGGGTGCGCCTCGCTCCGGGACGGGATCTACCGCGCTGACTCATGCCGGCGATCAGCCCTCGACGGAGAACCGCGGGAAGGCGAGCTCGCCGGCGTAGCGAGCGACGTCGCCGAGGGACTCCTCGATGCGCAGCAGCTGGTTGTACTTGGCGACACGCTCGGAGCGGGCGGGCGCGCCGGTCTTGATCTGTCCGCTGCCGACGGCGACGGCGAGATCGGCGATGGTGGTGTCCTCGGTCTCGCCGGAGCGGTGGCTCATCATCGTCTTGTAGCCGTTGCGGTGCGCGAGGTCGACGGCGTCGAGGGTCTCGGTGAGGGTGCCGATCTGGTTGACCTTCACGAGCAGCGCGTTCGCGGCGCCCTTGACGATGCCGTCCTCGAGGCGCTCGGGGTTGGTGACGAACAGGTCGTCGCCGACGAGCTGGATCCTGTCGCCGATCTCCTCGGTGAGCGCGACCCAGCCCTCCCAGTCGTCCTCGCTGAGCGGATCTTCGATGGAGACCAGCGGGTACTGGCCGAGCAGCTCGGCGTAGAAGGCGCCCATCTCGGCGGCCGTCCGGTTCTGGCCCTCGAACTTGTAGCCGGTGCCCTCGGTGTAGAACTCGGTGGCCGCGACGTCCAGTGCGAGCGCGACATCGCTGCCCAGCTTCAGACCGGTCTTACCGATGGCCTCGCTGATCAGGTCGAGCGCGGCCTTGGTGCCCGCGACGTCGGGGGCGAAGCCGCCCTCGTCGCCGAGGCCGGTGGCCAAGCCCTTGCTCTTGAGCACGGACTTGAGAGAGTGGTAGACCTCGGCACCCCAGCGGAGGGATTCCTTGAAGGTCGGGGCGCCGATCGGGGCGACCATGAACTCCTGGACGTCGACGCCCGTGTCGGCGTGGGCGCCACCGTTGAGGATGTTCATCATCGGAACGGGAAGGATGTGGGCGTTCGGGCCTCCGACGTAACGGAACAGCTCGAGTCCGGACGACTCCGCACCGGCCTTCGCCACGGCGAGCGACGCGCCGAGCAGGGCGTTCGCGCCGAGACGGCCCTTGTCGGGAGTGCCGTCGGCGTCGAGGAGTGCCTGGTCGACGGTGCGCTGCTCGGTGGCGTCGAGGCCGATGATGGCCGGGCCGATCTCGGCGAGAACCGCCTCGACGGCCTTCTCGACACCCTTGCCGAGGTAACGCTCGCCGCCGTCACGCAGCTCGACGGCCTCGTGCTCGCCGGTGGAGGCGCCCGACGGCACTGCAGCGCGGGCGAAACTTCCGTCCTCGAGCAGCACCTCGACCTCGACCGTGGGGTTGCCACGGGAGTCGAGGATTTCGCGGGCTCCTACCTGCTCAATGATGGCCACTGGCTGATTCTCCTTCGATGGACTGTCACGCTGCGGTGTCTGCACGCTGGGGACAGCCTAACGGTCGCGACCTGCGTGTGAGGCACAGGCGCGCTCGAGGCCCGGCGCGGTGCCGTCTACGGCCGCACTCCCACGCCGTAGGCGGCGGCGCGGTCGCGGACGAGCATCAGGTATTCGGTGGAGCGGTTGTAGGCCATCAGGGCGTTCGTCCACCCCTCCGCGGTGGTCAGGTCGCCTCCGCGGTCGCACAGATAGCGGCCCGCGGTCAGGGCCGCGTCGTCGATGTTGTCGGGGTCGGCGATGCCGTCGCCGTTCGCGTCGACACCCCATCGTTCCCAGGTCTCGGGGATGAACTGCATCGGCCCGACCGCCCGGTCGAGCACCGGGTCGCCGTCGAGGCGGCCACCGTCGGTGTCGCGGATCTCGGCGTTGCCCCGGGTGCCGTCGAGCGGGACACCCCGGATGGGCGGTGAGACGCTGCCGTCGGATCCGAGGGAGGCGCCGCCGAACCGTCCGTGGCTGCTCTCCACGTTGCCGATGCCGGCGAGGGTCGTCCACGACAGGCCGCATCCGGGGGTGCCGACGGCCAGGACGGCCGCCGCGTGCCCGTACGCCTCGAGTGCGGTGGTGGGGATGCCCAGTTCGCGGGACTGTGATTCGGCCCAGTCGGCGAGCTGCGCCGCTGTGCGGCCGGGACCGTTCACGTCGATGGGAGGAACGGGCAGGCCGGGAGCCGGTGGAACGCCGTCGGGGATCTCGACGGACGGCCGCCGGGGTGAGTGCAGAGCGGACTCGACCGCCACGAAGACGACGGCGACGAGCGCACTGAGCAGGACCACCGGCCACAGCCAGCGTCGGGGTTCTCGATCGGACGGCACCCCTCCATATTCCATACGGGACGAAAACCCCAAGTAGACGCACCGGCGCCGACGATCCCGCCTGATCGTCGGCGCCGGCCTCGGAGGGTGGAATCCGCGAGGGGTCGGACTCCACCGTTGCCTCTGACTCTGTCTTTACTGTCTCGACAGCGGTCTCCCTCAATATGCGCCGTCCCCGCTGAGAACGGCCCGGATCGTGCGGCGCAGGATCGACAGGTCGAGCATGAAGGTCCAGTTCTCGACGTACCGCAGATCGGCCCGTACCGACTCGTCCCAGGACAGATTGCTGCGTCCGCTGACCTGCCACAGTCCCGTCACACCCGGTTTGACGAACAACCGCCGCGCCGCGCCGTCCTGTCCGTACCGGGCGACCTCGCATTCGAGCGGTGGGCGCGGGCCGACGAGCGACATGTCGCCCTTGACCACGTTGAACAGTTGCGGCAGTTCGTCGAGCGAGTACCGCCGGATGAAGCGGCCGACCCTGGTGACCCGCGGGTCCTCGCGGACCTTGAACAGCACTCCGGCACCGATGTCGTGATCGGCGATGTCGTCCTTGTGCTCGTCGGCGCCGACGACCATGCTGCGAAACTTGTACATCGTGAACGGGGTTCCGCCGCGTCCCACCCGTTGCTGACGGAAGAGGATCGGTCCTCTGCTGCCGACCTTGATCGCGACCGCGACGGCGAGCAGTGCCGGCGCGATCACCATCAGGATCAGCACCGCGAGGACCCGATCGAAGACGTTCTTCACGATCCAGGCCGGGCCGCTGTAGCTGGGGGCGCTCATCTGCAACAGGGGCAGCCCCTCGAGCGGGGAGATGTGCAGGCGCGGGCCGACGACGTCCATGAGCACGGGGGCGATGAGGAGCTCGGCACCGATCTTCTCGAGGTCCCAGCTGAGTCTGCGTGTCCGCGCGTGCGGCCACCGACCGGAGGGCAGGAGTGCGACGGCCTCGAAGTTGTGCTGCTCGGCGACGGCCAGGACGATCTCGTCGGTGCCGAGGACGGGGATGTCGTCGATGGCCACCGGCAGGGAGTCGGCGCCGCGGTCGACGGCGAGGCAGATGCCGTCGACCCGCCATCCGGCGCGTCGGAGGCAGTCGGCCCGGGAGACCAGCTCGTGCACCTCCTCCACGTCTCCGGCCACGAGCACCGAGTGCAGATATCGACCCTCGGTGCGGGCCTTCGAGAGGTGACGGCGGAGCAGCGTCCGCCCCAGCAGGGTGAGCACGAGAGCGATCAGCAGCGAGCCGAACGTCCAGGACTGACCGGCCGAGGTGCCCCATCCGTATCCGGCGACGGCCAGGGCGGCGACGGCGAAGACGTATCCGCGGACGACCCTCCGGTACTCCTCTGTGCCGGTTCCGAGAATTCTTTCGTCCCAGGCCTTCTGGATTCCGAGGGAGACGATCGCCGCAGTCATCGAGGCGCCGATGAGAACGGGGGTGCGCCACGAGTCGATCTGGTCGAAGGAGTGGTATCCGACCGTGACGACCACGTGGGCGATCACGAGCACGAACAGGTCGAAGCCGGTCACCACCGATCTGTAGCGGCGCTCGGTTCTCGGCCGGCGTACCGGTGGAGGAACGGACGCGACCTGCGAGCCCACGGGGAGCACGATGGTCGATCCGATCTTCCGTGCCCCGTTCGGTCCTGACCCGGCCTTCGTCGTCGGTGCGTCACGGTCGGAATCCGTGTCGAGAACCGTCGCGAAGTCGTTCTCACGCTTGTACATTCAAGGTCACCCCAGTCCGGAGTCACGGTTACCCCGACTCCCAAACCGTACCTTGAGATTGTTTTTCACGCAATAACAGACTTCTAGCATCTTCAGTGGGTCAGTCAGCTCTTCACGGTCTTCGTCGCCGCCCACGTGTCCATGTTCCACGGCAACCGCACACTCCCGGCCTGAAGCATCCACCGGAGCCGGTCCGGCGTGGTCGGCCTGCTCAACAGAAATCCTTGCGCCCGTGTGCAACCCAGATCCAGCAACTGCTTCACCGTACCGACGGTCTCGACACCCTCGGCGACCACCTGCAGACCGAACGACGAGGCCAGCCCCACGATGGAATCGACGATGACCCGGTCTTCCTCGCTGTGCTCGAGATTCTGCACGAAACCCTTGTCGATCTTGAGTGTGTCGACGGGAAGGGCCTTGAGATGCCCGAGCGAGCTGTACCCGGTCCCGAAATCGTCGATCGCGACCCAGACCCCCAGGCGCTCGAGCCGGCGGAGGGTGTCCTTCGTGCGCTGAAGGTCTCCGACGACCACGTTCTCGGTGATCTCGAGGCACAGCTCCGACCCCACGAGGCCGTGGCGGTGGAGGACCGATCTCACTGTGGCGTCGAAATCCATCGACACCAGCTGGACGGGAGAGACGTTGACACTCATCGTGATCCGCAGGTCGGGGATCTTCCGTTTCCACTCCGCGAGCTGCGCACAGGCCCGTGTGACGACCCACTCCCCCAGTTCCCCGGCGAGATTGGTGGCCTCGGCGACTTCGACGAATTCTCCCGGCTGGAGCACCCCCAGCGGCGACCGGTTCCATCGGACGAGCGCTTCGACGCCGAGGATCGTCCCGGTCCGCAGGTCGATCTCGGGCTGGTACTCCAGTGTCAGATGTTCGTCGTCGATCGACGTCCGGAGGTTCATCTCGATGATGGTGCGGCGCTTGCCCTTCTCGTTCATGTCCTCGGTGAACACACCCACACCGTTGCCGCCCTGCCGCTTGGCCACCATCATCGCCTGATCGGCGCGACTGAGCAGGGTCGCCGAACTCAGCTCCCCCGGCGTCCCGAGCGCGACACCCACGCTGACGCCGCGCCCGACGGTCCGGTTGCCGAGCGCGACGGACGCTCCCACCGCGTCCTGGTACACCTCGGCCCGTTCCATCGCCTCCTCCATCGACGACGGGCCGGCCAGCACCACGACGAATTCGTCGCCGCCGAGCCGGGCGACGAGGTCGTCGGGTCGGCTGCCCTTCGCAAGACGGTCCGCGATCCTGCAGAGATACGAGTCGGCCGCGTCGTGACCGAGGAAGTCGTTCAACGCCTTGAGGCGGTCGAGGTCGAGGAACAGCAACCCGACGGGCCCCTCGGCGCCCGGTTCGAGCCGTTTGTCGAGATATTCGAACAGAGCGCGCCGGCTCGCGAGTCCGGTGAGGGCGTCCTCGTAGGCGGCGCGCCGCAGGTCCTCTTCCGCGCGGACACGTGCCTGCACCTGCGCGAGCAGGACCGCGATCAATGTCAACGCGTTGACCTCGTCCTCGCTCCACGGCCGGCCACCCTCGTTCACGAACCCCAGTACGCCGGTCGTGATCTGCCCGGACACGAGCGGCACGGCCACCATGGATACCTCCGACCATCCCGACGCGGCGAACACCCGCTCGGTGTAGTCGGGCGACTCCACGACCGGATACGACGCCCCACCGGCACCCGCCAGGAGTGGCTCCTTCAGATGCTCGACAGCGGCGAAGACGGGATCCGCATCGCGGAAGTAGACGACACCGATCGGATCGGGGTCGGGCACGTTCTCCCGGGGAGGCCACTCGGCGACCAGGATCGTCGCCCCGATCTCGTGGTCGTTGTACCTCAGGAAGCAGGTGTCGACCCCGAGATCCTCGACGAGATCCCGGAGCACGAGACGCACCACCTCGAGGTGCGACGCAGCGTCCGCGGGCATCAGCCGAGCGGCGATCCTGGTGACCAGGCTTTCCAGCGTTCTTCTCGTACCGGGCATGAGGCCTCCGTCGTCAGCCTCGAGCAGGGATGAGTCCGTCGACGTCGCCGGCGTGGCGCACGCGGTCGTTACGGCGCCGGCTGCGCATCGTCGCCGCCGAGGCACGGCCGAAGCGCAGCAGCAGGGCGAGGCCTCCGCCCGCGGGAACCTCCAGGACGGCAGCCAGCTCCTGCCGGAGCACGTCGAGATCGTCGACATGCTCCGGGCTCAGGTGCTCGAGATCGCTCCGCGTATCGGCGTACAGGAAGACCGGCGACACGGGCTGGACGGCCAGACCGATCTCCTGCGCCGCGATCCAGACGCTCTCGACCACCGCACCGCCCCGGATGTAGTCCGCGGGCGACGGGCCCTCGGTGAACACCGCGACGAGCCCGGCACTGCCGAGCACGCGGTCGCGGGTCATCCTGCCGAGTCCCCTTCCGAGTCCCCATTCCTCGAGCAGGTCGAGGGCGTCGTCGCGCAGGACGACGTCGAGCATTGCCGCCTCCGCGGTGTCGAGCCCGAGCGAGTCCACTTCGATCCCGCTGTCGGGATCGGGGTCGTCCGGCCACCTCAGCTCGGCGACCATCTCGCTGCGGAGCCGGCCGTCGAGATACCGCACGCGGTCCGATTCCGTGAGGATCTCTGCAAGGCGGGCGATGTCGTCGCTCTCGGTGACGACCTCGATACGTCCGCCGAGGAGCCGGGCGGCCGCGTGCATCGCCTCGAGTTCGTCGTCCGTGACGGTGTGGGGGTCACCGGGTGAGCGGTTGGTCGCGCGCGCAAGCATGCCCGAGTGGTACGCCGCGAGATCCGGATCGGTGTCGCTCCCCAGCTCCAGGTGGGCCAGCGGGACACCCGGCTCCGGTTCGCCGGGAGGGTCGAGCACCGTGGCGGGCCCCAGGATCTTGTGGTTTGCCGCGGCCACCCGCGCGTTGTGCAGGGCCGCGCCGAGCGCGACGAGACTCCCGCGCCGGTGCAGGTCCATCAGGACGGGTTCCGGTTCGGGTGCCAGCGCGAACGTCAAACAGTCCGGTTCGACGACGATCGACCACGGTTGGGCGTTACCGCCGGAGGGTGCCCGGATCGCGGCGTCGATCACGGCCTCCAGTGGATCCTGCGGCGTCTCCCCGTCCGGAGAGGCGCCCGCAGACACCCCAGGGGCCGCAGAAGGCATGTCGGGTGCCGCGGAGTGCACAGAAGGCACGTCGGGTGCCTCGGAGTGCACAGAAGGCACGTCGAGCGCGTCGAGGTGCCGGTCGAGATCGATCCGGACCCGTCCCGACGCGATCGGGTGACCGAGGACGATCCCGCGCACCGCCGCGGACACGGTCACGCCGCCGAGGCCGACGTCGGCTCCGAGTTGCGGCCAGGTCTCCAGGGATTCACCGACCTCGAGCATGGAGGCCGCCATGCGCGCGGAGATCTCCTCCGGGTCGAGCAGACACAGCACGTACGGGACCTTGTCGCGGGTGGAGAGGGTCTGCAGCGTTTCGGGGTCGATATCGCCGAGCAGACCGTGGAAGGGCAGCAGGTCGCCGTCGAGATCGAACCGTTCGACATCGAGCAGTCCTCGATCGCTGGTGTGCATCACGACGGGGAGCCGTCGCCGCGCCGCTTCCGTCCGGATCAGCAGCTTCACGTCGAGCGAATCGCATTCGTCGACCACCACGTCGAGGTCCCGGCAGAACGCCCCCACCGTGTCGGGGGTGACGCCGTCGGTCCATACCTCGACGGGCAGGTAGGGGTCGAGTTCGGCGATCCGCCGTGCCGCGATCACGGCCTTGTTCACGCCGAGGTCCGTGACCGATACGGGCAATCGGTTCATGTTGGACAGTTCGAGCTCATCGAAATCGGCGAGACGTAGTGCGCCGCAGGCCCCCTCGAGGGCGAGGGTGTAGGCGACGGCGTAGCCGACGCTCAGTCCGACGACGCCCACCTTCGCGGACCGCAGGCGTGCCTGTTCTTCGGCGGTGATCTTGTTGCGATTGCGGTCGAGCCGGAGTCGGTCGAATCCGGCCGGGCCGAGGATCCGGACCGCGATGCGGCTCCAGGGATAGTAGGCCCATCGCGGGGCCTCGTCCGGGAGGTCGTCACCGAGAGCGGCGAGGCCTGCTCGTTGGTCGTCCAGTCGATCCCGTAGGTCCACGCCGTCGCGACGCAGCCGATCCAGGACGTCCATGTCCGCTTCGAGGTCCTCGGCGAGTAGCAACGCCGCGCACGGTATGTCCTCCGAGGGCATCACATCTCCCCACCCGATCCCTTCAGGTCGCCCCTTTCCAGCGAGCGTAGAGCAAGCAGGGAGGACATATACGTGAAACCGGGCGCCGCATCGGAGGCGAGGAGCTTCTCGAGTTCGCGGCTCCGCCGCTCCGACCTGCACCGCTCGACGTCCCACACGATCAGGTGCGTCCGGTAGCGGTCGTCCGGATAGGGGCAGGGCGGGATCTCGTCGACGATCTCCGCTCCCACCTCCTGCCAGCGGGCCACCGCTGTGCTCGCCGAGGTGGCCACGAGGTAGCGCGTGCCGAGCAGTTCCATCGAATAGGTCAGCGTGCGTGCCACGCCCGCGCTGAGTTCGTGCCGGCGCACCGCACCGGAGCCCACCCACGTGCTCTTCACCTCGATGAGGCCGTGGGGGACGTAGGCGTCGAGTATCCGCGCGATCCTCGCCCGGATGCCGGGATCGGTCCATTCCTGAAAGGCGTGCGACTCGCGTCCGCTGCCGTACGGCCCCTGGGCGCGGGAGCCTCCTTGGACGACACCGTCCGTCGTCACGGCGGCGAAGAACAACGATGTGGACGTCCCGTCACGGATCGATGCGTATTCGAGAGCGCCCTCGGCGCCGAAACGGCGGTAGGCGGCGCGGGCACCGTCGAGGAACTGCACCCACAGGTCCGGCTCGCCTTGCGGCGTGGCGGCGACGAAGTGATATTCCGAGTCCTCGTCCCAGAAGTCGAGCGTGCGGCGCATGAAGAGCGGCTGGGGATACACGGGCGGCCCTTTCCGCCCGCGATCCGCCGAACGCCCCCCGACGAGGTCGCGCTCGGCGAACCGGGGCATGCTCAGATCACGGAGATGTACAACTCGGGTTCGCCCCGTTCCGGGATGACCGCCACCTCCTGGGTGTAGGCGCGCGTGATCGCGCCTTCCTTCTCGGCCATCTCCACCTGCCGCCAGAGATCCTTGTAGAGATCGGGCGACGGGCCGTCGGGGACGAAACGCGCGGCGTACCGCTCGTCGACCCGGATCATCGAGTCGCCGACCTCCAGATCGTCCGGATTGCCGAGGCGGTATCCGAAGACCGCGGACCAGCCGACGCGGGGTTGGCAGTTGAACACCGCCACGAGATCGCGAATCTTCCGCAGCCGCAACCGTTCCAGGGTGAAATCGGTCAGATCGCCCGATTCTCCGAAAACTCCCGGTTCCGCTCCCGGGACCACGAGTCCGCCGACGAGGCAAGGTTCCACCTTCACGACCGTGAACGTCATCGTTCCTCCTCCTGCCTCGGGTCGACGATCGCGACGTAGAGTTCGATTCCGAAGGCGTGCGGGTAGGTCTCGAAATCGCCGGTGAAGGCGCGGGTGATCTCACCCTCCGCTTCGGCGTCCCAGATCTGGCGCCACAGGTCGTCGAAGACGTCCGTGAATCGACTTCCCACCGCGGAGAACTTCGCGTAGGTGCCGGCCGGAACACGGGATACGACATACCCCTCGGGGACGTCGTCGACCGACGAGCAGCAGAACCCCACGGTCTGCGTGTAGTACGAATCTATGTCTTCCGCGTGATCGGTGTAGGTGGCCGCGAACGGACCGTAGGTTTCCCCGTTCAGCAGGGCAGCCCATGCCTCTTCGAGGTGCGGATCTCGGAGTTGGCCGAGAGCTCGGCGGGGACTACGAACCGGAATACCGGCAACGAGGGTTTCGCGGCGATCCACGATTTGAAACGACATCGGGCAGTTCCTCCAAACACGTCCAGCTTCCCCCTGCATCGCGTGCACTGCCCGACACCGGCACAACGACTACGAATATGAGGCTAGGGGGTGAGACGGCAGGTTTCCAGCCAACACGAAAACCAAACTAAAGTCTTTTTTCAGCTTGTTTCCCTTCTTTGAGTATGGTTTATTGGGGGCATCGAGTTCGGGCGCCGGCCCGGACACGCTTCTTCCAGCGAGGGGGCACCCGCATGAAGTGCCGACTGTGCAATTCGGACCGCCTGACCAGCATCCTGGACCTCGGAGCCACTCCCCCGTGCGAACGATTCCTCACGGCCGAGCAGCTCGACCTCCCGGAATGCACCTACCCGCTCCACCTGCGCCTGTGCGAGGACTGCCTGCTGCTGCAGATACCCGCGCTGATCACTCCGGAGGACACCTTCACCGAGTACGCGTACTACTCCTCGTACTCGCAGTCGTGGGTCGACCACGCCCGGCGCTTCGTGCGCGACGCGCTCGGAAACGGGCGGTTGCGACCCGATTCGACCCTCGTCGAGGTGGCGAGCAACGACGGTTACCTGCTCCGTCACGCGGTGGATGCCGGCATCCGGTGCCTCGGCATCGAACCTTCGGTCAACGTCGGGGAGGCGGCCCGGGCCGCCGGTGTGCCGACCCACACCGGATTCCTCGATGTCGAACTCGCAGAAAGCATCCGGTCGGAACACGGACCCGCGGACCTCGTCGTCGCCAACAACGTCTACGCCCACGTACCCGATCTCGTCGGATTCACGCGGGCACTGCGTCTGCTCATGGCCGACGACGGCTGGCTGAGCATCGAGGTCCACCACGCCCTGAACCTGGTGGCGCTCGGCCAGTTCGACACGATCTACCACGAGCACTTCCAGTACTACACGGTGCTGTCGGCCGCCCGGGCCCTCGCGTCGGGAGGACTCCGGGTCGTCGACGTCGAACTGCTCGACACCCACGGTGGTTCGATCCGCGTATGGGCACGACCCGAGCAGGTCGCGCAGAACCGGACGCCGCGCGTCGCAGAGGTCATCGAGATCGAAAGGCGCGCAGGACTGCACGATCCCACCGGTTACTTCCGGCTCGAACCGCTCGCGCGTACCTCCCGCCTGGAGCTGTTGCGCTTCCTCCTGCAGTGCCGCGAGGACGGTCTGTCGGTGGTCGGCTACGGTGCACCCGGCAAGGGCAACACCCTGCTGAACTACTGCGGAATCCGACCGGACCTGTTGTCCTACACCGTCGACCGGAATCCGTACAAGCACGGACGCTTCACCCCGGGGACCCGGATCCCCATCGAGCCCGTCGAGCGGATCGCCCAGGACCGGCCGGACATCGTCCTCGCACTGCCCTGGAACCTCGAACCCGAGCTGACCCGCCAGCTCGCCTACATCGTGGACTGGGGCGGACATCTCGTCTTCCCCCTCCCCACCATCCACACGGCCATCGGTGAACCCGAACTGTCCTGGAGGACCACATCATGAAGGTTGTACTGTTCTGCGGCGGTTACGGCATGCGCATGCGCAACGATCGCAACGACCAGATCCCCAAGCCCATGCAGATGGTCGGTCCGCGCCCCATCCTGTGGCACATCATGCGCTACTACGCGCACTTCGGGCACAAGGAGTTCATCCTCTGCCTCGGCTACGGCGCATCCAAGATCAAGGAGTTCTTCCTCGACTACCACGAGGAACAGTCCAACGACTTCGTCCTGCACGGCAACCGGGTCGACTGCCTCAGCACCGACATCAGCGACTGGAAGATCACCTTCGTCGACACCGGACTCGAATCGGCGATCGGCGAACGCCTGCGCCGCGTCCGCCGATATCTCGACGGCGACGAGCACTTCCTCGCGAACTACGCGGACGTGCTGACCGATGCCCCGCTCGACGACATGATCGAGGCGTTCCACACGTCCGGGGCCACGGCCTCCATGCTCGTCGTGCCCCCGCAGTCGTCCTTCCACTGCGTCGACGTCGCGGAGAACGGCGAGATCAAGGAGATCACCCCGGTCAGCAACTTCCCCATCTGGGAGAACGGCGGATACTTCGTCCTGAACCAGGCGATCTTCGACCTGTTGCCACCCGGCGGCGACCTCGTCGCCGACGTGTGCGGACCGCTCGCAGGCCAGGGGAAACTGTTCGGCTATCGCCACTTCGGGTTCTGGAAACCGGCCGACACCTTCAAGGAACGCGCCGAACTCGACGACAACTTCGCACGCGGTATCCATCCGTGGACGGTGTGGGAGACACCGGCGGTGACCTCGTGAACCTCATGACCGCCGACGATCCCGGGAGAGATTGACATGCGCGTACTCGTCACAGGGCACAAGGGATATCTCGGATCCGTCATGGTGCCCGAACTGCTCGCCCGCGGTCACGAGGTCGTCGGTCTCGACACGGGACTCTTCGCGGAATGCACTCTCGGCACGGCACCGCAGGATCCGCCCGGCATGACCGTCGACATCCGCGATGTGGGAACCGAGCACCTCACCGGGTTCGACGCCGTCGTCCACCTGGCGGCGTTGTCGAACGACCCGCTCGGTGCGTTCGCACCCGAGATCACCTACGACATCAACCATCTCGGATCCGTCCACCTCGCCAGGTGCGCGAAGGAGGCCGGTGTGCGCCGGTTCCTCTACGCGTCGACCTGTTCGGTGTACGGAAGCGCGGGCGACGATCTCGTGGACGAGAGTGCTCCGCTCCGGCCGCTCACGCCCTACGCCGTGAGCAAGGTCCGGGTCGAGGACGACGTGGCGGCCCTGGCCGATTCGGGTTTCTGTCCCGTCTTCCTCCGCAACGCCACAGCCTTCGGATACTCGCCACGGCTCCGCGCGGACATCGTCGTGAACAATCTCGTCGGCACCGCGGTGCTCACCGGCGAGGTGCGCGTGCTGTCGGACGGCACCCCGTGGCGTCCCCTCGTTCACGCGAAGGACATCGCCCTCGCGTTCGCGTGTGCCCTCACCGCACCGGAGAGCGATGTGCACTGCGCCGCCTTCAATGTCGGCACCGAATCCAACAACGTCCGCGTACGCGACATCGCCGAGTCCGTCACCCGCGCGGTCCCCGGGTCGTTCGTCTCCATCACCGGCGAGACCGGTCCCGACCCACGCTCGTATCGTGTGGACTTCTCGGCCATTCGCCGCGCCATGCCGGCCTTCGTTCCGTCGTGGAGTGTCGACGCAGGCGCTGCCGAACTGTTCCGTCACTTCGTCGCCGACGGCCTCACGAAGGAGGACTTCACCCAGCGCTTCACGCGCCTGGCACATCTGCGGCGGCTGTCCGATGCGGGACGCCTCGACCCGACGCTGCGGCCACGGCCGGCGGGCGTGTTCCGCGAATGAACAGGTGCCGCGCGTGCGGCCACGATCGCCTCGAGCGAGTCCTCGATCTCGGAGCGGTCCCGCCCGCCGATTTCTTTCCACCCGGGGACTCGCCTCCTTTACCCGCCGAATCAGCCCACGAACTGGCGATGGTTTTGTGTACCGGCTGCGGACTGGCGCAGCTGGCGGACGACGACACCGTCCCGGACGAGCCCCGCGGCATCGAGCCGGAGGCGCTGCGCGAGCAGGCCCGGGAGGCCGTCGAGGTCGTCGAGCGGGCGGGCAGGCTGAAGGGCCGCACGGTGATCGAGTTCGGCAGTCCGCACGGCGGCACCTGGCTCCCCCTGCTGATCGAACGCGGTTTCCAGCCCGCCTTCCCCGGGGCCGCCGCGTCCCTGGTCCTCGACAGCTTCGGCATCATGCACGAAGCCGATCAGCGCGCGGCATTCCTCAAACGCGCGGCGGCGCTCTCCCCCGACGGTGTGCTGCTGCTCCAGTTCCACACCCTCTCCGCCATCGTGTCGCAGGGCCAGTGGAACGCCCTGCGGCACGGTCATTTCGCGTACTACTCACTGACCGCGCTGCGGCGACTGCTCGAGGACGTGGGACTGCACATCTCCGAGGCCTGGACCTTCGACCTCTACGGCGGCACCGTGCTGGTCGCTGCCGAACGGGATCCGTGGACGAATGCGGGACTGAGTGCACGCCGGATCCTCGCCGCCGAACGGGCGACCGGCATCACGAGCGCTGCGACACTCCGCACCCTGCAACGGCAGGCCGACCGCCAGGTGGACGAACTGGTCTCCTGGCTGCGCAAGTCGGCCGCCGAACACCGACGGGTCTTCGCCTACGGCGGGGCTTCCCGGGCCGTGGCACTGTTCGCTCGTGCGGGTGTCGACCGCTCCGTCATGGAGGCCGTCGCCGACGGCTCACCGGCGAAGGCCGGACGGCGAATGCCGGGAACGGACGTCCCGATCGTCGACCTCACCGCTCTGCGCGATGCATCCCCCGATTGCATCCTGCTCACCGTCCCCGATCTGCTCCCCGAAGTGCGGGCGCAGTTCCCGGAGTTCGAGGGCCGCTGGTGTATTCCACCCGACAGCCGGCACGGGGTCCGGTGGGTCGGGTGAGACACATTCAGGCGCGGTGCTCGTCTGCGGGTCCCCCGCGGTGCTCGTCTGCGGGTCCCCCGCGGTGCTCGCCGGCGGGTGCCCAGTAGCGACGCCACGCATCCTCGTCGAGCCCGCCGTGCGGAACTCCGTCGGTGTGCGCGGCCTTCTCCGTTGCCCGGATCGATCCGGCGAACGCGAGGATCGCCGATCGGAGCGTCGACTCCGTGTCGCCCGTGCCTGTGATCCGGACGACCCGCAACGTCTCGGGCACCAGGTCCTCCGGGAAACCCGCTCGCATCGCGCGTTCGATCACCTTGTCGGCCGGGGAGAGTGCGGGCTGCGCCATCGCGATCCCGTCGAGGCACGACGTGCGTGCCTTCTCCGTCTTCTTCGCGATCTCCCACGCCGCTTCCTGCTCCGCGACGTCGAGCGGACCGGTGTGCCCGTTGGTCAGGTGCGGGCTGCGCGCGGCCAGCTTGGCGACGAGCGTCGCCGCCACGTCGTCGACCGTGAACTGCCCGTTCGCCTCGGCGATCCGGGAGTGGAACAGCACCTGCAGCAGCAGGTCGCCGAGTTCTTCGCGGAGCTCGTCCGGATCACCCGACTCGACGGCGTCGAGAAACTCGTAGGTCTCCTCGATCAGATAGCGGCGCAGACTCTCGTGGGTCTGGGTGACCTCCCATCCCCCGAACGACCACAGTCTGTCCATCACGGCCGCCGCCTCGGCGAGAGCGGTGTAGTCGGTCATGCATTCACCGTCGCCGCGCTGTTCAGGTCCACCGAGCCCTGCGGCTTGCCGTCGAGGGCGAGCAGGAAGTCGGCGATGTACTGCAGCAGCGCCACGTCGCGCACCCGATCCGATCCGACCCCGCCGGTCCGCGGGATCGGCAGTTGCACGAGACCGCTCGTCGCGCGGTACTGCGCTCCCGGGTACAACCGCTTGAGCCGCATCTGCTTCGAGTCGGGCAGCTCCATCGGCGAGATCCGGATCTGGGTGCCGGTGACCGCGACCTCCTCGAGGCCGTACTCGCGGCACAGCAACCGCAACCGGCCGACGGACACGAGCCGCTGCACCTCATCGGGCAGCGGACCGTAACGGTCGACGAGTTCGTCGACGACCGTGGCGATCGCGGCGTCGTCGTTCGCGGCGGCGAGCTTGCGGTACGCCTCGAGGCGCAGCCGGTCGGATGCGACGTAGTCGGCCGGGATGTGCGCATCGACGGGAAGGTCGATCCGCACCTCCTTGGGCGCTTCGTCGGTGGTGACCGTGCGGCCGTCGGCCGCGGCCCGGTACGCCTCGACGGCCTCGCCGACGAGCCGCACGTACAGGTCGAAGCCCACGCCGGCGACGTGGCCGGACTGTTCGGCACCGAGAACGTTACCGGCGCCGCGGATCTCGAGGTCCTTCATGGCCACGGCCATACCCGCGCCGAGATCGGAGTTCTGCGAGATCGTGGCGAGTCGGTCGTAGGCGGTCTCCGTCAGCGGCTTCTCCGCCGGGTACAGGAAGTACGCGTAGCCGCGCTCACGCGAACGCCCGACGCGGCCGCGCAACTGGTGCAGCTGCGACAGACCGAGCGAATCCGCACGTTCGACGATGAGCGTGTTGGCGTTCGAGATGTCGAGGCCGGTCTCGACGATCGTCGTGCACACCAGCACGTCGAACTCGCGCTGCCAGAAGCCCTGCACCGTCTTCTCGAGCGTCTCCTCCTTCATCTGCCCGTGCGCGACCGCGACCCGCGCCTCGGGGACGAGATCGCGGAGTCGCTTGGCGGCCTTGTCGATCGAGCTCACCCGGTTGTGGACGTAGAAGACCTGACCGTCGCGCAGCAGCTCTCGGCGGATCGCCGCGGCGACCTGCTTGTCGTTGTACGCACCCACATAGGTGAGGATCGGGTGCCGCTCCTCGGGCGGGGTGAGGATGGTCGACATCTCGCGGATCCCGGCCATGCTCATCTCGAGGGTTCGCGGAATCGGTGTGGCCGACATCGTGAGCACGTCGACGTGCGTGCGCAGCGCCTTGATGTGTTCCTTGTGCTCGACGCCGAAACGCTGCTCCTCGTCGACGATCACGAGACCGAGGTCCTTCCAGCGGATCCCGGTCTGGAGCAGGCGGTGGGTGCCGACGACGATGTCGACGGTGCCGTCGGCCATGCCCTCGGTGATCGCGCGCGAATCGGATGCGTCGGTGAACCGGCTCAGCCCCTTCACCGTCACGGGGAAGGCCGCCATCCGCTCGGTGAAGGTCTGCAGGTGCTGCTGCGCGAGCAGGGTCGTGGGGACGAGCACCGCGACCTGCTTGCCGTCCTGCACGGCCTTGAAGGCCGCACGCACCGCGATCTCGGTCTTGCCGTAGCCGACGTCGCCGATCACGACGCGGTCCATCGGCACCGCCTTCTCCATGTCGGCCTTGACCTCGGAGATCACCGTGAGCTGGTCCTGTGTCTCCGTGAAGGGGAAGGCGTCCTCCATCTCCTTCTGCCACGGCGAGTCGGGCGCGAAGGCATGGCCGGGCGAGGCCTGCCGCGCCGCGTACAGCCGCACGAGCTCGCCGGCGATCTCGCGAACCGCCTTGCGCGCCTTGCGCTTGGTGTTGGCCCAGTCGGATCCGCCGAGCTTGCTGACGGACGGCAGCTCACCGCCGACGTACCGAGAGAGCTGGTCGAGCTGCTCCATCGGCACGAACAGCTTGTCGCCGGGCTGGCCCCGCTTGCCGGGCGCGTACTCGATGACGAGATACTCGCGGCGGGCACCACCGACCGTGCGCTCGACCATCTCGACGAACTTGCCGATGCCGTGCTGGTCGTGGACGACGAAGTCACCGGCGTTCAGGGCGAGCGGGTCGACCTGGTTGCGACGCTTGACGGGAGTCTTGCGGCCCTCGGTGACCACGCGGTTACCGGTGAGGTCGGCCTCGGTGACGACCACCAGCCCCGGCACCACGTTGTCGTCGTTGCCGGGGAGGACGACGCCCTCGTGCAGGCAACCGCGCATGACGCCGACCTGCCCGCGCACCGGTTCGGTGCCCGGTTCGAGCTTCGCGGCGGGGACCTCGTTCTCCTTCAGCCGCTCGAGGATGCGCTGTCCGGTGCCCGCACCGGCGACGACGATCACCGCACGGCCCCCCGCGGTGACGTGGGCGCGCAGGTTCACGAACAGCATCGACAGCAGGTCCTCGGAGCCGCGGACCTCGGGGGCCGGCTGCACGTCGAGGACGAGTTCGGTGTCGGCACCGGAGGCGAGCGGGCTGAGCGTCCACCACGGTCTGCCCGCGGCCTGCGCGGCCTCGCGCACCTGACGCAGCGACCGGTAGGCCGACGCGCCGAGATCGAGCTTCCGGCCGTCCACCCCGTTGAGGTTCGAGGTGTCGAGCGGCGCCGCACCACCGATCGAGGCGGCCGTCCACGACGCCTCGAGGAACTCCTGCCCGGTGCGGGCGAGATCGCTCGCACGGGTGCGGACCTTCTCCGGGTCGCAGATCAGCACGTGCGCCCCGGCGGGCAGAACGTCGGTGAGCAACTGCAACTCGCCGGGCTGCAGCACCGGCAGCAACGCTTCCATGCCCTCGACGGGGATGCCGCCGGCCATCTTGTCGAGCATCTCGACGAGCGCCGCATCGGCCGGGTTGTCCTCGGCGAGCTGCGCGGCGCGGGCCTTGACCTCGTCGGTGAGCAGCAGTTCGCGGCACGGCGGCGCGACGAGCACCGGCACGTCGACCTCGGAGATCGAACGCTGGTCGGCGACGGAGAAGCAGCGAAGTTCGGTGACCTCGTCGCCCCAGAACTCGACGCGGACCGGATGGTCGGCGGTGGGCGGGAAGACGTCGAGGATGCCGCCGCGCACCGCGAACTCACCGCGCTTGCCGACCATGTCGACGCGGGTGTACGCCAGTTCGACGAGCCGCTCGACGAGTTCCTCGAAGTCGTGTTCGGTGCCGACCCGCAGCGTGACGGGGTCGATCTCGCCGAGTCCGGGAGCCATCGGCTGCACCAGCGACCGCACGGTGGCGACGACGACCCGCAGTGCGGGCCCGAGATCGCGATCGTCGGGACGCGCGAGGCGACGCAGGACGTGCAGGCGACGGCCGACCGTGTCGGCGCTCGGCGACAGGCGCTCGTGCGGCAAGGTCTCCCATGACGGGAACTGCGTGACGCCCTCGCCGAACATCTCGGTGAGTTCGGCGGTGAGATCGTCGGCCTCGCGTCCGGTGGCGGTGACCACGAGCAGAGGTGTCTTCTCGGCCAGCGCCGCCGCGACGAACGGCCGCGCGGCGGGTGGGGCGACGATCTCCTGTTCGGCGGAACCGGCGAGCTCGCCGATCCTGCGCAGTCTGTCGTCGGCCAGCGCGATCCGCGCCAATCCGGACAGTGGGACAGCGGCCGGGGGCACAGCAGACAAGGAAGGCGCTCCTGAGTGTGGGACGAGAACCTTGTCGAGTCTATTCCGCTGTTCCCCGCGCGTCACCGCGCCGGGGCGTGAAACGCGCTACCGCGCGGGGGCGTGAAACGCGCTACCGCGCCGGGGGCGCGAGGAGGTCGGCGCTGTTTGCACCGAGGTCGCGCGCGGCCCACTCGGCCAGCCGTGCGAACAGTTCGTCGTCGTCCGCCTCGCGCCGGGTGTCATCGTCGGCGAGCCAGCGACGGCGCACCATTCTCAGCAGTGCCGCGCGGGTGCGGACGGGATCGGCGTCGAGCGCGAAGGTGACGAAAGCGTCGGGTGTCCACGCTTCGATACCCGATCGTTCCAGTGCCCCGGTGAGCTCGGGGTCGGCGGTGACGACGGCGTCGGCGTGGCACAGCAGCGCCACCGAGGTCACGTGTGCCTCCCTCGGTCCCGTCACGTGCGGCACCTCGCGGAGCACGGTGGTGGGCCAGACCACCCGGGCGTCGGGGAAGGCGCGGTCGAGTTCGGCGAAGAGGAAGTCGCGGGCGGGACGCAGCAGTTCCTGCGGCAGTCGGCGGTCCACTTCCGCGATGATTCCGTCGCTCCAGAAGGGTTGGTAGAGGCCGTCTTCGGTAAGGGCGAGCGCCACATCGCGCAGGCGGGGGCGGGCGAGGACCGTCGCATCGAGCACCACTCGAACCGGCATCGTCACCCTTCGTCGAACCGTCGGAACGGACCGTACCGTGCTGCCGCGGCGGGCCGCGTCATGCTGTCAGAACGGGTCGTACAGTCCTTCGCGCCGCGTGAGATCGGCGAGTCCGTCGAGGACCGTCGTGACCACCTCCGCCTGCTGCTTCGCGAGGTCGAGGACGTCGGAGCGCGACACCCGCCGGTGCAGGCCGTGGAAGTCGGCGGAGAGTGCGCCCGTGTCGACCAGGCGCGCGACGTGCCGGCGGGAGCAGCCGAGGACGTCGGCGGCCTGGGCGATGGTGAGCAACGACGGCACGACACCGATCGTCACGGCGGTGTCGGACCCGAACCGGTCGAGCAGACCCGCCAGCGCCGCGGGGGCCTCCTCGGCGGAGAACGGCCCGAAGGTCACGACTGCAGCCGCAGACGGCGCTCCACGAACTGCCGGAAGTATTCGAGCTTGTTCGCCGGCACCAGCGCGGGCAGGATCATCTGCCACATCGCACCGGTCTGCTCTGCGAGCCGTTCGGTCGCCTTGAGAGCGTTCGCCATGATCCGGGCGCCCATCGCCTGTTCGAGCAACAGCAGGGAGACCGCGTGGACGTCGACGTCCTCGACGAGGTCGCCCTCGTCGGCGGCCCGGGCCGCGAGCTCCTGCAGGTTGTTCTGCCAGATCTCGTAGGGCCGGTGCTCGGTGCCCTGGTAGTCGCCGATCTCGACCAGCAGCCGGAACATCGCCCGCACCACGGAATCGGTCTCGGACATGTCGACGTGCAGGACCGACAGGTCGATCAGTGTCTCGAGCGCCGGGGAACGGCGGTCCATCTTGGACTCGGCGGCGGCCTCGAAGCGGAGATAGCCGGAGTCGATCACCCCGCGCGCCAGTTCTTCCTTCGAACCGAAGTGGAAGTACAGCGCACCCTTGGTGACGCCGGCCTCCTCGATGATGTCGCCCAGGTTCGCGTCCGCGTACCCGTCGCGCACGAAGATCGTCGCTGCGCCCTGCAGCACCGATTCGCGTGTCACCTCTGCGCGTACTTGTCGTCCCACCACAGCCTGCCTTCTCACGGGTATCCCAACGATAACGCCACTTACCTGAAAGTAGAGAGCAGACGGTCCCGGAAACGAGAGGACTATTCGGAAACCGGGGGTTCCCCGAGCTTCGGGTCCGCTTCCAGACCGATGAGGCCGTTCCAGCACAGGTTCACGAGGTGGGCCGCGACGTCCTCCTTCGACGGAGTGCGGCGGTCGAGCCACCACGTCGCAGTGGTGGCGACCATGCCGACGAGAGCCTGGGCGTAGAGCGGAGCGAACTCCGGGTTGAGCCCCCGCCGGGAGAAGTCGCCGGTCAACAGCTTCCCCACCTGACGCATCGCCTCGTTGAGCAGACTCGAATAGGTGCCTTCCTCGGCGGACATCGGCGAGTCGCGCACGAGGATGCGGAAGCCGTCGGTGCGCTCCTCTATGTAGGTGAGCAGAGCGAGCGCGGCCCGCTCGACGCGGATCCTCGACCGGTTGCGGGTGAGGCTCTCGGTGACCATCGACATCAGCACGGTCATCTCGCGGTCCACGACCACCGCGTAGAGACCTTCCTTACCGCCGAAGTGCTCGTAGACGACCGGCTTGGAGACCTGCGCCCGCTGGGCTATCTCCTCGATGGAGGTGCCCTCGTAGCCGCGCTCGGCGAACAGGGCGCGACCGATTTCGATGAGCTGTTCCCGACGCTGCGTGCCCGTCATCCGGATCCGCGGAGTGCGCTCGGTTCGCTTCTGCGACGCCTGCGACACAGGTCCTCCTTCGGCGGCGGGACGTACTCGAACGTTCGACAGCCTATCCATTCCCGATCGCGCCACCCCAGGTTCGACGTCGACGCCGTCTCGTGCGAGGATCAGGGGCGCACGCCCGCCGGTTCCGCCGCGGGGGTGTGGCAATCCGCCGTGGTGTAATCGGCAGCACCTCTGATTTTGGTTCAGATAGTTCAGGTTCGAGTCCTGGCGGCGGAGCGGGAACCGTCCCGGGGAGCCTCAGCGCTTCCCCGGTGTACGCACGGACCGGCGTACAGAAACGTGTCGAGGGAGCTACATGCAGGTGCAGACCGCGATCGTCGTGCTGGCAGCCGGAGCAGGAACAAGGATGCGGTCGAAGACACCGAAGGTGTTGCACACCCTCGGTGGACGCACGATGCTCGCTCACTCCCTGTACGCCGCCGCCGCACTCGGACCCGCCCATCTCGTCACCGTCGTCGGGCACCGCCGCGAGGAGGTCTCCGCCGAGGTGAGCGCCGTCGCCGCGGATCTCGACCGCGAGATCCGGGTGACCGTCCAGGAGGAACAGCTCGGCACCGGCCACGCCGTGGAGTGCGGCCTCGGCGCCCTCCCCGACGACTTCGACGGCACGGTCGTCGTCACCGCCGGCGACGTCCCGCTGCTCCGCTCCGACACCCTGCAGGAACTGCTCGACGCACACCTCGACACCGAACCTGCCGCCGTCACCGTCCTCACCACGACGGTGTCCGAGCCGACCGGCTACGGACGCATCGTGCGCACCACCGACGGCGACGTCGCCGGGATCGTCGAGGAGAAGGACGCCTCGCCGACGCAGCGCGCGATCCAGGAGATCAACACGGGCGTGTACGCCTTCGACGCGGCCGCGCTGCGATCCGCGCTCGGCAAGCTGAGCGCCGACAACTCGCAGGGCGAGCTGTACCTGACCGACGTCGTGAAGATCGCCCGCAACGAGGGCCACACCGTCCGCGGACTCCACACCGACGACGCCGTGCAGGTCTCCGGCGTCAACGACCGCGTCCAGCTCGCCGCACTGACCACCGAACTCAACCGGCGCCTGCTCGAGCACTGGATGCGCGAGGGTGTCACGGTGATCGACCCGGCTTCGACGTGGATCGACGTCGACGTCGTGCTCGGGGCCGACGTCACCATCCACCCGGGTGTGCAGTTGCGCGGCCGCACGGTGATCGCCGACGACGCGGAGGTCGGCCCCGACACGACGCTGACCGACGTGCAGGTCGGCGCCGGCGCCACCGTGATGCGCACCCACGGCTCCGACGCCGTGATCGGCGCGGAGGCCACCGTCGGCCCGTTCACCTACCTGCGCCCCGGCACCGAACTCGGCGCGTGCGGCAAGCTCGGCGCCTTCGTCGAGACGAAGAACGCGCAGATCGGAGCGCATTCGAAGGTCCCCCACCTCACTTATGTCGGCGACGCGGAGATCGGCGAGCACTCCAACATCGGGGCATCGAGCGTGTTCGTCAACTACGACGGGGTGAAGAAGTACCGCACGGTCGTCGGATCGCACGTCCGGACCGGGTCGGACACTATGTTCGTCGCTCCCCTCACGGTGGGCGACGGCGCCTACACGGGCGCCGGAACAGTACTCC
Source organism: Rhodococcus sp. GQ147 (assembly GCF_059759155.1). NCBI lineage: Bacteria > Bacillati > Actinomycetota > Actinomycetes > Mycobacteriales > Nocardiaceae > Rhodococcus > Rhodococcus sp. GQ147. Next base: position 331,570 of record NZ_JCAXDU010000002.1, read on the forward strand.
GTCGCGACGTTCCTCCGGGGGCGCTGGCGGTGTCGGGTACGCCACAGCGCAATATTGACGGGTGGGTCCAGCGAAATCGCGCCGGTACCCCCGCTGCCGAGGCAGCATCGAGAGCACAGCAGCCGCACGACCACGATCGCCAGAAGGACGGCCAGAACCAGTGACCAATTGGATCGACAACCAGAAGAACTTGATGCTCTTCTCCGGCCGGGCCCATCCCGAGCTGGCAGAGCAGGTCGCGAAGGAACTGGGCGTCCCCCTCACCCCGCAGACGGCACGGGACTTCGCGAACGGTGAGACGTTCGTGCGTTTCGAGGAGTCGGTGCGCGGTTCGGATGCCTTCGTGCTGCAGAGCCATCCGTTCCCGCTGAACCAGTGGGTCATGGAGCAGCTCATCATGATCGACGCGCTCAAGCGTGGTTCGGCCAAGCGCATCACCGCGATCCTGCCGTTCTACCCCTACGCCCGTCAGGACAAGAAGCACCGCGGCCGCGAGCCCATCTCCGCCCGCCTGATCGCCGATCTGCTCAAGACCGCCGGCGCCGACCGCATCATCACGGTCGACCTGCACACCGATCAGATCCAGGGCTTCTTCGACGGTCCGGTCGACCACATGCACGCACAGGGCCAGCTCGCCGAGTACATCCGCGGCAAGTACGGCGTCGAGAACATCGCCGTGGTCTCCCCCGACTCCGGTCGCGTGCGGGTGGCCGAGAAGTGGGCCGACACCCTCGGTGGCGCGCCGCTGGCGTTCATCCACAAGACCCGCGACCCGCTGGTGCCCAACCAGGTCAAGTCGAACCGCGTGGTCGGTGAGGTCGACGGCCGCACCTGCATCCTGATCGACGACATGATCGACACCGGTGGCACCATCGCCGGCGCCGTGAAGATCCTCAAGGAGGCCGGCGCGGGCGACGTCATCATCGCCGCCACCCACGGTGTGCTCTCCGACCCGGCCGCCGAGCGCCTCGCTTCGTGCGGCGCCAAGGAGGTCATCGTCACCAACACGCTGCCGATCCCGCCGGAGAAGCAGTTCGACTGCCTCACCGTGCTGTCGATCGCTCCGCTGCTCGCGCAGACGATCCGCGAGGTCTTCGAGAACGGCTCGGTCACCTCGCTGTTCAACGGGGTCGCCTGACCTTCCGCTCGACGACGGGGCAGACTTGTCCGGTGTTCACCGGATTTCCCGTCGCGGCCCTCGACTTCTACGACGATCTCGAGGCCGACAACAGCAAAGCATTCTGGGCCGCGCACAAGGCCGTCTACGACGACTGCGTGCGCGGCCCGATACTTGCCCTACTTGCGGAACTCGAGGAGGAGTTCGGGGAGGGCAAGGCCTTCCGCCCGTACCGCGACGTGCGGTTCAGCAAAGACAAGCTGCCGTACAAGACCCACCAGGGCGGATTCGCCTCCGTCGCGCAGAGCGTCGGCTACTACGTCGAGATCAACGCCGCCGGATTGCGGGTCGCCGCCGGCCTGTTCCACGGCTCGTCCGATCAGATCGCCGGTTACCGGACCGGGGTCGATCACGACCGTCGCGGCCCCGAGCTCGGGAGGATCGTGCGCAAGCTCGAACGCGCGGGATACGAGATCGGCGGCGACCGGTTGAAGTCCCGGCCGCGCGGCGTGGACGTCGATCATCCCCGCATCGAACTCATGCGTCACCGGTCGCTGTGGGCCGGTCGCACCGAGATCTCCCCGCCGTGGATCGACAGTCCGCGCACCCTCGAGGAGGTGCGTTCGGCGTGGCGTGAGTTCCGGCCGCTGGTGCGCTGGCTCACCGCTGCTACCACAACGTGATCCGGCAGACCGGGTGGTATGGAAATGCTGTGTGGCGCAATGGTTTGAAGGACGCGCCGGGACGGGGATGATCTTCGTCACGCCGCGTGAAATCGTCGCAGGTCGTGCGAGACCCCCCTCCCCTGCGTAACTCGGCTTTCACCTAAAGTGGCACCTCGTGACCGACGCGCAAACTCTCGAAGCCCCTACGGAAAACGCGACAATCCGAACGGTCCGACGATGGTCGCCGGGTGCGTGCGTCTGGTGCGGCGACACCGACTCTGTCGAGGTCTTCCGCAACGAACCTCGCTGTGCCACATGCCGTAAGCACGAAGCCGTCATCGACGAGGCCCGCAAGTTCATGGGCATGTACGGCCTGCGCCCCATCGGCGGCACCCTGCAGTCCGACGACGAGGAGGAATACGAGCACCGCCTCGCCGCCCGCGAGGCCCGCCGCGCCCTCAACGACATCCGTCTCGCCGAGCAGCCCGACCCGGCGCTCGTGCGCAAGACCTTGCGTCCCCGCGCCGCCGCGATCACGGAGGGCCACACCGGTTCCTCCGCGCAGACGTCGACGCGTCCGGCCTCCGCGACCCGCAGCTCGTCCGCTTCGGCCAAGCCGGCGAAGTCCGCGGCTCCGGTCCGGACGGGCGCCGTGGACGTCGAGGAGATCCAGACCCGGGCCCTCGCGCTGCTCGATCAGCTCTCCGCGATCGACGCGCAGCTCGCGCTCGTCGCCGAGCAGAACGGCCTCGCCGCCCGCGCCCGCCGCAGCGATCTGGAGAAGCAGAAGGCGACGATCCTGCGTACCCTCGCCGCACTCGAGAAGGCACGTCTGAGCGCATCCGGCAGCTAGTCGCCGGCTCACACCACCGCAGCCCCGTCCCGCTCCGTCGAGTCCGCTCGACGGTCCGGTGCCGGGGCTGCCGTCGTTACCGCACGTCACGACGGTTGTCGTTACCGCACCTCACGACAACGGACCAGGTAGTCTGTGATCGACCAAGAGCCTGTCGGGGGCACTGCTCGGGCCTTCCCGCCTGTGCAGATCCGGGCTGAAGCCTTCCGAAGGAGTGCGCGTGAGTGTTTCCGACTCCTCTCGCGTCGGTGCACCCGCGTGGCGTTCCTTGTCCTCGGCTCTGGCGCGACCCCGATTGTTCGCGTGTCTCGACCGGTGCTCCACGCTGACGGTGAGCGACGCTCCCCCGGGTTTCGGCAAGCGGACGCTCGTCGCGGGATGGCTCCATCGGGGCGGCGCACCCGACCACACGATCGTCTGGGTTCCCGAACTCACGGCGTCCGGCGACGGCGACCTGCCCGAGCATGTGCTCGCGGTCCTCGCCGATCACCCGGCCGTCGAGGTCGCCGGCGACGGTCCCGACGATTCCCCGTTCGAGCGCGTGGTCCGTACCTTCCGCGATCTGGGGTCGCCCTGCCTGCTCGTGCTCGCCTGTGTGTCGCCGCAGAACTCGGCCGAGGTGCTCGAAGCAACCCTTCGGCTGCTCGACCGGTGCCCCCTGCTCGATGCGATCGTCTGCCTGCCGGGAAACAGCACCGACATGACCGAGGTCGTCCTCCGCGGGATCGACTCCACGTACGTCCCGGCGGCCGATCTCGCGTTCACCATCGAGGAGACGACGACGCTGTTGCGCGACGCCGGACCGGAGCGCTCCGACAGCGAGTGCGAGGTCGTGTGTCGCGTGCTCGGTGGTGTGCCCACCCTGGTCTCGGCGGCCGCGGCCGTCGCCCGGAGCCGGCCCCAGCGCCTGATCGACTCCCGTGGACTGCCGACCCCGGCCTTGGCCCGCCTCGTGCGGACGTATGTGGAGAGCCGGCTCGACGAACTCGACGACGCGCACCGCGAGTTCGCGTTCTCGGTCGCCGCTGCCCACAGCGTCACCGCCGAGCGGGCGGCCGAACTGACGGGCGCGGCGGACCCCGAGGCCGCACTCGCGACGCTCGCCGCGGCCGGCCTCGTGATGGATTCGCCCTTCGACGATCCCCGGACGTGGCGGTGGCCCGACGCCGTCCGCTCGTGCGTGCTCGACATCTCCCGCCGAGAGCAACCCGGACGTGTCGACGCCCTGCTCGTCGAACTCGCCCGGGCCCATCGCGACGCCGGCAGGCCCGCCGAGGCGTCGATCTATGCCGTCGAGGCCGGCGACTGGGAGACCGCCGTGGCGATCGTCGAGGAATCCTGGGCGCGCATGGTCGACAGTTCTTTCGACGTTCTCGTCAAGGTGCTTCGGCAGATCCCCGACCAGGAGCTCGGCGACCATCCGTCGGTCCAGGCAGGTCGCGCGCTGTTCACACAGATGCTCGACGAACATTCGATCCTGCACGCCTCCCTGCCCGCGGATCCCGACGAACTCACCGAGCTCGGGAAGACACCCGGCGCCGCGCAGGCCCTCTACGTCGCGACGGTGCAGACCCTGACCCTGCGGGTCTCGGGCGAATTCGGTGAGGCCGCGCGGTTGACGCTGCTGTTGCGTCCGCTCGTCGATTCGATCCTCGAACACCGGCCCGACGATCTCGGTCCGCAACTGCCGCTGCTGCGCGTGCAGTGGGCGATCACGCTCCAGCTCGCCGGATATCTGACCGAGTCCACCACCGTCTTCCGCCGCGCCTACCGCGGTGCGTACGCCGTGAACATCGCCTTCGTCATCCAGAACGCCGCGGGCAGCTCGGCGCTGAACTGGGCGGTGACGGGCGACAATCCGCGCGCCCGGGAATGGCTGCGCATCGAGAGCAACGCCGAGCCCACCGAGGGTCGCTGGGGCGAGATGGTCAAGGTGGGTGGTCGCGTGGCGTCCGCGCTCGTCCACCTCGACTCGCTCGAGCTCGACCGTGCCGTCGGATATCTCGACGAGCTCGGTGTCCCGCGGGTTTCGGAGGAACTCTGGGGATTCGTCGCCTACGGCCGGGCCTACTACAACCTGGCGGCGGGCAACGCCTACGACGGACTCACCGAACTGCACCGGCTCATCGCTTCACACCACGATCTGTTCGACCGCGGCGCGTTCTCGCGCATCCTGCTCGGGGCCGCCGAGATCGACCTGCAGCTGGCGCTCGGCAACGGCAACCTCGCGCGCGCCCTCGCCGAGGAGTCGCCGCAGACCCATCCGATGCTCGTGGTGACGAACGCGCGTGTCGAACTGTTCACCGGTCATCCGGAGATCGCGCTCAAGAAGCTCAAGCGTGTTCCGTGGACGGAGTGCGGCTTCCCGCGCGCACATGTCGAGGCGTTGCTCATCGAGGCGAGCGCCCACCTCGATCTCGACAAGAAGGACGCCGCGGTCCGCAGCTGGCAGCGGGCCTGCACGCTCGCCGAGGCCCTCGGCAACCGCCGCGCCTTCACCACTCTGGCCGAGGGTGTCGCCGGGCGTCTCGCGGAGCCCGGCGGTCTCACCGTCCCGGACGAGGCGATCGGGTCCGTCTTCACCGAACCGGTCACCCATGTCGAACTGTCCCGGCGGGAGACAGACGTGCTGGAGTTGCTGGCGCTGGGATCGACGCACGCCGACATCGCGAAGAAGTTGTTCGTCTCGCACAACACGATCAAGACCCAGTTGCGCAGCATCTACCGCAAGCTCGGCGTGCACACGCGGGTGGAAGCCATCGGCCGGGCGCGCGATCTCAGGCTGCTGCCGGTCCGCCGGTCGCTGTAGCCGAACGCGCACGCATCCGGGCGGTGAGCCGAAGATCGAGCGCCCACACGACACCCGCGAGCGCCGCCAGTCCGACACCGAGCACACACACCGCGGTCCACCCGCCGGCGCTCCACGCCATCGTGCCGAGCGCCGAACCGGACGCCGCACCGATGAAGTAGCCCGTCATGTAGACGGAATTGACGCGCGAGCGGGCGTCGGGGTCGAGGGCGTACACGATGTTCTGGTTGGTGATGTGCACGAGGTTGAGCGCGAGGTCGACGACGAGCATCCCGACGACGAACCACACCAGCGAGCTCGCACCCGCCGCGAGCGCCGCCCACGACGCGATCAGCGTGAACACTCCCACCGCCGTCGTCGGCGGTCCGTAACCGCGGTCGACGAGCCGGCCCGCCGCGGTCGCGGCGAACGCACCGGCCACCCCGGCCAGCCCGACGAGCCCGATCTGCAGGTCGTCGAGGCCGAAGGGCGGGTCGGACAGCAGAAACGCCATCGTCGAGAACAGCGCGCCCACCGACGCGAAACCCAGCCCGCCGAGCAGGGTCCGGGTGCGCAGGCGAGGATGCGTGACGATCAACGTCCCGAGTGATCGCAGCGTGCTGCCGTAACCCTGACGGACCACCGGTGGCGTCGCCGGCAGCACCCGCCACAACGCGAGCGCCACGATCACCATCGCGACCGCGCTCACCCGGTAGACCGTCGTCCAACTGTCGCCGAGTTCGGCGAGGATGCCCGCGACGCTCCGGGCCACGAGGATCCCGACGAGCAGCCCGCTCATCACGGTGCCGACCGCGCGACCCCTCGATTCCGGCGTCGCGAGGGTCGCCGCGAACGGCACCAGCACCTGCGCGGCCACCGAGAACAGACCGGCGACAGCGGTGCCCACCACGAGCACCCCGATGTTCGGCGCGAATCCGCTCAGCCCCTGCCCCGCCGCCGCGGCCAGCATGAGCATCACCGCCAGCCGCCGCTGCGGGAACATGTCGCCGAGCGGCACGAGGAACAGCAGGCCGAGAGCATAGGCGACCTGCGCGACCGTCACGGTAGAGGCGGCGGCCGATCGGGAGGTGTCCAGTGCTTCGGCGATCGAGTCGAGCAGCGGCTGGTTGAAGTAGTTGCCACCCACGCACAGACCCGTCGCCACGGCCATGAGCAACAGGACCGGGGTCGTCAGGACGGGACGGGAGGACGCCATGTCCTCCAGCGTCCCGTGTGGGCGCGGCGGAAGTCGAATCGGCTCGTCGGCCGCCTTTCGAGGACTACTCCCGGGATGCGGCGAGCAGGACGAACCGTCCGTCCGGATCCACCCATTCGTGCCGGACCACGAATCCCGCGTCGGCGAGTTCCTGCGAGATTCCGACGAGGCGGAACTTCGCGGAGATCTCGGTCCGGATCTGCTCACCCTCGGCGAAGGAGATCTGCAGGTCGAGGCCCGGGATCGTCACGTCCATCGCCTCGGTCGCCTCGAGGCGCATCTCGATCCACTCGTTCTCCGGGTCCCAGACGGCGCGGTGCACGAACCGGGCGGGATCGAAGTCGGCGCCGAGCCGGTCGTTGAGCACCCGCAGGACGTTCCGGTCGAACTCCGCCGTCACGCCGGCCGCGTCGTCGTAGGCGGCGATCAGGGTGTCGCGGTCGATGACGAGACCGGCGCCGAGGAGCAGCCACTCGCCGGGATGGAGGATCGCGGCCGTCCCGGCGAGGAACTGTGCGCGTTCGCTCGGGACGAGATTGCCGATCGTGCCGCCGAGGAACGCGATCGCGCGTTTCCCGCCGGCCGGCAGATGCGTGAGCGAATCGGTGAAGTCGCCGACAACCCCGTGCACCGTCAGGTTCGGATACTCCGCCGCCAGCCGGGTGACGGCCGACCGCAACGCCGGTTCGGAGACGTCCTGCGGCACGTAGGTGTGGAGATACGGTTCGAGGGCGTCGAGCAGCACGTGCGTCTTCTCGGACGACCCGGAGCCGAGTTCGACGAGCATCTCGGGGCGGGCGGCATCGGCGAAGTCGGCGGCGTGCTGTCGCAGCAGTGCGAATTCGGTGCGTGTCGGATAGTACTCGGGCAGTCGCGTGATCTCGTCGAACAGTTCGCTGCCCCGCGCGTCGTACAGCCAGGTCGGCGACAGGTACTTGGGATCGGACGTGAGTCCGCGCCGTGCGTCCTCGCGCAGTTTGGCGTCGAGGTCCTCGGGGCGCAGATGCACGTCGACGATCACGGTGAACCGACCTCCAGTGGTGAGACGATGAGTTTGCCCGGCATCGCGGCGACGAGATGCCGGTCGGGTACGGGTTTCCAGCGGCTGTCGTCGTCGAACGGTTCGGACGCCACGATCGCGACCTGCTCGTCGACGAACGTCCACAGCGAGTGGTACCAGGCGGTGGCCCAGATCCCGGATTCGTTGCACAGCAACATGTTCAACCGTGATTCCGGTGCGAGTTCCAGCACGTCGTGGACGAGTGAGATCAGCGCCGGCTCGGGATCGGCCGAGCGCAGACGCGACTGGAGCAGGAGCCACAGCGTGGCAGCATCGGTCGGTGATTCGAGCTGCAGCAGTTCGGCGACGGGAAGCGCGCCGGCGAGGGTGACGAGCGATCCCGGCCAGCCCCGGACGACACCGTTGAGACTGAACGCCCACCGGTCGTCGGAGAAGGGCGCGGCCGCCGACCGTTCGACGGGCATCCCCTCGGTGGCCGAGCGGGTCGCGGCGACGACGGTGCGCGACCGTATCGACGTCAGGCCTTCACCGACGAAGGGATCGGACCAGATCGGCAACGCCGACCGGTAGCGCCCGAAGGTGCCCTCGGCACTCCACCATCCGACACCGAATCCGTCGGCGTTGATCGTGCCTCCCCCACGCATGTCGGTGGGCGCCCACGACTGGCGGAGCAGCGAGTTGGTTCCGGTGGACAGCAGTGCCGCGACGTTCGTCTCCGGCCCGATGTACGCCAGATGTCTACACATCGCCCGTCCCGTACGCGACGCGGAGCCCGGAGAAGATCTGACGGCGGATCGGCAGATCCCAGTTGCGGAAGGTTCCGCGGCACGCGACCTCGTCGGTTCCGAACGAGCCTCCGCGCAGAACCCGGTGTCCGTCGCCGAAGAAGACCTCCGAGTACTCGCGGTACGGGAACGCGCGGAAGCCCGGATAACCGGTGAACGGTGTGGACGTCCACTCCCAGACGTCGCCGATCAGCTGGTGCACCCCGAGCGGTGACGCTCCCTGCGGATACGCGCCGACGACGGCGGGACCGAGATGACGCTGACCGAGATTCGCGTGCTCGGGACCGGGATCCTCGTCGCCCCACGGGAATCGGCGGCTGAGCCCGGTGGCCGGATCCCAGCGTGCCGCCTTCTCCCATTCGGCCTCGGTCGGAAGACGTCCACCGGCCCAGCGGGCGAACGCCTCCGCCTCGTGGAAGCACACGTGCACGACCGGCTCGTCCGGGTGCAGCGGCATCGTGCGGCCGAAGGCCGTTCGGCTCCATCCGGTTTCGTCGCGACTCCAGAACTGCGGGGCCTCGAGACGGGCGTCGAGGCGGTGCTGCCAACCTGCCTCGCTCCACAGTTCGGGCCGCTCGTAACCGCCGTCCTCGACGAACCCGAGGTAACGGCGGTTGGTGACGGGCACCGCGTCGAGTTCGAACTCCGGCACCTCGACGACGTGTGCCGGGCGCTCGTTGTCGAGGGCCCACGGATCGGTGGACGTGCCCATCTCGAATGCGCCGGCGGGGATCCGGACACGTTCGGTGTCGCGGACGGTTCCGGTGCGCGGCGCTTCCGGCGCGTCGAGCAAGGGTGGACCCTGCCGTAACTGGTGCGTCGCGAGCATCGTCTCGCCGTGCTGCTGTTCGTGCTGCGCGACCATCGCGAATACGAAACCCTCGCGGGTCAGATCGTCGTCGAATGCACTGTCTTCGAGCACATCCCAGGTGAGCTCGCGGACGGCACGCGCGTAACGGCGGGCGGCGTCGGGGTCGAGCAGTGGCAGCCCCGTGCGGGTCGCGCGGGGATGCCGGAACGCGTCGTAGAGATCGTCGATGTCGCCGCGAACCGCAGGGCGCCTGCCCGCGACCCGCACGAGCCAGCGCTCCTCCTGGTTGGCGATGTGCGCGAGATCCCACACCAGCGGGCTCATCAACGGCGAATGTTGTGCGGTGAGATCCTGTTCCGGCACGGAGGCGAGTACCTCGGTGCGGGCACGCGCCCGCTCGAGGTGCCGCCTGAGCGCAACACGAGCAGGTGTCACCGCACCTCCTCACCCGGCGCCAGACCGCGCAGGCACCGTGCCGCGGCCGCGTCGAGCGCCGCGGTGAACCGCATGTCGCGGGAGGACTCCGCCGCGAGCGAGAGCAAACCCGCCGCGGCAGCACGCAATTCGAGCGAGGCGAGACCGACGCGGGCCGCCTCGGACCACTGGTCGCGCACCGGCGCGGCGATCGCGCACGCCTCCGCGGAGACCTCGGGCGCCGACAGCAACGCCTCGAGAGCCGCGACGGGCACCTGCCACGACTCGGCCGGCTGGGCGTCGAGATAACGCACCTCGAGATGCCCGCACGGACGAACAGGCGGGAACAGCGTCGTCATGTGGTAGTCGAGGTCGTCGATGGTGGGTCGACGGTGGATGTCGGCGTCGAGCTCGCCCGCGAGCCACGCCGCGAAGGTGGCGCCGGGCGGTGCGTACCATTCGGGCATTTCCGAACGCACGCAGGTCAGCGGTGCGTCGAGCACCCACGCGGGGTAGTCGGCGGGATGGTCGACGTGACCGAGGGCGGGATCGAGTTCGAGCCACGTGCGCATCCGCTGCGACGCCCAGTCGCCCTCCGGAGCACCTCGCAGCCGGGGCGAGCACGCGAAGGCCGCGATCATCGCCGGGCCGATGGCGTGGAGCAACTCCCAGCGCTGCACCACCTCTGCCTCGTCGCGTCCCGCGTCGACGGAAACCTGTATGGACGCAGTGCTGTTCATCATCAACCGGCCCATCGGGCCGATCCGGTCGTAGCGGAGTTCCATCGCTCCGTAGCGCGGGGTGCGCAGCAGACGGTGGGGAGGCCGCACCTCGTCGGCGGCGCGGTCGAGCATGGTCACCGACCGGCGGGCCAGCAACGCCCGGAGCATGCGGAGGTCGGCCGTGAGCCGATCGCACACCTGCCGTGCCGAAGTGCACGGCACGCTCGACAGCTCGATCTGACCACCCGGCTCGACGCTGACCGCGCTGCCCGACGGCAGGGGACGGGCCGACGACGACGGCGCTACCGTGCGCGGCGCGTGGGGCCCGAGGGCCTCGACGAGCCTCGTGAGTTCGGGACGCGATTCGGTGCCGTCGGCCCGCGCGGTGAGCCATTCGAGCTCGACCCCGATCAGCCTGGGGATTCCCAGCCGGAATGCCCTGCTGCGGACGTGGTCCTCCGCTGCTGCTCGGGAGCCGAGGTCCTTGCGGGCACGGGAGGCTGCGGCATCGACTGCCATTGCCATTCGTCCACCCCCTCGGCCGGTGCGCCAGGTCTGCGGTCGAGACTAACCCGCCGGGGGACACGACGCGCGGATAACGCACCGGTGCGTGCGCGAACGCACTCCACCGGGCAGGCTCGACCCCGACGATACGGACGACGGAGGAGGTGAGCGGCCCGTGCTGGACCTCCAGGCGGCCCGACGCGACACACCGGGATGCTTCGATCGGGTCTTCCTCGACAGCGCCGGCTCGTCGCTGCCCCCGGCACCGGTGCTCGAGACGATGCTCGCGCACCTGCGCCGCGAGGCCGAGATCGGCGGGTACGTGGCGGCCGACGAACGGCTCGACGACCTGACGGCCGTGAAGACCTCGCTCGGCCGCCTGTTCGACGTGCCGGAGACCTCCCTCGCGCTGTCCGACGGCGCCTCGCGGGCGTGGACGTCCTTCTTCTACGCGGTGCCGCTGCGACCCGGCGACCGCATCCTGATCTCTCAGGCCGAATACGCCGCAAACGCGATCGCCGCGCTGCAGCGCGCGCGGGCGACCGGCGCCACCGTCGAGGCCGTTCCGTCCGATCCGTCCGGCCGCGTCGACGTCGAGGCGCTCGAGGGGATGCTCGACGAACGGGTGCGGCTGGTGTCCGTCGTGCACGCCCCCACCAACGGCGGGCTCGTCAACCCGGTGCGGGAGATCGCCGACGCCGCGCACGCGGTCGGGGCGCTCGTGCTGCTCGACGCGTGCCAGTCGGTGGGGCAGCTGCCGGTGAGCGTGCCCGAACTCGACGTCGACGCACTGTCGGGCACCGGGCGCAAGTGGCTCCGCGGGCCGCGCGGCACCGGTTTCCTCTACGTTCGGCCGCGCCTGGTGAGCGAACTCGAACCGGCCGTTCTCGACCTGCACAGCGCCTCGTGGACCTCGGCCGACAGCTACGAACTCGCTCCGGACGCCACCCGCTTCGAGATGTGGGAGGCCGGAGTGGCGGCCCGGCTCGGGCTCGGCGCGGCCGTGGACTATCTCCTCGATCTGGGTGTCGACGCCGTGGCCGAGGCGGTGGCCTACCGGGCCGGGCACGTGCGCGAGGGGCTCGCGGGCATCGACGGCGTCACCGTCACCGACCTCGGCGAGCAGCGCAGCGGCATCGTCTCGTTCACCGTGGACGGCCGCGACCCGCGGGAGGTCCGCGACGCCCTGGCCGAGCGGTCCGTGACGGTCACGGTCAGCAGCCGCAGTTCGACGCTGCTGGACATGACCTCGCGCGACCTGCAGTCGGTGGTGCGGGCGTCGCCGCACTACTTCGTCTCCCCCGCCGACGTCGACAGGTTCCTCGCCTCGGTGCACGACATCGCCCGGTCGTGAAGCTCACGCGCGTCGACGACAGGGCTGTTTGTCCCTGATCGACGTCGTCCGGTAAAGTGGTTCGAGTTGTCTCGGCGAGGGTGAACCGCAATATCGCTGGATCACCGTGATCGACGCGGCTGCGACGGAAGCAATGTGCTCCCCGGTCGCACGTGTCGGATCCGTTCGTTCGAGAACACCCGACCACCAAGTGCCACCAGCGTAGGAGCCGTCACATCATGTCCGACGAGAATCGTCTCGTAGCCAGCGTCCGCACCGAGTTCGGCAAGGGTGCCGCACGCCGCGCCCGTCGCGCCGGCCAGGTCCCCGCCGTCCTCTACGGCCACGGCACCGAGCCCCGGCACCTCGCCCTCCCCGACCTCGAGTTCGCAGCCGTGCTGCGTAACCACGGCACCAACGCCATCCTCACCCTCGACGTCGACGGCGAGGATCAGCTCGCGCTGACCAAGTCGGTCGTCGTCCACCCCATCCGTCGCTACATCGAGCACGCCGACCTGCTCGTCGTGAAGAAGGGCGAGAAGGTCACCGTCGAGGTGCCCGTCGTCCTCTCCGGTGAGGCCGGCTCCGGCACGCTGGTGGTCAACGAGGTCAACACGATCAAGCTCGAGGCCGACGCCCTGAACATCCCCGAGGAGATCACCGTCTCGATCGAGGGCGCCGAGGCCGGCACCCAGATCCTGGCCGGTGGCGTCGAGCTGCCCGCCGGCGCGACCCTGCAGGACGATCCCGAGCTGCTGCTCGTGAACATCGTCGAGGCTCCCTCCGCCGACGCCCTGGAAGGCGCCGAGGGCGAAGAGACCGCAGAAGAGGCCTCCGAGGAGGCCTGAGCCTTCACCGGCTCCCTGTGAAGTCACTCGTGCGGCGCGTCATCCCTTCGGGGTGGCGCGCCGCACGTCGTTCGAATGCACGGAAGGATCAGTTCGTGGGCGACGACGCCGCGCTCGTGGTCGGTCTCGGCAACCCCGGCCCGAAGTACGAGAACACCCGGCACAACATCGGATTCATGGTGGCCGACGTGCTGGCCGGACGCGTCGGCGGCAAGTTCTCCGCGCACAAGCGCAGCAACGCCGACATCGTGCAGGCCCGGCTCGACGGGCGGCAGGTGATCATCGCGAAGCCGCGCACCTACATGAACCTGTCCGGCGGTCCGGTCGCCTCCCTGGCCAAGTTCTTCTCGGTCGATCCCTCGAACGTGATCGTCCTACACGACGAACTCGACCTGGACTTCGGCACGATTCGGCTCAAGCTCGGCGGTGGCGAGAACGGGCACAACGGCCTGCGGTCGACCTCGTCGGCGCTCGGCACCAAGGACTACCTGCGGGTCCGGATGGGCATCGGCCGCCCTCCCGGCCGCCAGGATCCCGCCGACTTCGTGCTCAAGCCGTTCTCGGCGACCGAACGCAAGGAGCTCGACGTGTGGTGCGAGGAAGGCGCCGACGCCGTCGAACTGCTGCTGAGGCTCGGCCTCGAGGGCGCCCAGAACCGCATCCACTGACCGCCCGCCTCCGCCGAGGCCGGCGCGGTCGCAGCGGCGTCGCGTGGCGCGGTGCTCAGGCCCGCGTCAGCAGTGCCAGCGAGGTGCCGCGACGCAGCTTGCCCGAGGAGGTCTTCGGGATGCTGCCGGGACCGAGTACCGCGACCGTGCGGGGCCGCACGCCCACCTCGGCGACCACCGCGTGCACGACGTCGTGTTCGATGCGGCGCACCTCGTCGGGGTGGTCGAAGAGTTTGGTCTCCACGGCCACCGCGAACGATTCGCGCTTGTCCCCCGCGTCGAGCCGGATGGCGACGGCGTTGCCGGGACGCACCCCGTCGACGGTCCCCGCCGCTCGCTCGATGTCGGTGGGATAAATGTTGCGGCCGCCCATGATGATGACGTCCTTCACCCGGCCGCACACCACGACGAGACCTTCCTCGGTGAAGTAACCCACGTCGCCGGTGTCGAGCCAGCCGTCGGCGTCCTGCGCGGGTACGGGTCCGTCCACGGTGAGATAGCCGTGCGTGACGGCCTCGCCGCGCAACTGGATGATGCCCACGCCGCGGGGTGGCAGCACCTGTCCGTCACGGCCGACGACCCGGCCCTCGAGACCGGCCACGAGACGGCCGAGGGTGGGCATGCGGCGCGTGTGGGTGCGGTTGGTCGGCACGGCCATCCCGCCGGCCTCGAGCAGGTCGGGGTCCACCACGTCGAGCACCATCCCGCGTCCCGGATCGGGGACCGACACCGCGAGCGTGGTCTCGGCCATCCCGTAGGAGGGCGCGAGGGCGGACGGGTCGAGACCGAAGCGCTCCCCGGCCTCCGCGAGGGCCTCCATCGTGTCGGGATCGACCGGCTCGGCGCCGTTCCACATCCAGCGCATCGACGACAGGTCGAGCGCGCCGTCCGGCGCCTGCGACAACTTCCGGGCCAGCAACGAGTACGCGAAATTCGGTGCTGCGGTGAGCGTTCCGTGATACTTGCTGATCAGCTCCGCCCACAGGATCGGAGAGCGCAGGAAGTCCAGCGGCGTGACCGACACGACCTCGGCGCCCACCTGCATGGGGACGCTGAGGAAGGCCACCATGCCCATGTCGTGGAACAGCGGCAGCCAGCTGATCATGACGTCGTCGTCGAGCGAGAACTTGACGCGGTCCATCATCGCCGTCGCGTTGGCGTAGAAGTTGCCGTGCGTGATCCGCACCGCCTTCGGCGAGCCGGTGGACCCGGACGTCAGCTGCTGGAGCACGATGTCGGACTCCGCCGTGTCGACGGGATCGACGGGCCTCCCCTCCCGCATCCGCTCCACGGTGACGACGGAGATGCCCCGCTCGCGCAGCAGCGGCTCCGCGATCTCGAAGGGTGCGCCGAGCACGACGGCGCGGGCGTCGATCATCCGCAGGACCACCTCGGTGTCGCGCGACCACATCTGCAGGTCGGTGCGCGGCGTGGGCTGGTGCAGCATCGTCACGCTTCCGCCGCGCATCCACACGGCCTGGCAGACCGGTGCGATGTCCACCGGTTGTCCTGCGAGGACACCCACCGCGTCGCCGGGTCCGATACCCGCCGCGGCCAGTGCGCCGGCCATGCGGCGGGCCTGCCGGTGGATCTCTCCCCAGTTCTGCCGCAACGGCGTATCCGGTTCGCCGGTGACCAGAGCCCCGGTGTCCGACTCCGCCGTCGCGTACATCTCCTCGGTGAACCTGCTCACGACCCGCTCCTCGTCCGGTGGTGCACGACCTCGATCAAGATCCGGTAGTTGCACATCAGCGTGCGCCGTCGAGTGGTCGGTATGGGCCGGCCTCGGGGAAACGTGATCGAATCTGGCGGAAATCGACACCGAATCGCCGAGTAACATGGACGAGTTGGCGGCGATAGCGCCCCTACTCCCTGCCCCCTTCGAGAGGTTTTTCCCGTTGAGCACCCCGCACGCTTCGGCCGACAGTCAATCCACCGGCACGACGGAGCCTGCGCAGTCCTCCGGCACAGCGAAGCCCGGGGCCGCGAAGGAGGTCAGAGCCGAAGCCGAGCGCAGACGCACCTTCGCCGTCATCTCCCACCCCGACGCCGGTAAGTCGACGCTCACCGAGGCGCTCGCCCTGCACGCGAAGGTCATCTCCGAGGCCGGCGCGGTCCACGGCAAGGCCGGCCGCAAGTCGACGGTCTCCGACTGGATGGAGATGGAGAAGGCCCGCGGCATCTCCGTCAGCTCCACGGCCCTGCAGTTCAACTACACCCGCTCGGACGTCGCGGGCACCGACGACGAGGTCGTCAACGTCGTCAATCTCGTCGACACCCCCGGTCACTCCGACTTCTCGGAGGACACCTACCGCGTCCTCACCGCCGTCGACGCCGCCGTCATGCTCATCGACGCGGCGAAGGGTCTCGAGCCGCAGACCCTGAAGCTGTTCCAGGTGTGCCGCCACCGAGGCATCCCCGTGGTCACCGTCATCAACAAGTGGGACCGACCGGGCCGGACGCCGCTGGAACTGCTCGACGAGATCGACGAGCGCATCGGCCTGATGCCGACTCCCCTGTTCTGGCCCGTGGGCATCGCCGGCGACTTCCGCGGTCTGCTGCGTCGCGGCGAGGACGGAGACGCGGCCGAGTACATCAAGTTCACCCGCACGGCCGGTGGCGCCAAGATCGCGCCCGAGGAGCATCTGTCCCCCGCCGAGGCGCTCGCCCTCGAGGGCGACACCTGGGTCGAGGCCGCCGAGGAGTCCGAACTGCTGTCGTCCAACGGCCAGGATCACGATCAGGAATTGTTCCTCGCCGGGCAGACCTCGCCGGTGATCTTCGCGTCGGCGATGCTCAACTTCGGTGTGCGGCAGATCCTCGACACCTTGGTCACGCTCGCACCGCCACCGCATGCCCGTCTCGCCATCGACGAGACCGCTCGCGAGGTCGACGATCCGTTCAGCGCCGTCGTGTTCAAGGTGCAGGCCGGCATGGACACCGCCCACCGCGACCGGCTCGCGTTCATGCGTGTCGTCTCGGGTGTGTTCGAGCGCGGCATGGTCGTCACGCACGCGCAGACCGGTAAGCCCTTCGCCACCAAGTACGCGCTGACGGTCTTCGGCCGCGAACGTTCCACGGTGGAGAACGCCTATCCCGGCGATGTCGTCGGCCTGGTCAACGCCACCGCGCTGGCGCCGGGGCATACCCTCTACGTCGACAAGAAGGTGGAGTTCCCGCCCATTCCGTCGTTCGCGCCCGAGCACTTCGCGATCCTGCGGGCCGAGAGCGCCTCGAAGTACAAGCAGTTCCGCAAGGCCGTGGACCAGCTGGATTCCGAGGGCGTCGTGCAGATCCTCCGCAACGACGTCCGCGGCGACGCGTCGCCGGTGATGGCGGCCGTGGGTCCGATGCAGTTCGAGGTGGTCGCGGCGCGGATGAAGGCCGAGTACAACGTCGACCCGAAGATCGAGCATCTCGGCTACTCGCTCGCGCGTCGCACCGATGTGGCTTCGGCCGACGAACTGAACCGCCAGCGCGGCGTGGAGGTGTTCACCCGGTCGGACGGCGTGCTCCTCGCTCTCGTCAGCGACAAGTGGCGGCTGCAGTACATCCTCAAGGAGTTGCCGGAGCTGACTCTCGAACCGTTGGTCGCGGCGACCGACTGAGCGTCCCGGCGACGCCGGACGGGTGGTGCGTCCAGCGGATTTTACTGATACTTTCCCTTTCGTCGATCCGACGTATTCGGGTGGAATCAGGAGTTGTGTCGATGAACGACGACGTACCGGCCGCAGCCGGTGAGGACCTGTCGTCCGGTGGGACGGCGGATACGAGCAGGCGATCCGGACGCGCGAAGCGCTCGGGCACCTTCGTCTACCCGCTGCCGAGCACTCCTCTTCCGAGCAGTACCCCGCTGACGAGCACGCCGGATCCCGGAACACACCGCATGAGCGTGGGGGATGCATCGTCGCTCGAAGGTGACCCGGCCGGCGGGGTGGGCGCCGGCAATTCCGAGGAAGGAACGACCCTGGTGAGCAGCACCGGCACGAACGGCTCCGCGAGTGGGCCCGCCACCACCACGACGACCCCGACGGCCACCGAGAGCCTGGGCACGATCACCGCACCGGGTCCGGTCCCGTCACGGCGCAATTCGATGGGCGTGGCGTCGGTGCGTATCGCCGCGCGACTCGCACAGAACGAACTGACCTCCCGCGACTCCCGCAGCACCGGAGCGCACGGCGACCCGCGTAGCACCGGAGCGCACGGCGACCCGCGTAGCACCGGATCGCACGGCGACCCGATAGCGGACAACGATGAACTGCTCACGCTGCTCGGCGAGTACCTGCTGGCCGGTGGACTCGAGAAGCCCGAGATCCACGCGACCCTCGGTGGGCAGCCGATCGTCGTCGACCTGCAGGTACCGCAGCGTCACGCCCGGTAGAGGTCACGCCCGGTAGAGACGGGCAGGTCGCGGGTTATCCGTCGCCGAACAGTGCGGCGATCGCCGCCGGATCGACGTCCTCGAGCGTCGCGGGCGACCACTGCGGGTCGCGGGTCTTGTCGACGAGCACGGCGCGTACACCTTCGATGAAGTCCGGCGTCGCAGCGACGCGCACGGCGACGTCGAGTTCGCGGGCGAAGCATTCTTCGAGCGTGCTCTCGGCACCGCGTCGCATCAGTTCGGCCGTGGCCCACACGCTCGTCGGCGACAACGACCGCAGGGCCGTGCGAGTCTGCTCGGCCCACTCGGCGTCGATGTCGGCGAGGCTGTCGAGGCGGGTCACCATGTCGAGCACCGTACCGTCGCCGAACACCGTCTCGATGTCGGGGAAACGCTGCGCCAGGGAGGATTCGGGGGTCGGTTCGACGAACTCGTCGAGGGCGTCGCGCCACTGCCCGGCGCGGATGCGGTCGGCGAAGTCGTCGATGCGGGCACTGGGCACGTAATGCGTGGCCAGGCCGACGGCCAGCGCGTCGCCGGCATCGATGCGGGCGCCGGTGAGTCCGAGATACATCCCCACCGCATCGCACCGCGCGGTGGTGCCGCGCAGGCGCGGGAGGAAGTGGCTCGACCCGATGTCGGGAACGAACCCGATGGCCGTCTCGGGCATGGCCATCGTGGTCTTCTCGGTGGTGACGCGCACCGCGCCGTGCACCGAGATACCGAGCCCGCCGCCCATCGTGACGCCGTTGAGGACCGCGAGATACGGCTTCGGGTAGGTGGCGACCAGCTCGTCGAGGCGGTACTCGTCGGCGAAGTACTCGCGGACGGTGTCGAAGCACCCCTCGAGGGCCAGCTCGCGCACCGGCTTGACGTCGCCACCGGCGCAGAACGCGCGGTCGGACGTGCTGGTGACGAGCACGGCCGTGACGGCCGGGTCGTCGCGCCAGGCGAGAAGCGACGAGCGGATGTCGCGGATCATCGACCGGTCGAGCGCGTTGAGCGCACCGGGACGGTCGAGTTGCACTTCGCCGACTCCGTTGGCGACGCGTGTGCGGATGAAGGACTCGTTCACGGGCGGGAGCCTACCGGTCGCGGGCGACTCGTCCCGGCCACGCGACACGTCACGGATGAAGTTCCTCGGTGACCCACCGGTCCCCCGCACGCCGGTAGCGATACCGCAGGTGCCGCCGGCCGGGATCCGCCTGCCAGAACTCCACGGCCTCAGCGGCGACGCACCACGCCGTCCAGTGCGGCGAGACGAGGTCCGGATCGTGTTCGAGCGCGGTCAGGCGTTCCCGTACGAGGTCGTCGTACTCGGCGGAATCGGTGAGGACCTCGCTCTGGTGTCCCGTGGATGCGACGGCACGGGCGAAGACCGACCGTTCCCGGAAGTCGCGGGCACACACCTCGGGTGGGCCGGCCAGGACGGGTCCGCGCACGCGTACCTGCCGGCCGAGTTCGCGCCAGTACACGGTGAGCGCGGCGGCCGGTGTCGCGTCGAGCTGGCGGCCCTTCGGGGAACGGTCGTCGCCGGAGAACCACCAGCCGTCGTCGGTGACGTCCTTGATCAGCAGCATGCGCGCGTCGGGCGTCCCGGACGGGTCGACGGTCGACAGGGTCGCTGCGTGCGGCTCGGCGACGCCGGCCTCGGCCGCCTCGGTGAGCCAGCGGAGGAAGGTCTCCTGCGGCGTCGCGGCCGGTGCGAACGGCGGCGCGGACGCCGTGAGGGTGGGCAGGGCCCGGATCCAGCCGCGGGTATCGGGAAACTCACTGCGACGCGCGATCTCACTCATCGCCGCATGGTACCGATTCGGGAGCTCACTCCCGAGGTGGCGGCAGCTTGCCGGTCAGCGGGCCGACGAGCATCCAGCGATGCCCGAAGGGGTCGAGCAGGGTGGCGTTGCGATGACCGTGGGCCTCGTTGATCCACCTCTCGACCGAACCGCCGGCCAGACGGGCGCGGGTGAGCACGGTGTCGGTGTCGGCCACCTCGAGCATCAGGCTCACCGAGACCGCCCCTTCCTGCGGCGCCGTGAGTCCGAGTTCGGGGAATTCGTCTGCGAGATAGATCATTCCGCTGGGGAACCGCAGTTCGGCGTGCCCGACGCGACCGTCGTCCATGACGACCGGTTCGGCGGTCAGCGAGGCTCCGAAGACCCGGGTGTACCACTCGATCGCCTCGTGGGCCCGCGGCACCGTCAGATAGGGCAGCGCCCCCGGACGGGGAAAATCGCCGGAACCCTCCGAGACCATCTCGTCGTTCCCGCTCAGGACGCTTTCGGTTGCTGCAGCAGCGCCCATCGATTGGTCGTCAACCGGACCGAAGGCGAGTCGCCCATGCATGTGACCGTCTCCCAGTTGCGTTGATATCCGGTGCGGCTGATCCGCCAGCATCCGTCGTCGCCGAGGCTGTACCGATCGTGATAGTAGGCCGAGCCGCGCAACATCATCCCGTCCTCCGGGATGATCACGGTGTCGGACAGCAACCACACCCCGGTGGCGCTGCGGCCGTCGTCGGCGATGTCGATCTCGGGATGGGAACAGGTGTGCTCCGTGATCAAGCGCGTTCCCAGCGTGTTCTCGAGGAAACCTATGAAGGCGTCGCGTGAGTCGAAAACGAGATGCTCCCCGTAGACGGCGTGTGCGTCGGGGGTGAGGGTGTTCGCCAGCTCGTCCCAGTCCTTCGTATCGAGCGCTCGCGCATAACGGTATTTGAGCCGCGTGATCTCCGCTACCGCCTGCACATCCATCGTCGGCCTCCCATTGGCGCCCCCCTGCGAGTATTCGCATTCCAGGCTAGCCCGGACGACCGGCGCAGACGGCCGGAATCACACTGTTACCAGGCAGCATTCGATCGCGATTCGGTCACGGGAGGGCGTGCCGGTCACGACTCGGGACGACGCAGCGCGCGGATGGTCGCGTCGACGACGAGTTCGGCGTAGTCGTCGTCTACGTTCTGGTCCGGGGTGGCCAACGCGAAGAGGGCATGACTGAGCACGGTGCCGGTGACCATTTCGAGCAGCAGCGTCGCCGAGGTGTCGGCGGGGAGTTCGCCGCGCTCGACGGCGCGGTGCACGATCGTGCGCGCCGCGAGCACGCGGCTGCGGTTGAGGGTGTGGATCAGCCGGGCGAGCAGTTCGGGGTTGGCACGGGCGTCGAGCGCGACGCGCAGGCTCACCAGGCCGGGGGTGGTCCGGTAACCGCGCAACAGCTGCCGGGCGAGTTCGACGAGATCGGATCGGAGCGCGCCGGTGTCGATGGGCACGGGCAGCGGGCTGCGCGCTTCGAGGGCCTGGACCAGCAGGTCGTCCTTGCTCGACCACCGGCGGTAGAGGGCGGCGCGCCCCACCCGCGCGCGTCGTCCGACCGCGTCGAGCGTGAAACCACGCCAGCTCGTCTCGGAGTACACCTCGAGCACGGCGTCGAACACGCGGTCCTCCAGGTCGGCGTCGCGGGGGCGTCCGCGGCGGCGCGGTGCGGGTGCTTCGGTCACGTCGGGAAAGTGTGCCAGACCACTCCTCGATTTACAGACTGAAATCGTCCGCATTAAGCTGGCGGCGTCCTCCTCCCCCAAGAGCAGACCGAAGGAACGCCATGACCGACCCCACTCGGGTTCCCGTCGTGATCGGCGTCGGCGACCTGCGCTCCGGCCGTGCCGGTGCGCCCGCCGACCCGCGTGAACCGCTCGACCTCATCCACGAGGCCACCCTCGCCGCGATCGCCGACTCCGGCGCCGATCTCGCCACGCGGATCGACACCATCCACGCGATCAAGACCGCGAGCTGGAACTACGACGACCTGCCGGGCCTGCTCGCAGAACGTCTCGGCGCGACGCCCGAGCACACGTCGACCACGCCGATCGGCGGCCACTGGCCGGCGGCCCTGCTCGATCGCATCGGCCACGACATCGCCGCGGGCACCAGCACCGTCGCGCTGCTCGTCGGCGGCGAGGCGCAGGCCTCGGCGACCAACTCGTACAAGGCCGGAACGGATCCGGTCACGCTGGGATGGACCACCGCCCCGGGCGGCCCCGCGCCTATCAGCAACAAGGACCTCGGCAGCCCCGCGATGCAGCGCGCCGGGATGATCGTCCCCACGCGGGTCTACCCGCTGTTCGAGAACCGGCTCAGCCACGATCTCGGGCACTCGCGCGAGAAGTCGCTCGACTGGTCGGCGACGCTGTACGCCGCCTTCTCCGAGTTCGCCGCCGAGAACCCGGCGTCCTGGAACCCCGAGCGCCGCACCGCCGACGACATCCGCACCATCGCCGGCAAGAACCGCCTCGTCACCGACCCGTACCCGCTGATGGTCAACGCGATGCCGTTCGTCGACCAGGCCGCTGCCGTGGTCGTCACCTCGCTCGCCGTGGCCCGCGAATTCGGTGTCCCCGACGACCACCTGCTCTACGTGTGGGGCGGCGCCGGCGCGACCGAGCCCTCGGACGTGCTCGCCCGCGGCGACTTCGGACGCTCCGCCGCACTCGACGATGCGCTGCGGCGCACGCTGTCGGCGAGCGACCTGCGTCCCGGCGACTTCGACATCATCGACGCCTACAGCTGCTTCCCCGTGGTACCGAAGCTGCTCATCGAGCAGCTCGGCCTCCCCCGCGACACCGTCCCGTCGGTGACCGGCGGCCACTCCTTCTTCGGCGGCCCGCTCAACAGCTACACGCTGCACTCGGTGGTGTCGGTGGCCAAGCGGCTGCGCCAGGACGGCGAGCTCGCCCTCGTGCACGGCAACGGTGGCTACCTGACCTACCAGCACGTCGTGGTCCTCGGCTGCGCGCCGCACACCGACGGTTACGTCGGCGACCCCGAGCACGTGCTGCTCGAGCCGTCCGCGCCGGAGACAGCCACCGATTACAGCGGCGAGGTCCAGATTGTCACCGCCACGGCCGAATTCGGTCGCGACGGCAACCCGTCGATCGGTTTCCTCGTCGGCCTCACCCCCGACGGCCGGCGTGTCTCCGGCCAGACCGACGCCACCGGCGCCGCAGTCCTCGCCGCCGGAGCCGACATCGTCGGCGAGACCGTCCACGTCACCGACGACGGCGGCATTCTCACCGTCACCCGCATCGAACACCTGTGCCCCGAGGAGTACCGGTCGTGAGCGAACCCGTCGTTCACGTCGAGAAGCGCGAGCACGTCCTGCTCGTCACCATCAACCGCCCCAAGGCGGCCAACAGCATCAACGCCGACGTGCACCAGGCACTCGGTGAGGCCTGGGACCGCGCCGAAGAGGACCGCGACGTGCGCGTCGTGGTGCTCACCGGCGCAGGCGGCGCCGTCTTCTGCGGCGGCGCCGACCTCGAGGCCCTCGGCACCAAAGGACCGGACGGCGTCACCCCGCCCGAAACCGCCCACTGGGGCTTCGCCGGTGTCGTCAAGCACCACATCTCCAAGCCCGTCATCGCCGCGGTCAACGGCGCCGCGCTCGGTGGTGGCACCGAACTCGCCCTCGCGAGCGATCTCGTCGTCGCATCCGAAACCGCCGAATTCGGTCTGCCCGAGGTGCACCGCGGCCTGATCGCCGGTGCCGGCGGCGTGTTCCGCATCGGCCAGGCCATCCCCCGCGCCGTCGCGATGGAACTCGTCCTGACGGGCAAGCCGATGTCGTCCGCCGACGCGCTGCGCTGGGGCCTCGTCAACCGGGTCGTCCCACAGGACGAGCTCCTCGACACCGCTCTCGCTCTCGCCGCCGACATCGCGAAGGGCGCCCCGCTCGCCGTGCAGGCCAGCAAGACCGTCGCCCGCGGCATCATCGACGGCAACGTCCCCGCCGAGGACCTGCCCTGGGAACTCACCGACAAAGCCCTCGCACGTCTCACCACCAGCGCCGACACCCTCGAAGGCGTCATGGCCTTCATACAGAAGCGCGAACCCGTCTGGAAGGGCGAATAGGCATGACCACCACCGAAGTGATCCGCTGGGACACCGACGAGCAGAAGGCACTTCGTCAACTCGCTGCCGACTTCACCCGCAAGGAGATCGTCCCCCACCTCGACGAATGGGAGCGCGCCGGCGAGATCCCGCGCGAACTGCATCGCAAGACCGCCGACGCGGGCCTGATCGGCGCCTCCGTCGCAGAGGAGCACGGCGGGTCGGGCGGCACCGCCCTCGACATGCTCGCGATCCTCGAAGAGATCATCCTCGCCGGTGGTTCGTCGGGCCTGATCTCGGCGCTGTTCAGCCACGGCATCGCCACCCCGCACATCGTCTCGTCGGGCAACACGACCTGATCGAGCGGTTCGCGCGTCCCGCGCTCAGCGCTGCTTCGACCTGACCGTAGGCCTCTGCCCGAATCAGGGGGAGGAAATGTGCGACTTTCCTTGCGGAAGCGCATATTTCCTCCCCCTACTCGTGTCAGTCACGCGCACGGAGCATCTCCAGGGCGACGACGACCACCACGGCGGAACGCGCGAGCCGGGACTGCGGGAGATGCGTAGAGGTACCGGATGTTTCGGTGACGGACATGGATCCTCCTGATGGGCGTTCCTTCTGACGACGCCCATCCTGCGACCTCGAGCCGACTCGAGATCAAGAGGATTCAGTCGAGATCTTCGGCGAGCTCCATCCATTGCTCCTCGGCCGCTTCCTTCTCCGCGACCACCTCACGCAACTGCGCGTCGAGTTTCTGCAGCCGGTCAGGATCGGTCGCCGCCTCCGCGAGGTCGTGGTGCAGCTTCTCCTCCTTCTCGGTCAGCTTCGCGACGAGACGCTCCAGGCGCGACAGTTCCTTGCGCGCGGTGCGTTCGGCGGCACCGTCGCGCTTCTTCGGCTGCTCGGCGGCGTCACCGGTCTTCGAGACGGTCGACGCCACCGACGGCACGTCGCCGTCGCCCATGGCCGCGCGCCGGCGCAGGTACTCCTCGATGCCACCGGGAAGGTTCGTCAGGCGGCCGTCGCCGAACAGGGCCCACGTCGAATCACAGATGCGTTCGACGAGATACCGGTCGTGGCTGATGACCACGAGGGTTCCGGCCCAGCCGTCGAGCAGGTCCTCGAGCTGCTGGAGGGTGTCGATGTCGAGGTCGTTGGTGGGCTCGTCGAGGAGCAGCACGTTCGGTTCGGCCATGAGCACGCGCGTGAGCTGCAACCGGCGACGCTCACCACCGGACAGGTCGCCGACGGGGGTGCGCTGCCGCGCCGGTGTGAAGCCCAGACGTTCGGCGAGCTGACCGGCGGAAATCTCCTTGTCGCCCAGTGTGATCCGCTCGGCGACGTCCTTGACGGCGTCGAGCACCCGCATGTCGGTGGGCAGGTCGTCGAGTTCCTGCCGCAGCCAGCCGATCTCGACGGTCTGCCCCTGGACGCGATGTCCCTGCGCCGGTTCGAGTTCGCCCGCGAGCGTGCGCAGCAGGGTCGTCTTGCCCGAACCGTTGACGCCGACGAGACCGATCCGCTCGCCCGGACCGAGACGCCAGGTGAGGTCGCGGACCAGTTCGCGCCCGTCCGGGGTGGTGAGGGTGGCGTCCTCGAGTTCGATGACGACGCGGCCCAGGCGGCGCTTCGCGAACGATGCCAGCGCCACCGAGTCGCGCGGCGGCGGCACGTTCGCGATCAGCGCTTCGGCGGCCTCGATGCGGTACTTCGGCTTGGACGTGCGGGCCGGAGCTCCGCGACGCAGCCACGCGAGTTCCTTGCGCGCAAGATTGCGGCGGCGTTCTTCCATCGCGTCGGCCTGGCGGGCACGCTCGGCGCGCGCGAAGATCCAGTCGTTGTAGCCGCCCTCGTAGCTCTCGACCCGGCCGTTCACGACCTCCCAGGTGCGCGTCGCGACGGTATCGAGGAACCAGCGGTCGTGGGTGACGACGACGAGCGCGCTGCGCCGCGACAGCAGGTGCTCGGCGAGCCACTGCACGCCTTCGACGTCGAGATGGTTCGTGGGCTCGTCGAGGACGAGCAGGTCGAGATCCTGCACGAGGGCTGCGGCGAGGGCGACCCGGCGACGCTCACCACCGGACAGACCGTCGACGACCGCGTCGAGACCGAGATTGTCGATGCCGATACCGGTGAGCACCGAGCGGATGCGCGCATCACCGGCCCACTCGTGCTCGGCCACATCGAGCGGCCCGAGGACCACCTCGCCGACGGTCGAGCCCTCCGGCAGACCGCCGCGCTGCGTCACGACGGCCATGCGCAGACCGTTCACGCGGCTCACCCGGCCCGAATCGGGCTCCTCGATGCCGGCGAGCACCTCGAGCATCGTCGTCTTGCCGCCGCCGTTGAGGCCGACGACACCGATCCGCTCCCCCTCGTTCACGCCGAGGGACACCGAGTCGAGTAACGGCTTGATGCCGAACGACTTCGAGACCTGTTCGAGGTTGATCAGATTCGCCACGTGGAGGAACGCCTTCCGAGAATTGCGGGGATGTACTACAGGATCAGGAGTGTGCGGGATCGGCGTCGCCGACGACACGGGCTCCGGGCACCGGACCGGAGGCGACCCGCACCGTACGGCACACACCGGCACCGGCGAGTTCGGCACTCACGGTGACGGCGGCGTGCTGGTCCTCGACGAGGAACGCGCAGGTGGGGCCGGAACCGGAGACGATGCCCGCCAGGGCCCCGGCCTCGACACCCGCCCGGAGCGTGCGTCGCAGCATCGGGTCGAGGGACAGGGCCGCGGCCTGCAGGTCGTTGCCGAGCAGCGGCGCGAGCTGGTGGGCGTCGCCGGAGCCGAGCGCGGAGAGCACGGCATCCGCGCTGCCGATGCGCTGAGGTTCTCCCTCGGCACGCAGCCGGTCGAGTTCACGGAAGACGACCGGTGTGGACAGGCCCCCCTTCGCGAGGGCCAGTACCCAGTGGAAGGTGCCGCGGGTGAGGACGGGGACGAGGCGCTCGCCCCGCCCTGTTCCGATCGCCGTTCCGCCGTGGAGGCAGAACGGCACGTCGCTGCCGAGGCGGACGGCGAGATCCGCGAGGTCCTCCCGGGGCGCCCCGATGCCCCACAGTGTGTCGAGCGCGACCAGCGTCGCGGCAGCGTCGGCGCTGCCACCGGCCATTCCGCCGGCCACGGGGATGCCCTTGTCGATCGTGATCGCCACGTCGGGTGTACGTGCGGCCCGTTCCGCCATCATCTCGGCGGCGCGCCACGCCAGGTTCGTCGAATCGGTAGGTACCGACTCGGCGCCCGCGCCGCGCACCGTCACGCTCAGGGTGTCGGCCGGGACCACCGACACCTCGTCGTACAGGGACAGAGCCTGGAAGACGGTGTGCAGGTCGTGGTAGCCGTCAGGACGGAGGTCACCCACCGCGAGATGCAGGTTGACCTTGGACGGGACCCTCACTGTCACGGGGGTCGGCACGACGGAAAGCACGAGTACAGAGCTTACTCGGGATACGGATGCTTCCCGACCGCCGCGGCCACGCTCTACGATCGATCGACTCTGAACACTCTGGAGGAAATGTGACTCGTTCCGTACGTAATGCGGTCGCCGTCTGCGCCGTCGCCGTGGCGGCCACCATGGGAACCGCCGGCGTCGCCTCGGCCGAACCGGCTCCGCCGCGCGTCTGCTCGCTCGGCGACCTGGTCCTGCGCTCGCTGAATCTCGTGGACTGCGTGACCCCTCCCACGGGCTCCGCCGGAATGGCGACCGGCTCCGCCGACTCGGCGGGCTCGTCGACCGGTTCGTCGAACTTGGGCATCACCGGTTACGGGGCAATGATCGGCTGACCGGACGAACGAATCCGGGCCGGCACCCTGAGGTGCCGGCCCGGATTCGGAGAGTTATCGGTATCAGCCGATGACGTTCACGCCGGTGGCCTGCGGGCCCTTCTGGCCCTGGCCGATCTCGAAGCTCACGCGCTGGTTCTCCTCGAGGGTGCGGAAGCCGCGGCCCTGGATCTCGGAGAAGTGCACGAAGACGTCAGCGGAGCCGTCCGAGGGAGCGATGAAGCCGAAGCCCTTTTCGCCGTTGAACCACTTCACAGTACCTTCAGCCATGTTGCTGTCCTTCACTTGCAGGCAGAACGGATGTAGACGTTCTGTCTCGTCGGGAGTCGGTTTCGGCCCCCGGGTCTGTCACTACACGGCTGAAACGATTCCATCGTGGCTATCGCATCCGCTCGCAACCAGAAATGTGCGAGGGGTAAACCACGAACACACTACCTAACGACCGAGGACAACTTAACCACACATCGCATCCGACCGCCAGGAAGAGTGACCGGGATCACTCCACCCCTGCGAGCCGCACGAAGGCTGCGGCGTCGAGCTTCTCCCCGCGGGTCGACGGCTCGATACCGGCCGCCAGCAGGCGCCTCTCGGCCTCCGCGGGCGAACCTGCCCATCCACTCAACGCTGCGCGCAACGTCTTTCGCCGTTGAGCGAAGGCCGCGTCGACGACGGCGAAGACCCGGGCGCGTGTCCGGGCGTCGGTGGGCCACGGTGGCTCCGCATAGCGGTCGACACGCACGAGGCCCGATTCCACCTGGGGAACGGGCCAGAAGACCGCACGCCCGACGGCGCCGGCCCTGCGGACGTCGCCGAAGAACCGCGCCTTCACGCTGGGTACGCCGTAGATCTTACCGCCCGGTTCTGCTGCGAGCCGATCGGCGACCTCGGCCTGCACCATCACGAGAGCGGTTCGCAGAGTAGGGAATTCAGAGAAAAGGTGCAGCAGCACCGGCACCGCGACGTTGTAGGGCAGGTTCGCGACCAGCGCGGTGGGCGTGACGGGAAGATCCTTCGGCAGCACCTTCATCGCGTCCATGTGCACGACGTCGAAGCGGTCGGCGAGCTGCGGGGCCCGCTCCCGCACGGTAACGGGAATACGCTGCGCGAGAACGGGATCGAGCTCGACAGCGACCACACGGTCGACGACGTCGAGCAGGGCGAGGGTGAGCGAACCCAGGCCCGGCCCGACCTCGAGCACGACATCCTCAGGGCCGACCCCGGCGACGTTGACGATGCGGCGCACCGTGTTCGCGTCGTGCACGAAGTTCTGGCCGAGCTGCTTCGTCGGGCGCACCCCGAACTCCTCCGCGAGTGCGCGGACCTCGGCGGGCCCGAGCAGCGCGGCGAGGCCGCGCGGAGAAGCCGGAGTGGCCCTCGGAGTGGTTTCGGGATCGTCTGCTGACACGTGGTGAACCTAGCGCACTCGGGAGCAGGTCACACCGCGCACACCCGCGCCGGTCAGCGCAGACCGAGCTTGCTGGTGCAGGATGGCCAGGCGCCCCAGCCCTGGGCCGCCTGGACCTTCTCCGCGACGGCGATCTGCTGCTCGCGCGTCGCGAGATCGGCACGCGGCGCGTACTGGGTGCCGCCGAAGCCGGCCCACGTCTGCTGCGTGAACTGCAGGCCACCGTAGAAACCGTTGCCGGTGTTGATCGCCCAGTTGCCGGTCGCCTCGCACTGCGCGAGAGCGTCCCAGGTGGAGCCGCGACCGGAGGCCGGCACGGCGGGCTTCGGCTTGGTGCCGACGCGGACCACGACGGGCCGCGGCTCGACGAGGACCTTCGAAGCGGTCTCGGCGCGTCCGACCTCGACACCGTTGACGGTGTGAACGTCGAAGGTCACCGACCGCTCGCCCGGAGCACCCGGGTCGCTCACGGCGGCCTCACCCTCGAGCATGTTCGGATCGTCCACGCGGTTCTCCGGCGGGGCGATCGGCAGGTTCTCGGTCCGCGACTCGGTCCGGTCGCGGGTGACCACGACCTCCATGCCCTCCGCGAGTTCCGCGTCGAGGGCAGGGGTGACGCTGTCGGCCTGCTCGAGCTTCGCGCCCTGGGCCTCGAGGAACTCGGCGACCGTCGGCGCTGCGACGCGCACCTCGGCGGCGGGCGCGCCGTTGTCGGCGAAGCGCACCGTCTTGGGGTTGACGACCTCGAGATCGGCACCGTCGAGCGGGAGGCGGTGCGAACGGGAGGCGGAGACGTAGGCGTCGTCGGAGAGGCGGAACTGGTCGAGCGCCTCGTCGACGGTCAGCGCGGTGGTCCACACCGAGCGCTCCTCACCGTCGACGGTGAGGCGCAGCTCGCGAGCCTGTCGCAGGACGATGGTGTCGCCGTCGGAGACGGACGAGTCCACGGCCGGGGCCACGACGTCGTTCTCGTCGACGGTGTAGCCGGCTGCGGCCAGGATGTCGCCGACGTTGGAGTTCATCGTGCCGAAGGCACGCTGCTCACCGTCGACGTCGAGGACGACGTCCTTGTGCTGAACCACAGCAGTGGCGCCACCGGCACCGAGGGTGACGAAGACGGCGGCGACCACCGAGTAGAACACCGGCGACTTGAGGCGATTGATCTTGGTGAAAGGTGACACGATTATTTCCAGACGGACGACAACTGTGATCACAGCACGGTAACGAGACGGCATTGTTATCGCAACTTCATCGCTTTTACCTGCACAGATCATGATTTCTGTCAGATCACGGCGCACGTCACAGATATCGGATCGATATTAGCTCGATCATTTTCCAGTGTCCGAAATCGCCATTTTCGATCGACACTCGGAAGAAGAACTTCCTCGCGATTCGGGCGGCAAGGACATGGACTCCGTGAGGTAGCCGAGGATCGCGCGCAGCTGTGCCCTGCCCCATGCGGGGGCGTTCGAGGTGCCGATGCCCACAGGCTCGGACGGAGCGGCCGGCTTCGCGGGCGCAGCGGTTTCCGGGACCGCCTACCGATGGTCGCGGTTGCCGGTGATCGGCTTCGTCAGCGTCCGGCCGACCCGCTGGGAATCGGGAGATCGGCGGATCCGCTCGGTACGGGGAACTGCGGAATCGTCACAGCCGGGGTGGTGCCCGTGCGGGCCATCACGTCCATCAGGACGGCGTGCATGGTCGCGACCTGCACCGGGTCGAAGTTCGCGAGATCGAGCGGGTTCGCGCGGTTGCGCGTCTCGAGCGGATCGTCGTGCAGGTCGTAGAGCTCGAACTGCGGCAGCGCGCGTCCCGACGGATCGAAGTACATCGCGTACTTCCACCTGTCCTGCCGGACAGCACGAATGTGGTTGGGCTGCTTCACCGTCGTCTGCCCGTTGGCCGCGGCGGCATTCTCGTCGTCGAAGGTGAACAGGACGGTGTCCTGCACCTGTGGCGGCGTGCCACCGGACGACGCGCCCTCGATGACGGGCGTGAGGTCGACGCCCTTGAACGTCCACGCCGAACGGTCGGGCACGGCGGCCATCGTCGCGAGGGTGGGCATGACGTCGATCAGCGACGCGAGCGCGTCGGTGGAGACCGGCCTCGGGAACATCACCGGATTGCTCACCACGAGAGGGACATTGAGCGTCTCCTCGTAGGCGTTGAAGGCCTTCTGGCGGAGTCCGCCGTGGGAGAGCCCCATCTCACCGTGGTCGGCCACCCGGAAGACGACGGTGCGTTCGCGCATGCCCGAAACCGATTCCAGCGCATCGAGAACCGTCCCGATGTGCTGGTCGACGACCTTGTGCATGTAGGCGTACAGGTTGACGTACTGCCGTGCCGCTTCGGGACCGACGAGCGGACCGAGCGCACCTGCGAGCAGCAGGAGCAGTTCGGCCTGGGCGGTGGGCTTGAAGTTGCGGAGCAGGTCCTCGTCGATGGTGGGCGGCAGGTCGATTCCCTGCTCGAAGGCTTCGGGTGCGAAGGCCCCGTAGTTGTTGCAGTCACCGTCGACCTGATCCCAAGTCTTCGGGTACGAGAGGATGTCGTGAGGATTGGCGAACGACACGATGAGCGCGAACGGCCTGTCGTCGGAGGCGCTGCGCGACCGCAGGAATTCGGCGGCGTCGGAGGCGATCTTGCCGTCGCGGTCGGCGCAGCCACCCCCGAAGTTCTCGGGTGCTGTGTCCTGCCCCGCCTCCGGGGGCTCCCACCCCGCGAAGCCGTACCGCGCGATGTCGTCGGGCGACGGGTCGCCGCCGTCGGCGCCCTTGCTCATGTGCCATTTGCCGCGGTAGTGGACGTCGTATCCGGCGGAGAGCAGCATCTTCGCCATGTTCTGGCCGTCCACCGGCAGCACGGGTTCGGTGGGCGAGAGCGTGCCACCCTCGGTGAGGGTGCTCACCACCCCGTGCTGGGCGGGATAGAGGCCGGTGAAGAACGTGCTGCGACTGGGCGAGCACATCGCGGCGTTGCAGAACGACCGCGTGAAGGTCAGCCCGGTGTCGGCCAGACGCTGCCGGTTGGGCAGGTTGTTGCGCGCCCAGTCGGCCGGCCAGTGCATCGGCTGGCGCTCCTGGTCGGTCATGATGATGAGGATGTTGGGACGCTGCGGTGTCCGAGGCTGTGCCGCAGATGATCCGGCGCCCACGAGGCCGGCAGCGAGGAGCGCACCCGCGCCCACGAGGAAGGTCCGTCGATTGACATTCCACGTGGTGTCGCGACGCGGAACAGCCTGCTGCACGGTCATATCGGTCCTGTCGGAGAGATCCGTGAACGCGTATGTCGTGCAGGAGAATAACAAGACATATGCGTTAAGCGCGCGTCATCGGACGGAAGAGGCGCTGAGGACGATCGGGGGAAATCGTCCACAGCGCCGCGGAACCGCAGGTCAGGCCGTGCGCAGGAGCGGAACCTTCCGCGCGAGGAATCGGTCGACGCTGAACGCTCCCGCACCGACCGCGGCGAGTAGGAGGGCCCCTGCGCCGAGCGCGGCCACGAGTTCGAAACCACCGTCGCCGACGTAGATTCCGTTCTCCACGTGCACGATGAAGAACGCGCCGAGCATGAGCAGGAACAGCAGGACGCCGAAGACGGGGACGAGCACACCGAGGATGAGCGCGAGACCGCCGAGGATCTCGATCCAGGTGGCGACGAACGCCGAGACGGCCGGGGCGGGCACGCCCATTCCTTCGAAGCCGGCCTTGGTGCCTTCGTATCCCCACGAATTGAACTTCTGCAGTCCGTGCGCGAGGAAGATGACGCCGAGTACGAGTCGGGCCACGAGGATGCCGAGGTCGCGGACGAGAGGGGTCTTCATGTCGAGCCTTTCGGGTAGGAGGCCGGAGAGCCCCACTTAGTTGAAGCGACAACTAAAGTAGCAGCCCTTGGTTGTAGCTTCAACCAGACTTCTGCGCCGGTTCCGGACGGGTACCGGCGAACGCCTCCCCCAGCAACCGTCGCACGCCCACCTCCGTGACCTCCCGGGGATTCGGATACGGCTTCGCCGTCGCCAGTCGTGCCGCCTCGTCCAGATCGGACTCCCGGAACCCCAGTTCCTCGAGACTCGTCGGCCCACCGGCCGCCGTCACGAGATCGTAGACGCCCGCGGACGCCGAATCCGTGCCGAGCGCCTGCGCGACCCGCACCATGACGTGCGGTACCGACGGTTCGTTGTAGGCGAGCGCGTGGGGCAGCACGACGGTATGCGTGGCGGCATGCGGCAGGTCGAACGAGCCGCCCAGCACGTGACAGAGCTTGTGGTGCAGCCCCATTCCCGCCGAGGCGAGACAGGTTCCGGAGAGCCACGCCGCGAGCAGCAGATCCGAACGCCCCTCGGGATCGGCCGAATCCGCACCGAGCGCCGGGATACCCCGGGCGATCGCG
Organism: Rhodococcus sp. GQ147; assembly: GCF_059759155.1. Classification (NCBI taxonomy): domain Bacteria; kingdom Bacillati; phylum Actinomycetota; class Actinomycetes; order Mycobacteriales; family Nocardiaceae; genus Rhodococcus; species Rhodococcus sp. GQ147. The sequence goes on from NZ_JCAXDU010000002.1 coordinate 365,168, forward strand.
GCCACGGCCTCGAGCGCGAGGGCGTCGACGATCGGATTGGCCTGTTCGGAGTAGAGGGCCTCGACCGCGTGGGCCATCGCGTTGATCGCGCTGGTCACCGCCAACGGAATGGGCATCGAGGTGGTGAACTCGACGTCGTAGATCACGGTCTCGGGAAGGATGTCGGGCGACGAACGCGTGGTTTTCACCCCGTCGGCGGTCTCACCGAGAACGGGCGTCACCTCCGACCCGGCGTAGGTCGTCGGCAGGATCACCTGATCGATCCCCGTGCGGAGTGCCAGTGCCTTGGCCAGTCCTGTGGTCGAGCCGCCACCCACCGCGACGACCGCATCGACGTCGTGCTCGGTGACCCGGCCGAGGACCCGTTCGGTCACCTCGACCGGCGTGTGCATCACCGCGCCGTCGAAACGCGCGACCTGCAGATCGCCGAGATACTTCTCGACCAGTTCCGCCTGGTGCCGCACGTGCTCGCCGGCGAGCAGCAAAACGCGGGAACGATCGAGTCGACGTACTTCGTCCGCGACCCGCGAGGCGGTACCGGGGCCGAAGATCACACGTACCGGATGAGAGTTGTAGACGAAGGAGCGCATGCCCGTATTCTCACGACGGGAGTGGGGACGCGCGTGCCCTTTACGAAAGTCCGTACACCCGCTCGGCGTTCGCGGTGGTGGCCGCCGCCAGTTCCTCGGCGTCCTCGCCCCGCACCTCGGCGAGCGCGCGCACGGTGTACGGCAGGCAGTACGACTCGTTCGGCGCGCCCCGGAAGGGATGCGGGGTCAGGAACGGCGCGTCGGTCTCCACCAGCACCAGCTCGCGGGGCACGAGCGGCGCCGCTTCACGCAGGGCCTTCGCGTTCTTGAAACTCACGGTGCCCGAGAAGCTCAGCAGGTATCCGGCGTCGACGCAGCGGCGGGCCATGTCGGCATCCGACGAGAAGCAGTGGAAGATCACCTTCTCGGGTGCGCCCTCGTCGTGCAGGACACGCAGCAGGTCGGCGTCGGCCTCGCGGTTGTGGATCATCAGCGGCTTGCCGAGTCGCTTCGCGAGGTCGATGTGCCAGCGGAAGCCCTCCTCCTGCTCGGCCGGTTCGGCGCACCCGTCGAGCTTGCCGGGCCAGTAGAGGTCGAGGCCGGTCTCCCCCACCGCGACGCAGCGCGGGTCGGCGGCGAGTTTCTCGATCTCGGCGCGGGTAGCGTCGTCGAGACTGTTCGCGCGGGTGGGATGGATGGCGACGGCCGCGTGGACGCGGTCGTCCCAGTGCGCAGCCCGCACGGCGAAACGCGCCGCCTCGAGATCGTCGGCGACGGTGACGATGCGTCCGACCCCCACCGCGGCGGCACGATCGACGATCGCGGAGGTCGTCGCGGCGTCCTCGGCACCGCACGCGTCGAGGTGCGTGTGGGCGTCGACGAGGGGACTCAACGGCTGCGGGGCTTCGGGGGCGGGACGGGCTGCGCTCACGCCCTATAAACTACTGGCCACCATGACTGCGCCTGATTCCTCCCGCCCGGCTGCCGGCGATCCCACCCGCCCGCCGTTCTACGTCACGACCGCGATCGCGTACCCGAACGGCGCCCCGCACATCGGGCACGCCTACGAGTACATCTCGACCGACGCGATCGCGCGGTTCAAGCGTCTCGACGGCTTCGACGTGCGCTTCCTGACCGGCACCGACGAGCACGGCCTGAAGATGCAGCAGACCGCCGCGAAGGAAGGCATCCCGGTCACCGAACTCGCGTCCCGCAACTCGGACGTGTTCGAGGCCATGGACAAGCGGCTGAACATCTCGTACGACCGGTTCATCCGCACCACGGACGCCGATCACCTCGAGGCGAGCAAGGCGATCTGGCAGCGCATGGTCGACTCGGGCGACATCTACCTCGACACCTACGCGGGGTGGTACTCGGTCCGCGACGAGGCGTTCTACACCGACGGCGAGACCACCCTGCTCGAAGACGGCTCGCGGATCTCCACCGACACCGGCACCCCCGTGGAGTGGACCGAGGAGTCCACCTACTTCTTCCGGCTGTCGGCTTATCAGGACAAGCTGCTCGAGCTCTACGAGAAGCAGCCCGACTTCATCGCCCCGGCCACCCGCCGCAACGAGATCGTCAGCTTCGTCTCCGGCGGCCTGAAGGACCTGTCGATCTCCCGCACCACCTTCGACTGGGGTGTGCCGGTCCCCGATCACCCCGATCACGTCATGTACGTGTGGGTCGACGCGCTGACCAACTACCTCACCGGCGCCGGCTTCCCCGACACCGAATCGGAGTCCTACCGCCGCTACTGGCCCGCCGACCTGCACATCATCGGCAAGGACATCACGCGGTTCCACACCGTCTACTGGCCGGCCTTCCTCATGTCGGCGGGGCTCGAACTGCCGAAGCGGGTCTTCGTCCACGGCTTCCTGTTCAACAAGGGCGAGAAGATGTCGAAGTCGGTCGGCAACGTCGTCGACCCGCTCGAGATGGTCGACCGGTACGGCCTCGACCAGCTGCGCTTCTTCCTGCTCCGCGAGATCTCCTACGGCCAGGACGGCAGCTACAGCCACGAGGCGATCGTCACCCGCATCAACGCCGATCTCGCCAACGACCTCGGCAACCTCGCGCAGCGCTCCCTGACGATGGTCGCGAAGAATCTCGAGGGCACCGTGCCCACGCCGGGCGAGTTCACCGCCGACGACGAGGCGATGCTCGCCCAGGCCGACGCGCTGCTCGCGAAGGTGCGCGCCGAGTTCGACGCGCAGGCCCTGCACCTCGGTCTCGAAGCGATCTGGCACGTCCTCGGCGAGACCAACCGTTACTTCTCGGCGCAGCAGCCGTGGGTGCTGCGCAAGACCGATCCCGAGCGGATGGCGACGGTCCTGTACGTCACGCTCGAGGTCGTTCGGATCGTGGGTCTGCTCGTCCAGCCGGTGATGCCCGATGCCGCCGCGAACATCCTCGATCTCCTCGGTCAGACACCCGAGGCACGGCAGTTCGACGCCGTCGCGACCCGCCTGGCTCCGGGCACGACCCTGCCCGCCCCGGCACCGGTGTTCCCGCGCTACGTCGACGAGGACTGAGCGTCCGATCCGGCGACGGAGAGCTTCACCTGCGTGTTCTCCGTCGCCGCGCAAACCTGTCGGTGCCGTGCGCAACACTGCGGCGCATGCGCAGCGATAGAACACATGTTCGATCCGATGGCCTGAACGAGCACTCCCTGCTCGCCGAGCTGGGCGGTGCCTACGAGCGGGGATGGCAGCCCGCCGACGTGCTCCACGTGACGGCCCGCTCGGGTGGTCCCTCCGATGTCGCACTGACGGCGGCCACGATGCTGTTCGACGCGCAGATCCGGCGCGCGGCCGAACGCGCCCCCGTCGAGTGGGTACGGCAGCTCGACGAGATCACCCGCCGGCACCCGCGTCCGGCCCACGCCGCCGGAGCCCCGACCCTGGCCGACGGTCTGTTCCGCGCGTTCCCCGACGTCACCCGCTTCGAGATCGAAGGGCTCGCCTTCACCTGGAAGTACCTGCCGTCCTTCGCGATCCTCACACCCCCGCCGTCGCGATGGCCGTCCGTCCGGTCCGGCGACCCGTCTGCGCCCGCCCCGCCCGACACCCGGATCCTCGAACGCATCCGGGCACTGCTGTCGAAGGCCGAGTCCACCGACTTCCCCGACGAGGCCGAAGCGCTCACCGCGAAGGCGCAGGAACTCGTCTCGCGTCACGCCGTGGGTGCGGCGCTGCTGGCCGGACCCGACTCCGGCACAGACCCGGTCGTCGGCCGGCGCATCCACCTCGACAGCCCGTACATCCGCGAGAAGGTCCTGCTCCTCACCGCCATCGGCGACGCGAACCGCGTGCGCACGGTGTGGTTCACCCGGGTGCAGATCGCGACGATCGTCGGTACCGCCACCGACCTGCAGCAGGCCGAGATGCTGTACACCTCGCTGCTCGTGCAGGCCGGACGGGCCGTGCAGGCGGCCGGAACGGCGGGGCGGCGCGGATCGTCCGCGACCTCCTTCCGCCGCGCCTTCCTCACCGGCTACGCGCACCGGATCGGCGAACGTCTCCGCGAGGCGGACGTCCGGGCCACCGCCCACGCCGCCGCCGACGCGCAGATGCCCATCACGAAACTCGCACCCATCCTCGCCAGACGCTCCGACGCCGTCGACACCGAGTTCCGGCGGTTGTTCCCCGTCACCCGCGACTCGCGTAGCCGCGGGGTCGACGCCGACGGCTTCCACGCCGGTCGGGATGCGGCCGAGACCGCCTCGCTGACAACGGAATTCCGCACGGTCGGTCGCTGACCGGATCGATCACCGACGAGGTCGACAGCAGGAGACGGGCGTCACAGGAATTGGCGGTGGCGCCGTGTCACATCCCTGCCACGAGCGGTGTCCTATCGGTGACACCACTTCCGACAAGCGAAGGGAACAGAGCGATGACGACGCAATTCCATGTGGTGGTCGTAGGGGCGGGCTACGCCGGAGTGATGGCTGCGAACCGCTTGCTCGCCGAACACCCCGAGGTGGCGGTCACCGTCGTGAACCCGCGACCGGTCTTCGTCGAACGCGTCCGGCTCCACCAGGTGGCGGCCGGATCCGGAACCGCCACACACGAACTGTCCGATCTCCTGCACCCGCGGGTGACGCTGCACGTCGGCACGGCCGTACGGATCGAGCCCTACGCGGTGTCCCTCGCCGACGGCACGGTCCTGCCATGCGACGCGGTGGTCTACGCCGTCGGCAGCACCACGGGCTCCGGCGCGATCCCCGGTGCGGAGAAGGCGTTCTCCGTCGCCGACCTCGACTCCGCCACTGCCCTGCGCGACGCGCTCCTCGAGGCGGACGATCACGCCTCCGTCGTCGTGATCGGTGGCGGGCTCACCGGTCTCGAGACCGTCACCGAACTCGCACAGTCGCATCCGCGGCACACCCTCGTCCTCGTCGGCGATCCGGGAGCGGCCCTTCCTGTGAACACGCAGCGTTACATCCGCCACCGGCTCGACGAACTGGGCGTTCAGGTCCGGTCGGGAACGCGGGTCGCCCACATCGACGACGGCTCGGTCGTCCTCGACGACGGCTCCGAAATCCCCGCGACCCTCGTGGTCCGCACGGCCGGTTTCTCCGTGCCCGACCTGGCCCGTCGCAGCGGCCTGCCGGTCGACGACGACGGTCGTCTCCGGGTGCGCGACACCCTGCAGGCGGTCGACGGCTCGCCGATCGTCGGCGTGGGCGACGCAGTGGTGGTGGACGGCAATGACCACCTGCGCATGAGCTGCCAGGCGGCGATGCCGCTCGGCATCCACGGCGCCGACACGGTGTGGCAGTTGTTGCAGGGACGCGAGCCGGCACCGCTCTCGCTCGGTTTCGTCACGACCTGCATCTCTCTCGGCCGCGATCGCGGCGTCGTGCAGTTGTCGGCACGCGACGACACCCCGTCGAGGTGGGCCCTGCGCGGTCGGCTCGCAGCACCGGTGAAGGAAGCCGTCGTTCGTGGGACCATCCACACCATGCAACTCCAGGCGCGCGGACGTGCCCTGCCGTCCCGACGCGGACCGGACACCGCCGCACGCGAGAAGGCTCACGTATGACCGGCGACGACGTCTTCACCGAGCATCGGGGACTGCTGTTCTCGATCGCCTACGAGATCACCGGCAGTGTCGCCGACAGCGAGGACGTCCTGCAGGAGAGTTACATCCGCTGGGCCCGCACCGACACCGGCAGCGTCGACAATCCGCGGGCCTACGCGGCGCAGATCGTGACGCGTCAGGCGCTGAACTCGCTGCGCTCGGCGCAACGCCGCCGGGAGGACTACGTCGGGCCGTGGTTGCCCGAGCCGATGCTCACCGCCCCCGACGCAGCCGCCGAGGTCGAACTCGCCGAGTCGGTGTCGACCGCGATGCTGTTGGTGCTCGAGACATTGACGCCCGTCGAACGCGCGGTTTTCGTGATGCGCGAGGTGTTCGGTTTCGAGTACGGGCGCATCGCCGAGACGGTCGACCGTACCGAGAGTGCCGTCCGGCAGATCGCGCACCGCGCCCGCGAGCACGTCCATGCCCGGCAGCGACGCTTCACTCCCGCGGGCGACGAGACCGACCGGGTGGTCGCGGCGTTCCTCACCGCGGCCACCACCGGCGACCTCGACGGACTGCTGTCGCTGCTGGCTCCCGACGTGCGGTACCTCGCCGACGGTGGCGGCAAGGTCACTGCGGCCCGAGTTCCGGTCTTCGGCTCCGCGAAGGTCGCCGGCCTGTTCCTCGGACTGGTCCGGCATCCGCTGCCCGACATGACCATCGAGCCGGCCGTGGTGAACTCGATGCCCGGTTTCCTCGTCTACTCGGCAGGTGTCCTCGACATGGTGCTGCACCTCGAGATCGACGACCACCTGATCACCGGCGTCTACGTGGTCCGCAATCCCGACAAGCTCACGCATCTCCGGGCTCGTCCCGATGCTTCCGACCAGACATGACAAGCTGACGCCATGCGGATGGAACGACTCGGCCGCGGCGGCACCGTCGATCGCGTGCTCGGTGCACTCGCAGAACGCGCCAGGATCCTCGCGATCCCCGCCCCGGCGGCACTGTCGGGTGAATGGTTCGGGGCGGCGGCCGTGCTCGTCCCGTCCGTGTCCGTCGAATCCGTCCCACCGGCAGAGGTCTTCTCCCTCCCCGCGGACGCTCCCGGGCCCGGCGGTGCCGATCGGCGCTTCCAGCGGAGTGACGACCGGCCGCTCATCGGAGGCGGGCGCATCGGTTATCTCGCCTACCCGGATCGCATCCCGGACCGACCCGCGCTGCCCCTCGCCGCGAGCGGGTGGACCGACACTGTCCTGCGTCTCGACGCCGACGGGTGCTGGTGGTACGAGACCCTCGGTACCGCACCCTGCCCCGACGATCTCGCCGCGGCAGTCCTCGATTCACCGTCGACCGCCGCCCCGCCGACGAACGCCACAGAGTCGACGAACGCCACGGACTGGCACATCGACTGGACACCACCGCCTCGCGACGAGCACCGCCGCGGCGTCGAACACTGTCTCGACGCGATCCGCGCCGGCGAGGTGTACCAGGCGTGCGTGTGCACGCGGTTCACGGGCAGATGGGACGGCGATCCGCTGGCGTTCTTCGCCGACGGGATCTCCCGGACTGACCCTCCGCGCGCCGCCTACCTGCAGGGATCGTGGGGTGCGGTCGCGTCGCTCTCGCCCGAACTGTTCGTCTCCCTCCACGGCGACACGCTGCGGTCGAGTCCGATCAAGGGCACCCTCCCCCTCTCCGCCGACCCCGCCGGGCTACGGGCATCGGTCAAGGACGTCGCCGAGAACGTGATGATCGTCGATCTCGTCCGCAACGATCTCGGCCGCGTCGCCGAGACCGGTTCGGTGCGGGTCGAGGATCTTCTGACGGTGCGTCCCGCACCCGGCGTGTGGCATCTGGTGTCCACCGTCGCGGCGGAGCGGCGACCGGGTGTGACGGTCGCCGATGTGCTCGACGCGGCGTTCCCGCCCGCATCGGTGACGGGCTGCCCGAAACTCCGCGCCCGGACGCTGCTCACCAGGTGGGAGGGTTCCGCGCGAGGTGTCTACTGCGGCACCGTCGGCATGTCGAGTCCGATCGCCGGCACCGAACTGAACGTCGCGATCCGCACCGTCGAGTTCGGGCACGACGACAGCGGCAACGGCGTGTGCGCGCTCGGTGTGGGAGGCGGCATCACCATCGACTCCGATCCCGACGCGGAATGGCAGGAATGCCTCGACAAGGCCGCCAGCATCCTCGCGCTCGGCGACGCGCGGGCAGCCGTTCAGCACACCTCGTCGGGAGGCGACGGCAACTCGTAACGGTCGAGGACCTCCTCGAGTCGCACCGAGGTGGAACGGCAGATGCGGGCTACGACGGCATCGGCGTCGAGCCCCCATGTGCGGAGCAGACCGTCGCCACCGGCGGCGACGATGGTGCTGTCGGGCGCGAAGGTCACCTGCCATCGTCCCGTTCCCATGTCGGTGACCGGGCCACCGATCTCGTGCATGCCGCCCGGGTCGGCGACGTCCCACAGACGGACAGTGCCGTCGTCGCTGCCGCTGACCGCGCGGGTGCCGTCGAGGGTGATGGAGACGGAGTAGACCGTGCCGGTGTGGCCGCTCAACCGGGTCTCGCGGGCGACGAAGTCACCGGACTCGGTGCGGTCCCAGACCACCACGTCGTGGTCGTCCCCGCCGGTCACCAGCACGTCGCTCGACCCGTCGAAGGCCACGGTGTTCACGCCGGTTGCGTGCCCGTCCGAGACGTTCACCCGTGTCGGGGAGCGCGGATCGGTCACGTTCCAGGCGTAGATCTCGCTGTCGGCGCTCGTGACCACGAGACTTCGGCCGTCGGGGCTGATGGCAGCACTGCGCACGAGATTCTTCGGTCCCGTCAGCGGCTGGCCCCACGGCACCGGTTCGGCGGGATCCGCGATGTCCCACAACTGCACCGTGGAGTCGTCGGCGCCGGTCACGAGGGTCGTGCCGTCGGGTCCGAACGCCAGGGCGGAGGTGAACCTCGTGTCGAGCGGCACCGGATCGCCGAACGGCTTCGGTGTTGCCGGATCGCGCACGTCCCACAATTGCACGCTGCCGCCGGAGGTCGGTGCCGTGGCCAGGATCGTGCCCGAGGGCGAGAGCGCGCACACGTACGCACCGCCGAGCGGGCGCGGCAACGCGATCCCACCGGCGCGGTTCCAGTCGCCGCCCTGACCGACCCGCCAGAGCGTGACATCCGGTCCGTAGCTGCCGGTCGCGACGAGGGCTCCGGCACGATCGATCGCCGGCCTGGTCAGCGCTCCGTCGGCGACCGCCATCCGGGTCTGCGGCATCGTCCACACCCGGACGTTGGAATCCTGTCCGCCGGTGACGACGGTGGTCCCGGTCGGGCTCACCGCGAGCGTCGGGACACCGCCTCCGTGCCCGGTCAGCGGCGGGCCGATCTCGTCGAGGGTTCGTGTCGACGGGTCGACGTCCCACAGTTTCGCGGTGCCGTCCCAGGACGCGCTCGCCAGTGTGCGTCCGTCGGGGAGGAACGCGATGTTCCAGACACCGCCGGTGTGGGCGTTCGTCGGCACCCCCAGCGGGCGGGCCGCGCGCGGATCGGTGGTGTCGAACAGGTGCAGCACACCGTCGTCGCTGCTCGCCGCGAGGATCGTGCCGTCGCCGTTGAAGCTCACCGAATGGGCCACGTCGCCGAAACCGGTGAGCGGCTCACCGAGCGGCACCGGCCGCGAGGGCGTGCTCACGTCCCATAGCCGGACGGTGCGGTCGTCGCTCGACGTGGCGAGGACCTGCCCACCGGGACGGAAGGCCACCGTCCGCACACCACCGTCGTGCTCGTCGACCAAGGTGACGGGGAACCGGCCCGATCCGGGATCCGAGGTGTCGACGAGTGCGACGTGCCCGTCGTCGTAGGGCACGGCGAGCACCCGCCCGTTGGGTGAGTACCGCACGTTGTGCACGGCGCCGTCGGCGTAGACCTGCCGGTCGAGCACCACGTGCGGCGCGGCACGATCGGACGCGTCGTAGATCCACACACCACCGTCACCTGCCCCGATCGCGAGGAAACGGCCGTCGGGGCTGAACGAGACGGACGCCATGTACTTCGACGACAACCGCAACGGCTCGCCCACGGCGGACGGTTCGTCGCCGTCGAGTGCCCACAGGCGGACGGTGCCGTCATCGCTCGCCGACGCGAGGGTGGCCCCGTCGGGGGAGACGACGACGCCGTAGACCGGCCCGGTGTGTCCGCTCAGTGTGTAGGCGAGGGGCACGGCCTGGCTGGCGATGAGCCTCGAGTACGCGACCGGGCTGTCGGGCTGGAGTTCGGCCGCGACGAGCGCCAGGTTCGCCGAGATCGTGGAGTCCTTGTCCCGCAGGGAGTCGGACAGCGCGACGATCTGCTGGAACTGCGCGGTGCTCCGTGCCGTCTCGGCCCGGCTCTTCGCGTCCCAGGCCAGTCCGGTCATGACGAACGCGATGATCGTGGACAGCGCCATCGCGGTGATGCCGACCCGCCGGGTCCGGGTCTCGCGGGCGATCTGCCGGCGGGAGGCGTCGAGGAAGGCCACCGCGGTGGGGCTGAGCGCGACCGGCCCGCGCCGGCCCTCGGGAGTGCCCGCCATGGCGAGGTGCGGATTCTGCTCGGACACGACGTCCATGCGTCCGCGCTGGTAGAGCAGCTCGCGGTTGCGTCCGGAGCCGAGCCAGGTCGACGCGTCGGCCTCGATCTGCTGTCGCAGGGCGGCACCGGCGCGGTCCTGCTGGATCCAGGACTTGAGTCGGGGCCACGCGTCGATCACCGCATCGTGGATGAGTTCGACATAGTCGGCGTCGACGACGAGCACACGTGCCGACACGAAATGGTCGAGGACGCGCTTCGACGCGTCGCGATCCTCCCCGCCGACCGCGAGCAGTTCGTTCAGCGACCGCGCGATCTTGACGTCCGTGCCGGTCGTGGTGACGTACACCAGGTGGACGAGCATCGAGCGGGCACGGGCACGGTCGGAATCGTCGGCGAGACTCTCCCACGCTCGTTCGGCGCCGGCGGCGACGGATCCGCGGACCCCGCCGGTCGCGCGGTAGGCGGCGACGGTGAGCGTGCCCCCGCTGCGCTTGTCCCACAGGGAGTCGAGCAGGTGGGACAGCAGGGGAAGCTCGGTGCCGCTGATCTCACCGTCGGCCAGTCCGGTGAGGTCGTGGAGGATGAGGTCGACGAGACCTGGTTCGAGGCGGACACCCACGAGTTTGGCGGGCGCGGTGATGACCTCGACGAGATCGTCGCGGTCGAGGGGCTGGACGGTCTTGGTCCGCCGTTCGAGGGCCCGGGCGAGCACGGGAGTGCCCACTGCCTGGTCGTAGAAGTCCGACCTCATCGTCGCGACGACGAGTGCGGGCGCGTCGCCGTCCGAACCGGTCGACGCCGTCTCGATCAGGGTGAGGAACTCGGTGCGCAGAGCGACGTCGCTGCACTGGGTGAACAGTTCCTCGATCTGGTCGACCACGATCAGCAGCAAGGACGACGACGTACGGGAGGTCGCGGCACGCAGGGCCGCGTGGACGGCGGTGTGGTCGGCGGGGTCGCCGACGTCGGTCAGTTCGGGGAGCGCGTCGACGAGTCGTGCCACCGGGTCGGTGCCGGGGGTGAGGACCACCGGGTGGCAGTCCGGCGCGGAACACAGCTGGGGAATGAGACCGGCCTGTACGAGCGAGGACTTGCCGACGCCGGAGGCACCGGTCACCACGACCGGGCCCTGCCCGTGGGAGGCCGTCACCACGTCGGCGAGGGTCCGCACACTCTGGGCGCGCCCGAAGAACAACCGGGCGTCGTTCTGACGGTAGGAGGCGAGTCCCTTGTAAGGGCGGATCCCGGGCGGCACCGATACCGATGCCGATTCCTTGGTGCGCGGAGCGTTCGCCTGGCCGCGCGCGGCCTTCCACCAGTTCTCCCACTGCTTCAGAGAGTACAGACCGGGGGCCGGCGGTTCGGCGTTGAGCTCCCGCGCCGCGCGGATGAGGACCACGAGCACCGGATGCACCGACTCGAAGTTGGCCGGCATCCGGTTGCCGCTGCGCCAGTCGCTGACCCGCTGTACGGAGACGGTCCGGTCGCTGCCCACCGCCCGGGCGACGGTCGCGGCATCCGAGACGACCTTCTTGAGGGCGGGACGACCGGCTGCGGCGAACAGCATGCGCAACTGGTCGGCGAAGAACTGACGCTGCGCCGAACCAGGCTTTCCGCCGGTCTCTGACATCCGTTCCGCGCCCTTCGTGCTCCCGTTCCCCGCCTGCAAACATCCGCTGCGGAAAAATTCCTCACCACGTCTGAGCAGGGATGATACCGGTTCCGCGCCGGTCGGTATTCTTCGTCCCCATCAAACACGGGGAAGAGTGGTGACCACGCAAGGTTCGGCCTTGCAGTGTGGGGCGGGGGCCTCCACGCCGATAGGGACTGACGAGGGGTAGTTCCGGGTCGGCGTGGAGGCATGCTCCACATACGTTCGGCCCCGCATCACGCGGGGCCCTTCGCGTATCCCCGGCCTACTTCACGACGTCGGGATCGTCCGTCGCGACGGGGCCGTTCAACAGATACGGATCGCGATCCAGGTAGGCCTTCGTCTCCCGCGCGATCAGACCCGACAGCACCAGCAGGCCGATCAGGTTCGGCAGGGCCATGAGGCCGTTCATCACGTCCGAGAAGTTCCAGACCACCTCGAGCTGGGTGGTGGCACCGATGAACACCACGATCACGAAGATCGCGCGGTAGGGCACCACGCCGCGGCGACCGACGAGACGCTCGACGCACCGCTCGCCGTAGTACGACCAGCCGAGGATCGTCGAGAAGGCGAAGAAGACGACCGAGATGGCAACGATCCAGTGACCCCAGTCCCCACCGAGGCCGTCGGCGAAGCCGGCCGATGTCATCGCGGCGCCCTGCTCGCCGGACTCCCAGGCTCCGGTCGTGACGATGACCAGACCGGTGAAGGTGACGACGATGATCGTGTCGATGAACGTCTGGGTCATCGACACCAGGCCCTGACGCACCGGGTGGGTGGTCTGGGCGGCCGCGGCGGCGATCGCCGCGCTGCCCATGCCCGACTCGTTCGAGAAGATGCCGCGCGCCACGCCGTAACGCAGAGCGATCATGAAGACCGATCCGATGAAGCCACCGGTGGCCGCCGTGCCGGTGAAGGCATCGGTGAAGATGAGCGCGAAGGCATCGGGGATCTGCGTGAAGTTGACCGCGAGGACGATGATGCCGGCGCCGACGTAGAGGAGGATCATCGCGGGCACGAAGCCGGCGGTGACCCTGCCGATGGACTTGATGCCGCCGAGCAGGACTGCCGCGGCGAGCACGGTCATCACGATGCCACTGAGCCAGGTCGGCACACCGAAGGTGCCGTCGAGCTGGGTAGCGACGGTGTTGGCCTGGGTCATGTTGCCGATGCCGAAGCTGGCGAGCACGGCGAACACCGCGAACAGCAGACTCAGGACGAGACCGGCCTTGTTGGGGATGGCGCGGGCGAGGTAGTACTGCGGACCACCGCTCTGCTCACCCTTGGCGTCGGTCGTGCGGTACTTCACGCCGAGGAACGCCTCGGAGTACTTGCTGGCCATGCCGACCAGGCCGGTGACCCACATCCAGAACAGCGCGCCGGGCCCGCCGAAGTAGATCGCGGTGCCGACACCGGCGATGTTGCCCACGCCCACCGTCGCGGCGAGCGCGGTGGTCAGTGCCTGGTACTGGGAGATGTCGCCTTCGGTGGCGCCTTCGTCGTGGCGAGTGATCAGACCCAGCCGCAGTGCGGGCCACAGCTTGCGGAACTGGATGCCCTTCAGCCGAATCGTGAGCACGAGGCCCGTGCCCAACAGCAGCGGGATGAGCAGGTACGGCCCCCACACCACCCCGCCCACCTCGACGAGGAAATCGTTCACCGAATCCATCCGCGTCCTCCTGATCGTCCGAAGCCCCCGACAGCGTCCGACCGGCCGGTGCCGGTGACGTCTGCGCTCGGGACCCGGCAGAGTCTAGGCTTCCGTGGCACGCAATGTCCCCGGACCCCGCGGCGCGTCCGATATGCGTTCTTCTCGATCGGTGGGCGGCAGGCCGCGTCAGTCGCGACGCGCTTCCAGCACCGCGTCAGTCGCGACGCGCTTCCAGCACCGCGTCAGTCGCGACGCGCTTCCAGCACCGCGTCGTACAGTTCGCGCTTCGAGACCGTCGCACCGGACGACGTCGACGCCGCTTCGGCGACGACGGCGCAGGCGTCCTTCAGCCGCATCCCGTCCTCGACCTTCCGTTCCACCTCGTCGACGAGGTCGACGGGGTCGGTGGCCACGGCAACCGCCCCTTCGAGCACCACGGTGATCTCACCGCGCGCGCCCTCGACGGCCCACTCGGCGAGTTCGGCGAGCGTGCCGCGGCGCACTTCTTCGTAGGTCTTGGTGAGTTCGCGGCAGACGGCGGCGCGACGGTCACCGCCGAGCACGTCGACGGCGTCGGCCAGACAGGCCGCGAGCCGGTGCGGTGCCTCGAAGAACACCACGGCGCGAGGCTCCTGGACGAGCGTGCCGAAATACGCGCGTCGCTGGCCCGGTTTGCGGGGTGGGAACCCGTCGAAGCAGAACCGCTCGACCGGCAGGCCCGACAGGGCGAGGGCGGTGGTCACGGCGGACGGGCCGGGCAGGCAGGTCACCGGCAGACCGGTCTCGACGCACGCCGCGACGAGCCGATAGCCGGGATCGCTCACCGACGGCATGCCCGCGTCGGTGACGAGCAGGACGGTGCGGCCCTCCTCGATGTCGGTGACCAGGCCCGGCAGTCGCGACACCTCGACCTGGTCGTAGAAGCTCACGACCCGCCCGGTGATGGTGACGCCGAGCGCCGCGGCGAGTGCCTTGGTGCGCCGGGTGTCCTCGGCGGCGATGACGTCGGCGGTGCCGAGAGCGTCGCGGAGACGCGCCGAGGCGTCACCGATATCTCCCATCGGAGTGGCGGCCAGCACGAGCCGGCCCTCTCCCGGATTCGCGCCGTGGACCGGTTTGGCTGCCTGCATACGGCTCAGCCTACGATCGGAACGTGACCGTGACGGACCGCAGCCCTTCACAGGCCCCCGGCCGTGGTCCGTCGGCAGCGCAGGATCGTCGCCTCATCGGTCCAGGCCCGTTGGTGCCCGGACCCGAGCCCCTTCCGGGAGATCGGGCGCGGGGCTGGATCGTCACCGCCTTCGTCACGGCGCTCGCCGCGATCACGCGGTTCACGATGCTCAACTACCCCACCGATGCGAAGACGCCGGTGTTCGACGAGAAGCACTACGCACCGCAGGGCTGGCAGGTGCTCACCGGCGGCTGGATCGAGGACAATCCCGGCTACGGGCTCGTCGTGCATCCGCCCGTCGGCAAACAGATGATCGCGCTCGGCGAGGCACTGTTCGGATACACCGCGTGGGGTTGGCGTTTCTCGGCCGCTGCGGCCGGCGTCGTGCTCGTCCTGCTGGTCGTGCGGATCGTGCGGCGGCTGACCCGCTCGACGATGCTCGGCGCGATCGCCGGTCTGCTGCTCGTCGTCGACGGGGTGACCTTCGTGTCGTCCCGCCTCGGCATGCTCGACATCTTCCAGGCGGTCTTCGTCGTCGCGGCCTTCGGTTGCCTGATCGTCGATCGCGACGATGTGCGTTCCCGCATGGCGAAGGTGCACGCCGAGGGCCGTGTCCTCGACAGTGTGTGGGGTCCGCGTTTCGGTGTGCGCTGGTGGCGCTTCGGTGCGGGCATCCTGCTGGGTCTCGCGGTCGGCACCAAGTGGTCGGGTCTGTACTTCATCGCGTTCTTCGGGCTGATGTCCGTGGCCTTCGACCTCGCGGCGCGTCGCGCGTACCGGGTGCAGCGACCGTGGATCGGGACGGCCCTGCGCGACATCGGTCCGGCGCTGTATGCCCTCGTGCTCGTCCCGCTCGGGGTGTACCTGTCGACCTACTGGGCGTGGTTCGCGAGCGAGACCGGCGTCTACCGTCACGCGGTCGGCTCGCGGATCGGCCACGACGGGATGTTCTCGTTCGTGCCCGACGCGCTGCGGTCACTCTGGTACTACAGCGCGAGCGTCCTGGAGTTCCACTCCGGCCTGACGAACTCGGCCGGCAACCAGCATCCCTGGGAGTCGAAGCCGTGGACGTGGCCGATGGGCCTGCGTCCGATGCTGTACTACTTCGCCGACGGCGAGCGGATCAGCGGATGCGACGCCGAGCAGTGCGTCAAGGCCGTGATGCTGATCGGAACGCCGGCGCTGTGGTGGGTGTCGGTGCCGGTGCTCGGATGGGGACTGTGGCAGCTGCTCGTCCGCCGCGACTGGCGGTGGGCCGCGGTGCTCACCGGATACGGCGCGGGGATCCTCCCGTGGTTCGCGAGCCTCGACCGGCAGATGTACTACTTCTACGCGGTGCCGATGGCGCCGTTCCTGGTGATGGGTGTCGCGCTGGTGCTCGGCGACATCCTCGGGTCGCCGCACGCCTCGACGGAACGACGGACGACCGGGCTGCTCGTGGTGTGCCTGTATGTCGGGCTCGTCATCGCGAACTTCGTGTGGTTGTGGCCGATTCTCACGGCGCTGCCGATCACCCCGGAGCACTGGAACGACCAGCTGTGGCTCCCCAGCTGGCGCTGAGCGGAGCGCAGTCGCTCGTCCCGAGGAGAGCTCAGTTGGGTTCGTCGAGCACGCTGCCCTCGGCCAGCTCGACGTCGCGGTCCCTGTCGGAGCCGTAGCGGATGCCGTCGAAGCGGCGCTCGAATCGCTCGTCGACGACCGTGAGGAAGCCCTTGAGTCGTTGGAGCAGCTCGGACAGGTGGCGGGGCACGAACGGATCGCCGAGCAGGTCGACGGTGGCGACAAGCCGGTCCTCGACGAGCACCACCTTGATGTGCGGCCACGTCCGGTTCAGTTCGGTGAGCTCGGCGAGCGCGTGGGTGCGACCGCCGGTGGGCGCGGCTCCCGGGGTGTCGTCCTCGGGGATGGCGTGCAGCAGCGGTGCCCACAGCCGGATGCTGCCGTCGTCGTCGATCACGACGAAGACCACATGGGAGTCGAGGACGACGACGAAGTCGCCGTCGGCGTCGACCGGCACAGGGCGGCCGAGGGCGTGCGCGAGCGCATCGCTCACGCGTTCGCGGAGGTCGCCGAGGGCTGAGGGCGGGTGTGCCTGCAAGAAGGCCGGATGCGGCACCTTCCCGCGACCGCGCAGCACCGACACGATGTGCCGGGCGAGCGTGTCGGCCTCGGACACGGGCCTGGTGACCGGCTCGGATCCGGTGACCTCGATCGTGGCGTATCCCCCGGCGCTCGCGAGCACCCGCACGCAGGCCGCGGGCCCCGAGGCGGTCTCGGCGTGCAGTTCGAAGGCGTCGGGTCCGGCGAGTTCGGAGATGCGCCGGGCCAGTTGCGAGGCGTAACGGGACCAATCGCGGTCGAGGGCCTCGTCGAATCGGTCGGTGTCGGTCACGCGCACTCCTCTCGAAGAGCAACTGCCGGGCAGGCGACACCGTACTCGGGGTGGGCGACAACTCACCGCAGGCACGCGGCGTCGTGTGTCACCCGTGATGCCGTCGTCCGGCCGCCGCCCACACCGCGACTCGCGATCCGCGTTCGAGGATGTCGACGATCGCGAATCCTGCCCGTGCGAGAACGGTACTCACGGTCATCGAGACGGTTCCGGTGTCCTCCCCCGGTCCTGCCCCGTCGATCACCCACAGTTGTCCGTCGTCGGTCAGCAGCGGCGCGAGGGCGGCCGCGGCGGCGGTGTCCTCGCGGAGGTCGGGGATGTCGAGTGCGTAGATGCGGTCGAACTTCTCCCGCTGCGCGAACTCGTGGGCGCGAGTCACCGAGGGTGCCACGCGCACGCGGCCGTGGAGACCGACGTTCTCGGCGACCACGGCGGAGGCGGGCCCGGCGTCGATCGCGAGGACGGACGTGCCCGGACGCGCATCGAGGACGTCGAGCAGGAACTCGACGTCCTCGATGTGGGACTGCTCGGTCATTCGACCTTGCGCAGTGTCCGTTTCCTGCGCCCGCCCGTGATCAGGGGGTCGCGCTTCAGATCCCGGTACAGCGACACGCACAGACCGATCATCACGAGGAGGAAGGGAGCTGCCGCGATGATCGTCATCGTCTGCAGGGCGTTGAGGGCTTCCTCGCCGCCGCTCCACAGCAGCAGGGCCGCGACACCGCCGGTGAGTCCGCCCCAGAAGACCACGACGCCGCGATTCGGCGCGAGGGTGCCGCGTTGACTGAGGCTGCCCATCACCATCGACGCGGAGTCCGCTCCGGAGATGAAGAAGATGGCGATGAGGAGCATCGCGACGACCGTGGCGATGCCGGTGAGCGGGAGGTTGCCGAGCACCCCGAACAGCTGTCCTTCGACGCTGTCGGCACCCGCGATGTCCAGGCCGTCCAGCTGCTGTCCGATACCGGCGCCGCCGAACACCGAGAACCAGATGAGGCTGACGAGGCTCGGGACGAGGATGACACCGACGATGAACTCGCGGATGGTGCGGCCGCGGCTGATGCGGGCGAGGAACATGCCGACGAAGGGCGCCCACGAGACCCACCACGCCCAGTAGAAGATCGTCCAGCTCGACAGCCACTCACCTGCGGCCTCGTTGGAGGCGGCCGTGCGCGCCGACATGCGGGCGAACTCCGCGGCGTAGGCACCGAGGGTGGTGGGCACGAGGTTGAGGATGAAGACGGTGGGTCCGAGCACGAACACGAAGATCGCCAGGATCGCGGCGAGCACCATGTTGATGTTCGACAGATATTGGATGCCCTTGGCGACACCCGTGACCGCGGAGGCGATGAACGCGAGCGTGAGCAGTGCGACGATCGCGACGAGCAGCATCACCCCGGCCGTCTCGAGCCAGCCGGTGACCTCGAAGCCCGAGCCGATCTGCAGCGCGCCCAGGCCGAGCGACGCCGCGGTGCCGAACAGGGTCGCGAACAGGGCGAGGATGTCGATGACCTTGCCGAGCGGACCTTCGGCCCGGCGTCCCAGCAGCGGGATGAACGCCGAGCTGATGAGCTGCTTGCGACCCCTGCGGAAGGTGCCGTAGGCGATGGCCAGACCCACCACGGCGTAGATCGCCCAGGGATGCAGGCTCCAGTGGAACATCGAGGTCGCCATCGCGACGCCGGTGCCGCCGGTGCTGCCCGGTGGCGGCTCGACGAAGTGCGAGAGCGGTTCGGCGACACCGAAGAACATCAAGCCGATGCCCATGCCGGCGGCGAACATCATCGAGATCCAGCTGACTGTGCGGAACTCCGGCTTCTCGTCGTCCTTGCCGAGCGGAATGCGGCCGTATCGGCTCACCGCCAGCCAGAGCGCGAAGAACACGAATCCGCTCGCCGTGAGCACGAACAACCAACCGAACTCGACGACGATCCAGTCGAGGATGT
This sequence comes from Rhodococcus sp. GQ147, assembly GCF_059759155.1. Lineage (NCBI taxonomy): Bacteria > Bacillati > Actinomycetota > Actinomycetes > Mycobacteriales > Nocardiaceae > Rhodococcus > Rhodococcus sp. GQ147. Next base: position 384,106 of record NZ_JCAXDU010000002.1, read on the forward strand.
TCCCGGTAACGGTCCCGAAATTGTCGGTGGCGGCCAGGCCCCACACCACGATCGCCGCGACCAGCGCGGCAGCGACTCCGAAGACCACTTTGTCGGTCTGCGGCGGATGCGCCGCGGACGCGGCTACTTCAGAAGCACGGGCGCCCGAGACCTCGTCGATCTCCTCGGACCCGGGCCGATCACCAGGGACATTCATGCGAACAAACCTTGCAAGTTTCGGGCGCCTGCGGAGCGGAATCGTCGAACCCGAGAAAATCATCACATTCCGGACGCGCCGTGCATTCTCTGCACGAACCGGAAGATCGGCAGGTCAACCCGCGCGCAGGGCGGCCGAGACGAACTCGAGGATCTCCTCGTCGGACATCCCGAGTGCCCTCACCTCGGTTACGTACTCGTTGGTGGATCGCTGGGCCCGCGTGCGGGTGGGATCGCCCGTGTCGGCGACGAACGTCCCCGCCCGCCCCCGGGCCTCGAGCACACCCACCTTCTCGAGTTCCCGGTAGGTCTTGGCGACCGTGTTCGGAGCGATGCCGAGGGTGTCGGCGAGGCCCCGGACGGTGGGCAGCTTGGTACCAGCGATCAGCTCACCATCGTGGACCAGGTCGACGATGCGTCGCCGCAGTTGCTCGAACGGCGGGACAGGCGAGTCTGGATCGATGGCGAGGTCGAACATTCTCGCAGGTTATCAGCGCTCGGTGACCTTGACGGGCGCTTCGGCCGAGGGCACCTCGGCAGGGGCGTGGTTGTAACTCCCGGTCTCGAGCAGGTCGCGGATCTGGATGAGCAGATCGGTCTCGCTCAGCGGCTCGTCCTCGGGCTCCTTCTCCGGCGCGAAGCGGGCCTTGGCCGCGTTGACCGGCACGATGAGCACGAAGTAGACGACGGCCGCGATGATCAAGAAGTTGATCGCCGCGGAGATGACGGCGCCCAGGTTGACAAAGGTCGCGTCGTTCGACGAGAGCAGGCGGAAGCCGAAGCCCATCTCATTGTCGCCACCCACAGCAGCGACCAGCGGGTTCACGATGTGATCGGTGAACGCCGTGACGATGGACGTGAACGCCGCGCCGACGACCACTGCGACGGCGAGTTCGACGACATTTCCGCGCAGCAGGAAATCCTTGAAACCTTTGAGCATCGTGCTCCGTACCTTTTCTGGTGAGAATTCGAAAAACTTCAGTGCGCGGAGATCGTAGTAACGCTGCCCACCGGCTTCAACAGGGACGAATCGGGCAACACGGCGGCGGGTGGCAGCGGGTTACGGATTGCGCCGGGGCAGAATCGGGCCATGGCAACCACGGCGACGATCTATCACAACCCGCGCTGCAGCACGTCACGCAACACTCTGGCGTTGCTGAAGGAGAACGGACTCGAACCCACGGTCATCAAATATCTCGAGACTCCGCCCTCCCGAGACGAACTGCAGGCGCTGCTCGATGCGGCAGGTCTCACACCGAGTCGAGCGATCCGGAAGAAGGAATCGCTCTACAAGGAGCTGAACCTGGCCGAGGCGTCCGAGGATGAACTGCTCGATGCGATGGTCGCGAATCCGATCCTCATCGAGCGTCCGCTGGTCGTCACCGACAAGGGCACCGTGCTCGCGCGTCCGGTCGACAAGGTGCGCGAGATCCTCTGACGAGGAGTTACAGGACCGCCCGCGAGAGCGGGCACGACATGCATCGTGGACCGCCGCGGCCGGAACCGAGTTCCGACCCGGCGATCCGCAGTACCTCGATCCCCGAATCCTCGAGGCGGGTGTTCGTCTCGACATTGCGTTCGTAGGCGACGACGACGCCGGGCGCCACGGCCAGCGTGTTGTTCCCGTCGTCCCACTGCTCACGCTCGGCGACAACGGAATCCAGACCGGTGTCGATGACACGCAGTTTCTCGATCCCCATCGCGTCGGCGGCGGCCTCGAGGAAGGGGCGCGGCCCCGAGATCTGCACCGCGCCGTTCTCGCGGTGGATGGCGAACGCCTGGAGGCTGTCCCGGATCGCCGGGTACATCACCACCGCGTCGACGTCGACCATCGTGCACACGGTGTCGAGGTGCATCGACGCCCGGCGCTGCTCGATCGGGACCGCCAACACGGTGTGCGCGAGCTCGTCGTCGAAGACACTGCGCGCCAACGCTTCCGCACCGGCGGGACTCGTCCTCTCCCCCACCCCCACGGCGACGACGCCGGGCGCGAGGAGCAACACGTCGCCACCCTCGACGGGCGCGGTGTGCGATTCGTACGCGCGTCGCACGTGGAGGAATTGCGGGTGAAAGGCGTAGATGAGGTCGGTGAGGCTGGTCTCGCGCCGGCGCGCGGGCAGCGCAAGATTGGGGATCGCCACGCGCGAGCCGATCCAGAAGGACGAATCGCGCGTGAAGAGCAGGTTCGGCAGCGGTGCGATCGCGAAATCGGAACCGTGGTGCATCAGCCGCACGAGGGACGGGGCAGCGCCGTTGCCCACCGCGGGCAGTTCGTCGAAGGTCATGCCCGCGATGAGGATCCGGGCGAGCTCGGCAGCGGGCAGGGCACGCAGATGGCCCGTCAACTCCTCCGCGAGGGCATAACCGAGACGCTGTGCGTCGACGGCCGACGACACGCTTTGCACCCGCGCGGCGCCACTGGCCTCGAGTGTCTCGGTGAGCAGGTCGGCCAGCAGGAACACCTCCACCCCGCGGCTGCGCAGCAGCTCGACGAAGGCGTCGTGTTCCTCCTGGGCGCGCGCCACCCACGGCAGGGCGTCGAAGAGCAGCTGGTCGTTGTTGCGGGGCGTGAGGCGTTCGAGTTCGGCACCGGGCCGGTGCAGCATCACGGCGCGGAGTTCACCGACTTCGGACTCGACACCCCAGCGATGACTCATATGCTCACGGTATCGCGCAGGACGGCGGCATCCGGGTCAGGCGCGTCGAGTACGGCGGCAACGATTGCGAAGAACACACCGAGAACACGAGGGAGATTTCATGGCCGACGACCCGCTCGGGTGCCTGGCACCGTTCGCCGGGCGCTGGACCGGAGGTGGCGACGGCCACTACCGCACCATCGACGACTTCGCGTACGACGAGACGATCGAGTTCGCCACCATTCCCGGAAAGCCCTTCCTGATGTACGTCAGCCGTACGCGGCACCGCACGGAGGGACGCCCGTTGCACACCGAGAACGGCTACCTGCGCCGCAGCGGCGACGACGTCGAACTGCTCGTCTCGCAGCCCACCGGGTTCGTCGAGATCCAGCGGGCCCGGCCGGAGGGCGGCGTGCTGGACTTCACCACCCTCACCCTGGAGCGCTCACCCGACGCCAAGCCCGTGCACGAGGTCCGGCGGCGTTTCGAGGTCGACGGCGACCTGCTGGTCTACGACTTCTGGATGGCCCACGCCGACACCCCTCTGACGCATCATCTGCACGCCGAGCTGCACCGCGCGCCGGAATGATTCAGGTGGTTCCGGCCCCGCCGAGCGGTGTCGGATCCACTGAATCATGTCGCGCCGAATTTCATTTGGTGCCGACGACGCGACGGAAGTAGTCGTTGGCGGCCTGCATGACGAGGTTGTAGGGCGGCGCGAACTTACGCGCCCACCAGTAACCGAACCGGGTGTCGAAGGACGTGTAGACCATGAAGCGGTTCTTCAGGATGCCGGTGACGATGCGCTCGGCCACCTTCTCGGGAGTCGCGGCGTGGCGGACGAACCGTTGGGTGAGTTTGCGGACCTCGGGACGATCACGGTCGACGCCGACGATCTGCACGGTGTCGACGAGCGGTGTACGCACGGCCCCCGGGACGACCAGCGAGACACCGATGCCGTCGCGCTTGAGGTCGAACCGCAGCACCTCCGACACTCCCCGCAGACCGAACTTGCTTGCGCTGTAGGCGGCGTGCCACGGCAGGGCGAGCAGCCCGGCGGCCGAGGAGACGTTGACGATGTGCCCGCCGCGACCGGCCTCGATCATGGCCGGCACGAAGTTCTCGATGACGTGGATGGGCCCCATGAGGTTGACGTCCACCATGAGCTTCCAGTGCTCGTGCTGCAGCCGGTCGACGGTGCCCCACACCGACACTCCGGCGACGTTGGCGACGATGTCGAGCGACCCGCACGCCTCGTGCACGTCGCGGGCGAAGGCGGTGACGGCCTCGTAGTCGGAGATGTCGAGGGCGGCCGAGTGCAGCACGGTGCCGCCGCGTTCACGAACGCTGCGGACGACCTCGTCGAGGGCCTCCTCCTGCAGGTCGGTGAGCACCAGCCGGGCCCCGCGATCGGAGGCCGCATGGGCCAGGGCGCGGCCGATTCCGCTGGCCGCGCCGGTCACAAGGAATTTGGTTCCGCGCAGGTCGGTGATCGCCATGGCGACACCCTAGCCTCGCCGTGACGACTCGACGCTCCGGCGCGCCACGGACGAACCGGATGCGCCGGAGCGAAGCGACTTGTGTGTCCGAGCGAAGCGACTTGTGTGTCCGAGCGAAGCGACCTGTGAGCCGGAGTGTTGGGCTCCGGCGGATGGAAACTCAGAGCCGCTGGGCCATCTCCTCCTGGTATTGCCGAATCGTGCGCTCGATCATCTCGACATCGTCGTGGCGATTCTCGCTGCGCGCGAGGTCGGCGCGCTCGCGCAGTACCCGGATCGCCCGACGCAACTCGTCGTCACTCATCCTGTGGTCCATGCCACACAGTCTGCCGGGTTCGGCGTGGACCCGCCAGCGAATGGCCCTGCATACGACGAAAGCCCCGCCGAGGGCGGGGCTTTCAGGGGTGGAGCTGAGGGGAATCGAACCCCTGACCTCTTCGATGCGAACGAAGCGCGCTACCAACTGCGCCACAGCCCCGTAGGTTCCGAGGGAACCGACTCGCAAACTCTAGCAAACCACCCCGTCCATCACGAAATCGGAGTGTCGGCGCAGGTGACGGGCGATTTCACGGCCTGCTCCGAAGACGGGCCGGGGTCCGCACAGATTCGGTGCGGGCCCCGCCGTAAGCGTCGCAGGACGATCATTCCCCCACTGCGCGGGGAACGACGTAGTCGCCGGACTCGTCGTCGCCGTCGCTCGCTCGGACGTCGTAGCCGTGGTCGATGCCGTAGTCGTCCTCGTAGCGATCGAGGTGCTCGAACTCCGGATCCTCGTCGTCGACCTCGAGGACCACGGCCCCCGGGCGACGCAGGCGCTGCGGAACGTCGTCGTGGCCGCCGCGGGCCCCCGCGCGGGACCGTTGCAGTCGCGCGAGGCGACGCCGCCGGATCTCCTGCTCGAGATGCACCTGGCGCCGCAGGTAGAACAGATAGGCGACGAGGGCCACGGCCGCGAGACCGGCGAGCCACCACATGACCGACGAGACGATCAGGGCGAGCGCCGAGGTCATGATCGCGGCGATCAGCAGGCCGAGGACGGCCCGCTGCCGGAATTCGTATCGTGCGGCGCTGGCGACCGCATCGGCGTGCGGGTCGAATCCGCCGCGGCCCCGGCGTTGCGGTACGTGTGCGCGCACGGGCTCACGATCGGGTGCTGCTTCGTGGTGGACGTCGGCCTCGTCGGAATCGATCTCCGGCCTGTCGTCGAGTTCAGTGTTCATGCGGTCCTCCGCGGGGGTGCGGTGCGTGCGGTCACGACTCGGACGCCAATGAGGATCGCTGCGGTGCCCGGCGGCCGGCCCTCGAGGGGTGATCGGCTCGTCGTCTCCGCGGTGCAGAACTCGAGTTGCGAGCGCGGCGTCGGTCGTCTGCCGGATTCGAGGACGCTTCGTGACCAGCATGGGAACCAGAACGAACAACCACACGGCAACGAGCCCGATCCACAGAAGCGAGTTCGGCATCCGGTGGTCCTCCCTCCAGTCGTCGCCCTACCAGCCCGTCGACGCCACCGACCTACATGAGGCTAACGGCATCACCGCGTTTACCTGTACAGAAACGCCGACTCGATCGACAACAGACGTCACTCGAGTCACGCGAAACCAATTGACACTTTCTTCACTCTAATCACAGAGATCCCACACGCGCTGGGGATTGTTACTCGAGTTGCGAGTAACCTGCGTTACATAGCGGACGAACCCGACTCGAGACGGAAAGCGATCAGGACCAGGTCGCGCGACCGGCACGGACGAGGCGATCCGAGACCGAGCCCGGCACCTCCTCGACCGTCATCGCGACCAGCAGATGGTCGCGGAACCGGCCCTGGACGTCGAGGTAGCGCTTCAGCAGACCTTCCTCGCGGAAGCCGACCTTGCGCAGCACCGCGCGGCTGGCCTCGTTCTCCGGGCGCACGGTGGCCTCGACGCGGTGCAGCCCGACCGGGCCGAAGCAGTGGTCGAGGCCCAGGGCGACGGCGGCGGTCGCGACACCGAGGCCGTTGACCTCCTTCTCCACCCAATAGCCGATCCAGGCCGAGCGCAACGCTCCGCGCACGATGTTGCCCACCGTCAGCTGCCCGCAGAATCTGCCGTCCAGCTCGATTGCCATCGGCAGCATCAGGCCCTTGCGGGCCTCCGAGCGCAGACTCCGGTAGAGCCCGGGCCACACCGAGATGTGGTGCCGCATGTCCCACGGCGCCTCACCGGTCGGCTCCCACGGCTCGAGATGCGCGCGATCTCGCAGACGCAGACGGCTCCACGCCGCGGCGTCGCGCAGTCGGATCGATCGGACAGTCACCACGCCCCCTGCCACCCGCAGCGGCCCGAGCTCCGCCGGCCAGCCGGGATGACGGGACATCAACCACGCTGCCCGAGGAACGCCACGTCCACCGGGTCTCCCGTGCGGATTTCGGAGACCTCGGGATCGACGATGACGAGACAGTTCGCCTCGGCGAGGGTGGCGAGCAGATGCGACGACGAACCCGCGGCGCCGCCGAGCGCCTGCACGAGATAGTCGCCCGTCGTTTCGTCGCGCATGAGCTGGCCGCGCAGGAAACCCTTGCGATCGGGGATCGAGGTGATGGGGGCGACCGTGCGTGCCGAGACCACGCGGCGCATCGGCTGGCGACGGCCGAGCGCGATGCGGATCAGCGGCCGGACCATCACCTCGAAGACGACGAGCGCGCTCACCGGATTGGCGGGCAGCAGGAAGGTCGGCACCTCGTCGCGGCCGAGACGTCCGAAGCCCTGGACCGAGCCCGGATGCATCGCGATCCGCTCGACGCCCATCTCGCCGAGATCGGACAGCGCCTCGCGGACCTCCTCGAGCGCGCCGCCGCCCACGGCCCCGGCGATCACGACGATCTCGGCGCGGATCAGCTGACCCTCGACGACCTCGCGCAGCCGCTTCGGGTCGGTACTGGCGATCCCGACCCGGTTGACGTCGGCTCCGGCGTCACGCGCGGCCGCGGCCAGCGCGTAGGAGTTGACGTCGTAGACCTGTCCCGGCCCCGGGGTGCGGTCGACGTCGACGAGTTCGCCGCCGACGGAGATGACCGACAGTCGCGGGCGCGGATGGACGAGCACCTTGTCGCGGCCGACCGCGGCGAGCAGACCTACCTGGGCGGCCCCGATGATCGTCCCGGCCCGCACTGCGATGTCGCCGGGCTGGACGTCGTCGCCGGTGCGGCGCACGTAGTCGCCGGACCGCACCGGTTCGAGCACCTTGATGCGCGCGGCACCGCCGTCAGTGTTGTCGAGCGGCAGCACCGCGTCGGCGAGCGTCGGCAGCGGCGCACCGGTGTCGACGCGCACCGCCTGACGGGGCTGGAGACGGATCGGCTGACGCGAACCGGCACGCACCTCGCCCACGACCGGCAGCGTCACCTCGGCGGGCGCGGACCCGCCGTCGGTCTCGGCCGGGGCTTGGAGGTCGACGCTGCGCACGGCGTAGCCATCGATCGCCGCCTGGTCGAATCCGGGTAGGGGTCGCTCGGTGACCACTTCCTCCGCGCACAGCAGACCCTGCGCCTCGGAAATGGCCACCCGGACCGGCCGGGGTGCGACTGCCGCCGCCGTGACCCTGGCCTGCTGATCCTCAACCGACCGCATACCGCTTCTCGTCCTCCAGCCCGTCCTGCAGTCAGCGCTTCAAGCGCTCGATGAGCCACTCGCGCAGCGAGGGCCCGTACTCTTCCGTGTTCAACGCCGAGTCAACCGCAGCGCGCAGATAGCCCCCGGGATTTCCGAGGTCGTGTCGGGTGCCGCGGTGCACCACCACGTGAACGGGGTGGCCCTCGGAGATGAGCAGGGCGATCGCGTCGGTGAGCTGCAGTTCTCCCCCGGCTCCGGGCTCGATGCGACGCAGTGCGTCGAAGATCGCCCGGTCGAGCAGGTATCGGCCGGCGGCGGCGAAGGTCGACGGTGCGTCCTCTACGGCCGGCTTCTCGACCATGCCGAGTACCTTGAGCACGTCGGAGTTGACGGCGTCCGGCACGACCTCGACGTCGAAGACGCCGTACGCGCTGACCTGTTCCTTGGGCACGTCGATCGCGCACAGCACAGAACCGCCACGCTTGGCGCGGACGCGCTGCATCGTCTCGAGCACGCCGACCGGCAGCACGAGGTCGTCGGGCAGCAGCACGGCGATCGCGTCCTCGTCGGGATCGAGCGCCTCTTCGGCGCACGCCACGGCGTGACCGAGGCCGAGCGGCTTCTCCTGGACCACGGACTCGACCTCGAGCAGCCCCTGGGCCTTGCGGACCTTGGCGAGGAGCTCGTACTTGCCCTTCTCCTCGAGCTTGGACTCGAGGACGAGGTCCTCGACGAAGTGCGCGACCACGCCGTCCTTACCCGGCGCCGTCACGATGAGAAGGCGTTCGGCGCCCGACTCCGCGGCTTCACCCGCCACGAGCTCGATGCCGGGCGTGTCGACCACCGGCAGGAGTTCCTTCGGGACCGTCTTGGTTGCGGGAAGGAACCGCGTCCCCATACCTGCTGCGGGGACAACCGCGGTCTTGAAATGCCGCGTGCCTCCGGTCGTACTGTTCGTCATAGACTCCCACCCTAAACTTCGGCCACCGAGGACGGTGGTTCGGCGATCGTAAGGCTCAGACATGCCCCCACCCCCGAAAGCGGTCTGGCGTGACCGCATTCTTACAGCTCGGCGCGAGCTGAGTGCTGCGAGGCGCAGAATCGAGGACACCGCGCTCGCCACGGTGGCCTCGACGCTGGCCCCGGCGGGGTCGGTGGTGTGCGCATATGTGCCCGTGGGTTCGGAGCCCGGATCGATCGCGCTCCTCGACGCTCTGACCGAGGCCGGAACGACGGTGCTCGTCCCGGTGACCCGCACCGGCGAACCGTTGTCATGGGCCCGCTACATAGGTGAGAAGACGCTGATGGCGGCCGATTTCGGGCTGCGCGAGCCGGGTGGTGAGATCTTCCCGCCCGAGGCGGTGGCGAAGGCTCACACGGTGCTCGTCCCGGCCCTGGCGGTGGACGCGCGGGGCGTGCGGCTCGGCCGCGGCGCCGGCTTCTACGACCGCACCTTGCACCTCGCCTCTCCCGAGGCCGTGATCATCGCGGTGGTCCGCGATGAAGAGCTCGTCGACGAGCTTCCCGAGGACCCCCACGACATCCGTATGGGATGGGCGCTGACACCCGGGAAAGGGCTGGTCCGGCTCGGTAGCGGCGACCGTGCGGAACAACACACTCCCTAGCGTTGTTGGCACTGTCGGCGGTAGAGTGCCAAAACTGCAGTACGACGAATACTGCGGTTCGACGAACTGGCGGAGGATCAACCGGTGCCCACCTACTCATATGCCTGCACGGCCTGCGACAACAAGTTCGACATCGTGCAGTCCTTCAGTGACGACTCCCTGACCGAATGCCCGCAGTGCGAGGGCAAGCTGCGCAAGCTCTTCAACTCGGTCGGCATCGTGTTCAAGGGCAGCGGCTTCTACCGCACCGACTCCCGCAGCGGCAGCACCGCGAGCGAATCCGCGGCGACGAGCTCGAGCAGCTCCTCGTCGAGCGACAGCAGCTCGTCGTCGTCGAGCAGCACGTCCTCGGCTCCGGCGGCCGCCGCGAGCTGACCTCCGGACTCCTTTGTCCACAGGCGGTCGAGTCATCCACAGACCGCCGTCTCCGAGGGTTCATCGGGGCCGACAGAGCATCCCCACCTTCTAGGTTCGGGGCATGCCCGTCGGCCCTTTCTCGTTCCTCCAGCGTGCGCGCGCGCATCCGCACCACTCGCGCTCCTCTGCGGGTGCCTCGCTGCAGCCCACCCTCCCCGACCGGTTCGTCGAACTCCTCCGCCCCGGCTGGTCGCGCATCGTCCGGGCCCGCCGGATCGCGGCCGGACTCCTCGCCGTCCTCGCGGTGATCCTCGCGCTGCGCGGCGACCCCGACACCGATCGTGTGGGTGTCGTCGTCGCGGCTCACGATCTCGCGCCCGGGCACACCCTCACGGCCGACGATGTCGCGCACGTGGAGCGCGATCGGTCCACTGTGGTCGCCGGGACCCTGCACGACGTCGACGATGCCGTGGGCCACACTCTCGCCGGCCCTGTGCCGGCCGGTGAACCCCTCGTGGACACCCGCCTTCTCGGTCCTCGTCTCGCCGCAGTCGCCACCGGCTCCACCGAGGCCCGCGTAGTGCCCATCCGGCTCGCCGATGCCGGGGTGAGCGAACTGCTCCGTGAGGGCGACCGCGTCGATGTCCTGACGGTGACGGAGACCGAAGAGGGACCCCTGCCCGGCGCCCACGTCCTCGCTCGGGGTGCAGTGGTGGTGCTGGCCGAATCCGGCGGCTCGACGCGGGATCGGAACGAGCGGGTCGTGCTGGTCGCGCTGGAGCCCGAACCTGCCACGGCGGTCGCGGCGGCGTCACTCGTCAGTGCTCTGACCGTCACACTGCACTGAGCATCCGCTCGTTTCCCCAGCGCAATCGCCACCCGTAACCGACCTCGCGGTTTATCGTGTGAACGTCCGTGTGACCTACCTCATGTGCGCGGCTCCGGCGGACAGGCCGCGAAAAGGAGCACACCATGCTGAAGGGCTTCAAGGACTTCATACTCAGGGGCAACGTCCTCGATCTCGCCGTCGCGGTCGTGGTCGGTGCGGCATTCACCGCTATCGTCACCGCCTTCACCGCGAACATCATCGAGCCGCTCATCAGCGCGGTGGGCGGCGACAACGAGATGGGCTGGGGCTTCGAGATCGTGAGCGGCAACCCGGAGACCTTCGTGAACATCGGCGCGGTGATCTCCGCGATCATCAACTTCATCATCATCGCCGCGGTCGTGTACTTCGTGCTCATCGTCCCCGCCAACGCGGCGAAGAAGAAGTTCGTCACCGAACCGGAGGACAAGCAGGCCAGCGCCGAGGACCTGCTCATCCAGATCCGCGACATCCTCGAGGCACAGGCCGGCCAGGCTACTCAGGGCGCTCACGCCAAACCCAACCCGGGCATCGAGTAGGTGGTCGACGACGAAAAAGACCGGGCCCGCTCGAGATTCGAGCGAGCCCGGTCTTGTCGTGCTGTGTTCGGCCTGAGCCGGACGTCTACCTAGACGGTCCAGGGAGCGCCGTAGGTGGTGACGTTGTCGCCGTTGGCCGTGATGGCGCGGACGAACGGACGGACCTGGACGGCGCCGAGGACGCCGGAGGCCGTGCCGTGGACGTTGGAGAACTGAACGGTCTTGAAATCACCGTCGAACTCGCCCTCGGCGACGACGAGCTCCTCGATGCCCGGAGCCGGGGTCAGCTCGAGCTCGGCGTAGGCCTGCGGAAGGATGTCGGTGACCGTGGCGGATGCGCCGTCCTTGGCACTCAGTCCGACCTCGAGCTGCGGGGTGGAGTAGGTGACGCCGATGGCACCGTCGATGCTGCCTGCCCAGGCGAACTGGTAACCGAACTGGAAGGTCGTGCCCTCGGCGTCGGCAGCGCCCTCACCGATCAGGTTGGCCGTACCGCGGCCGTTGTGGAAGAACTCGCGGTTGAACGGGCTGCCGCCGAGAGCCGGAACACCCTGGATGAAGGTGTCTTCCTGGGTCACGACGACCTCGAGGCCGTCGGAGACGATGCGGTTCTGGTCGTTGACCTCGGCCGAGGCGGCACCCGAGGCACCGAGGACCAGGCCGAAGACGGCGGCACCGGCGACGGCGGCGTTACGAGCGGCCTTGAAGCCACGCGACTTGATTCCCATGATTACTCCGTTTGTGGTGGTGGGGATTTCTTGCGGGATGGCGCGGAGCAGGACTAGAGGGTCCAGACCTGGCCGTAGGTGGTGACGTTGTCGCCGTTCTCGGTGATCACACGGACGAACGGGCGGACGGAGACAGGACCGACCACGCCGGTGGCGGCACCGTGGACGTTGGCGATCTGGACTTCCTTGTAGTCGCCGTCGAACTGCCCCTCGGCGACAACAAGTTCCTCGATGCCAGGAGCAGGTGTCAGTTCGATACCCGCAGTCAATTGGGGAAGGATGCTTTTGACCGTCAACGTGTCCACAACCTCCGGGCTAGATTCACCCGTAGGCGTGTACAACTCCTTGCCTTCGGCGTCCTTCTTCGGCACCGCCTTCGAAGCGTCTTCGATCTTGTTTCCGTCGTAGTCGACCAAATCGCCCTTCTTGACGACCTTGCCGTTAGCGTCCACGTACTCGCCGTCCTGCTCGGAGCGATTCGGGATCATCTTGTACTGAGGTACCAGCTTCTCCGCAGATTTCAGAGACGCGTCGGGACTGGTCCAGTTAAACCCAATTGAACCGTCGATGGCGGCCGACCACGCGACCTGGTAGCCGAACTGGAAGGTCGAACCCTCGAAGTCCGCCGCCTCGGGGCCGACGATGTTGGCGATGCCGCGGCCGTTGTGGAACCACTCACGGCTCAGCGGGCTGCCACCGATCGGGGGCACACCGTTGATGAAGGTGTCCTCCTGCGTGACGATGACCTCGTGGCCGTTGGAGACGATCCGGTTCTGGTCGTTGACCTCGGCACCTGCGGCGCCGGCCGATCCGAGAACCAGACCGGCCACAGCAGCTGCTGCCACCGTGGCGTTGCGGGTGGCCCGGAAGCCACGTCGCGTCTGAATCTTCATGAATGCCTCATCCGTTCTCTGCGTGCCGGGTTGCGCACCGCGTCCGACAACAAGTGGTCGCCCTGTCGCCCGCGGGCCGCTGTCCACAGCGAACACACCGGCGGATCACCCGTCGGTGTGTCGGTACGTCCATCGTCCGCACGGTTTTGCTTTACCGATTCGTGACCGAGCCCAGGCCGTGAAGCCTGGGCTCGACCGGTTTGAACCTGAGAGGGAGATTAGACCGTGACCATTCCTGGAGCAACGCCTAGCTTTCGTAACGCTCCGGTATAGGCGCGGTGCAGGCCACACGCCCAGCGATTCACCGAAGCGGGCAAATCGGACACTTTTCGGGGTGGAATATGTAACCCGGGATTACACGTACATGACCCGCCCACCGCCACATCGGCGCAGGTAGAAGCCACATATTCAGTGCACTCGGAGTGCAGGACGAAATGCCTTCTGTGACTGGAAACACAGATCCAAAAGATCGCGCGGACCAGATGGAGATGAACGGACCGTTGCGGCGACGTTTCGTTGCGGTCGACAACGGGTTGGAATCCGGTTGAGCGCAACTCGACATCAGTGATACAGATCACCCACCGGAATGGTGCGGAGGCACCTGCCTGCGCAGCCATTCATCCGAGTCGCCACCGCCGGAGTCGTTCTCGCCGCGTTCGTCGCGTGTCGTCTCGGGAAGTACATCCCCGAAGATGCGCGCCAGCCGTGCCCGGTCGATCCGGGCACGGCTCTGCTGCTGCTCGCCGGTCACCTCGTCGTGCGAGGGATCACGGTCGTCGGACACGGCGTCGTCACTCCTCCATCCAGGACAACTCTTCGATGACGTGCGCGGCGAGAGGCAACAACGTCGCCATTCCGTCGCGGATGGCGGGACGCGACGACGCGAGGTTCACCACGAGCGTCGATCCGGAGACTCCCACGAGACCGCGGGAGAGGCCGGCGTCGACGGCGCCCGACGCCAGGCCCGACGAACGCAGCGCCTCGGCGATGCCGCGGATCTCGTGATCGAGTACGTCCTCGGTCGCGTCGGGAGTCACATCGCGCGGGGTGACACCGGTGCCACCGACGGAGATCACCAGGTCGACGCCGCCGATCACTGCGGTATTGAGTGCATTTCGGATCTCGACCTCGTCGGCAGCGACCGTGACGACACCGTCGACGGCGAAGCCACCTTCGACGAGAAGCTCCGTGACGAGCGGGCCCGCGGAGTCCGGACTGTCGCCGTGGGAGACGCGATCGTCGACGACGACGACGAGTGCGCGGCCTTTTCTGGGAGCTTCGAGTTCCATGAGGTCCACGGTAGTTTGCGGCTCGAAAGCATGCGGCTCTTGTACCGGAATGTGAGCTATGTCCATGTCGTTCCTCATCGTCCGGCCGAATCCGACGCAGTCACCACGTCGACTGTGGTCTCGTTGCCGTCGGGCGTCTTGTAGGTGATCTTCACGGTGTCCCCCGGCGCGCGGGAGCGGATCGCGGCGATGAGCGAGTCGCCGTCGGTCACGACCCGATCGTCGATCCGGACGATGATCGCGTTGTCGGGGATTCCGGCTCGGTCGGCCGGCCCGTCGGGCACGACCTCCACGACGCGCGCACCGTAGGCGTCGTCCCGGGACGGAACCTGGACACCGATGATCGCGTGCGTCGCCTTACCCGTGTCGACGAGTTCCTGCGCGACACGCCGGGCCTGTTCGACGGGGATCGCGAAACCGAGGCCGATCGAACCCGACTGTCCGCCGGCCGTGGCGATCGCGGTGTTGATGCCGACGAGGCGGCCTTCCATGTCGACCAGCGCACCGCCGGAGTTGCCGGGGTTGATCGCCGCGTCGGTCTGGATCGCGTCGATGACCGACGCCTGATTGGCGTTGTCCCCGCTCGTGGACACGGGCCGGTTGAGTGCGGACACGATGCCCGCCGTCACGGTGCTCTGCAGTCCGAGCGGTGATCCGACGGCCACGACCTCCTGGCCTACCGCGAGATTCTCCGAACTACCGAGTTCGATGGGAGTGAGATCGGTGCGCCCTTCGGTCCGGATGACAGCGATGTCCGACACCGCATCCGCACCGACGACCGTCGCCGGCGCGGTGGACCCGTCCGAGAAGAAGACCGTCAGTTGCGCCCCCTGACCTCCACCCGCCACGACGTGGTTGTTGGTGAGGATCAATCCGTCCGACGACAGGACCACGCCCGACCCTTCACCCGCGCCGGTGCGTCCTGCGACCTCGATCCGCACGACGCTCGGCACGACCTTGTCGGCGACGGCCTGCACGCTGCCCTCGGGGGCAGCGGCGACCGACTGGGTATCGGGCTTCGGAGCGTCGAGGGAGTTGACGACCGGTCCGGACGAATCGCGCACCGACCACGCGCCGACCGCGCCACCGATGCCGCCGCTCACCAGCGCGAGCGCGATGGCCCCCACGGCGAGGGCGGAGCGACCCGGCATCCGGCCGGATCCTGCGGTCGGTGGCGGAGGTGCCGACTGCTGGGGTGTCTGCGGGTAGGGGCCGGTGTATCCGCCGGGGCCGTACGGATGGGGTTGCGGTTGCGGTGCTCCCGCGCCGCGGGTGGGGTCCTCACTCATTCGTCACTTCACCTTCGTCCGCCGGGGCCACCGGACGCATACGGGTCGACGTCGGCGTGCGGTGGCCGATGATGCGGGGTGCGTCGAGCACCTCCGCGCTTCTTCGTCCAGCATGGACCGGGCAGCTGAGAGTCGCATCAGAAGTACCCGCGATTCTGCTGTCGAATTCATTCGATCTCGGTGGGGTGTGTCTCTCCGTCGAGGGCCGGTGTGCCGGGCAGCACGATGCGGATCAGCGCGCCGCCCCGATCCGACCGTTCGACGGCGATCGTCCCGCCGTGCTTCGTGACCATCTGTCGCACGATGGCCAGTCCCAGACCGGATCCCGGCATCGACCGCGCGGTCGTCGCCCGGTAGAACCGTTCGAACACCAGTTCGCGTTCCTCCTCCGGGATCCCCGGGCCGGCGTCGTCGACGGTCAGCTCCATCAGACCGCTGGCGATCTGCCGCATGTTCACGACGACGTCTTCCCCCGCCGGGCTCCACTTGGCCGCGTTGTCGAGGACGTTGACCACGGCGCGGGTGAGTCCGGCCTGGTCGCCGAAGACGAACCACTGCTCGGTGGTGGCCCGGAACTCGATGTCGGTACGCCGTCGACGCGCACGTTCGAGACTGCGGTCCACCACCTCGGCGACGTCGACGACCTCGAAGACCGTCTCCGGCGCATCCTCACGAGCGAGGTCGACGAGATCGCCGACGAGCGTCGACAACTCCTCGATCTGGCCGATGACGTCGGCCCGCAGCTCGGCCATGTCCTCGTCGGGCAGGCTCGGTGCACCGGGACGGCTCGCGGCGATGAGCAGTTCCATGTTGGTGCGCAGCGAGGTCAGTGGTGTCTTCAGTTCGTGGCCGGCGTCGGCGACCAGCCGGCTCTGCCGTTCTCGCGACTCGGCGAGCGCACGCAGCATCATGTTGAAGCTCTCGGTGAGGCGGGCGAGCTCGTCGTGGCCGGTCACCCGGATGGGCCGCAGGTCGTCGGTGCGCGCGACCCGCTCGGCGGCGGCGGTGAGCCGGGCGACGGGACGCAGACCGGTGCGGCCGACGGTCGCGCCGACGGCGGCGGCGAGCACCACCCCGCACCCGCCGACGATGAACAGCACACTCGCCAGGCGGTTGAGGATCTCGACGGTGGGACGCAGTCGCTGCGCGATCACGACCGTGCTGCCGTCGGGCATGCGCTGGGCCAGTACGCGCTGCTGGGCGACGGTGCGCAGCGACGACTCCCGGTCGCCCTCGGCCACCGCCAGTTCGGGTTCGCCGATGGGCACCGACGAGCCCGGCGGCACGTACCTGCCGAGATCCGGGTAGATCAGGGCAACGCTGATGTCGGAGCTGTAGAGCTGGGCCCCACCGATGTAGCGCGGGTCGTAGGTGATGAGGGTGCTCGACTCGACGAGCGCGGCGGCCCGCGCCCGCAACTGGGTGTCGACCTCCGAGTACAACGCCCGCGAGACCACGGCGTAGGCCGCGATGGAGGTAACGGCGACGGCGAGCGCCACTGCGCCGGCCGCGAGAAGCGTGACGCGGATGCGCAGCGGCACCGAGCGGGTCAGGAGAAGAGGTGGTCGCATCAGGTCGCTCACGGCGGGGTCTCGCGCAGCACGTACCCGACGCCGCGCACCGTGTGGATCAGGCGCGGTTCCCCACCGGCCTCGGTCTTGCGTCGCAGATACCCCACGTAGACCTCGAGGGCGTTGCCGGAGGTCGGGAAGTCGTAACCCCACACCTCCTCGAGGATGCGGCTGCGCGTGAGGACCCTCCTCGGGTTTGCCATGAGCATCTCCATCAGGGAGAACTCGGTGCGGGTGAGGCTGATCGGCCGGTCGCCGCGAGTGACCTCGCGGGTCGCAGGGTCGAGGCTGAGGTCGGCGAACCGCAGCACCTCGTCGGCGGACGAGTCCGGGTCGGGCGCGGCACGACGCAGCAGCGCCCGCAGTCGCGCGAGCAGTTCCTCGAGCGCGAACGGTTTCGGCAGGTAGTCGTCGGCCCCCGCGTCGAGACCCGCGACCCGCTCCGAGACGGAGTCGCGCGCCGTGAGGACGAGGATCGGCAGGTCGTCGCCGGTGCTGCGGAGCCGGCGGCACACTTCGAGGCCGTCGACGCGCGGCATCATGACGTCGAGCACCATCGCATCCGGACGCGACGTCGCGACCTGTTCGAGGGCGTCCTGCCCGTCCGTCGCGAGGTCGACCGTGTATCCGTTGAAGCTCAGTGACCGGCGCAGCGACTCCCGCACTGCACGGTCGTCGTCGACCACCAGAATGCGCATGATCACCATTGTGGCCTGCGCCTACTGAGAGCGCGCTGAGAACCCGCGGTGGCCGGCGGGCTCTACGACTCAGTCGGTCCGCGGGTCGACCTCACCCCTGTGCACGGCCTCGACGAGCCTGCGGGGCACCTTCACGGTCGTTCCGTCGACCGTGATCGGCACGAGATCGGGGACCTTCGCCGTCCACTGCGACCGGCGGTGACGGGTGTTGGAGCGGGACTTCCTGCGTTTGGGGACTGCCATGTGGTTCTCCTTCGATGTCGGGACGTGCGGGATCAGGGTCGGCGCCGGCCGTACTTGCGTTCGAACTTCTCGACGCGACCGGCGGTGTCGAGCAGGCGGGCGGCGCCCGTCCAGAACGGATGCGAGTCGCTCGTGACGTCGACGACGATCAGCGGGTAGGTAAGGCCGTCCGACCAGACGGTCGTGCGTTCGGATGTCGCGGTGGAGCGGGTCAGGAAGGTGGCGCCGGTGTTGGCGTCCTGGAAGACCACGGGGTGGTAGTCGGGATGCAGGCCTGATTTCATCGGTGTCCTTCTCTCTCGTTGTCGCGGCGGTCTGCCGGGAGGTCGTCACAAGGGTCTTCGTGGAATCGGCCGAAGGGGTCGCGCCAGGTCGGCCACAGATCGGGGCGGGCGAACTCGTCGTCTGTCACAACCGCCGCGCGCAGCGTGCGGTCGATGAGTTCCGAGTCGGCGTCGTGGACGAGGACGACGATGCTCGTGTCCCGGTCGCCGTAGCGTTCGTCCCAGCGCAGCGACGCCATCGCGCGGCGTTCCGCCGGGATCTCGCGCTGCTGATCGGGAGTCATCGACGCGAGCCATGGCCCCGCGTGAGCGACCCGCAGTCCTCCACCGGCTGATTCGACGAGCAGCGCATTGTCGGGTTGGGTGGCGACCCACAGTCGCCCGCGGGCGCGCACGACGCCGTCGAGCAGCACGTCGATCGCGTGGTGGAGACGTTCCGGATGGAACGGCCGGTCGGCGGAGAACTCGACGAGGCGGATTCCGCAGTCGTCGTCGAGAGGCGGTTGACCTCGTAGGAGAGGCGAGTGCGCCCCGTCGATCGCCCCCCGACGGGCGGTGGCGGGTATCTCCCGGAGGAGCCGCTCGACGTCCGGTTCCCCCGCCCACGCGATCGGCGCGTCCGGGGCGAGTCGGGTGAGCACCGCGTGCAGGCGCGCCTGCTGCCAGCCGTCCGCTCCGGGGAGCACCACCAGCGCATCGGCGAACTCGACCTGGCCGACGACGACCTGCGCCAGGGTGCGGTCGTCGTCGACACGCTCGTTCAGTTCGTCGTCGCCCGTCGCGTCCTCGAGCCAGGTTGCGGCGTCGAGGCAGGTCACGACGCCGTCCACCCGGACATCGAGGGACGCGGGTCCGTCGACACGACCGACGATCCCGCTCACCACGACATGTTCGACTGCCCAGCACAATGCCTCGGGTTCGAGTTGCGGGTCGAGGTGCAGCACGATCCGGTCGACGCTGCTGTAGTCGCGCATGCGGCGCAGAAGCGGCAGCAGATCCTCGCGCAGTGTGCAGGAGACGCACCCGTGCGCGAGTTCGAGGATCTCGGTGCGTTCATCCTCGACGGTGAGCACGGAGCGACGGAGTACGCCCTGGTCGAGACCGGACAGGTCATGGTGGACGACCGCGGTGCCCGGACGCAGTAGTGACCGCGCGGCCTGCGCAGTCCGTCCGCGCCATCCGCAGACGATGACGAGCGGCGTCCTGATGTCCACAGCATCCCTTTCGATAACGATTGTCATTAACGATGTCGAAGCGTACAGTTGGCGGCGCACTTTGTCGAAAATGATTGTCGTTACCTACGAAAGGAGCCGACGTGTCGGCCACGTGCCAACTCACCGGACGGCGACCCGGTTTCGGGAGATCCGTATCGCACTCCCATGTCCGCACCAGCCGGCGGTGGAACCCGAACATCCAGCGCAGAACCTATTTCGTACCCTCGCTCGGACGCCGGGTCGCGCTGAACCTGTCCACCAAGGGCATCAAGATCGTCGACCGCGACGGCATCGAGAGCGTTGTCGCACGTCTGCGTGCCCGCGGGGAGAAGTTCTGATGGCAGCACGCAGCGAGATCCGGCCCGTCGTCAAGCTTCGCTCGACCGCCGGGACCGGCTACACCTACGTCACCCGGAAGAACCGCCGGAACGATCCCGACCGTCTCGTCCTGCGCAAGTACGACCCCGTGCTGCGCAGACACGTCGACTTCCGCGAGGAGAAGTAGTCGTGGCGAAGAAATCGAAGATCGCACGCAACGAGCAACGGAAGGCGATCGTGGCCCGGTACGCCGAGCGCCGCGCGGAACTGAAGGAGGTCGTGCGCCGACCGTCGTCCTCGCCCGAAGAGCGCAGCGAAGCCCAGCGGGCACTGCAGCGTCTACCCCGCGACGCCAGTCCGGTACGATTGCGCAATCGAGACGCTGCGGACGGCCGCCCGCGCGGCCACCTGCGAAAGTTCGGGCTCTCACGAGTGCGTGTGCGTGAACTCGCCCACCGCGGGGAACTACCCGGCGTCCACAAGTCGAGCTGGTGAGGAGCGAGATATGGCAGTCAAGCGAGGACCGTCGAAGAAGTCGCGTGCCGTAGAGGGACGCAAGCCCAAGAAGAACCCCCTCTTCGCGGCGAAGATCGAGTACGTCGACTACAAGGACGTCAATCTGCTCCGCACCTTCATCTCCGACCGCGGCAAGATCCGCAGCCGTCGCGTCACGGGCCTGACCCCGCAGCAGCAGCGTCAGGTGGCCGTCGCGGTGAAGAACGCCCGTGAGATGGCCTTGCTCCCCTACGTCAGCAGCAAGTAGGTCGTAGCTTCCGACGCCGCCTCTCCCCATCGGGAGGGGCGGCGTCGTCGTATGTGCACCCGAGACCGGTGTTGTTTTCGAAGATCGGCCGAGAATCACAAACAACACCGGTCTCGACGCTCGCTGCGGTCCGATGGCGGGACGACACTCCGGGGTCCTTAGACTAGGCAACCGTGTCGGGTGTGATCGCGGGGTTCAGTGTCATCTTCGTGATCATCGCCATCGGCTTCACGCTGGGGCGCCTGGGCACCCTCGGGCACGAGGCGCAGACGGTGCTCAGCCGGCTCGTCTTCTTCGTCGCCACCCCCGCGCTGCTGTTCGACGTGCTCGCGACGTCCGACCTGTCGGTGATCTTCTCGCCCAATCTCTACATCGCAGCGGCCACGGCGTTCGCCGTCGCGATCGTGCACTTCGTCGTCGCGAAGCTCTGGCTGCGACGTGCGGTTCCCGAGGCGACCATCGGCGCGCTGTGCGCCGGCTACGTCAACTCCGCGAACCTCGGCATCCCCATTGCGGTCTTCGTGCTCGGCGACGCGTCGTTCGTCGCGCCCCTGTTGTTGTTCCAGATCGTCGTGCTCTCCCCCATCGCGCTGACGATGCTCGACCTGTCGACGATGCGCGCCGGGGTCTCGCTCCTCGACACCCTGCTCGCGCCGTTCAAGAACCCCATCGTCCTGGCCGCCGCGGCCGGACTCGCCATCGCGATCAGCGAGTGGACGCCTCCCGAGGCGTTGCTGCAGCCGTTCCATCTGCTCGGCGGCGCGTCGGTGCCCGGTGCGCTGCTCGCGTTCGGATTGTCGCTGCAGGGCGTCCGGGTGCTCGAGAAGGGGACGAGCCCGCGCCGCGACATCGCGCTCGCCTCGGTGCTCAAGATCCTCGCCCAGCCGGTGCTCGCGTATCTGATGGGGCGTTTCGTGTTCGGCCTCGACGGCCATGCGCTGTTCGCCGTCGTGGTGGTCGCCGCGCTTCCCACCGCGCAGAACGTGTTCGTCTACGCGAGCGCTTACGGTCGCGGCACGGTGCTCGCCCGCGACGCCGCCCTCGTCACCACCATCGCCTCCATCCCTGCGATCGGCGTGACCGCCGCCCTGCTGGCGTGATGAACACGCGACACGGGAATACCGTGGGAACCATGCGTTCCGTCGTCCGTGCTTGCCGGGGAATCACCGTCCTCGCGATGTGCCTGCTCATCGCGGCCTGCGGATCGAGTTCGGGTACATCGGACGTCCCCGCGCTGCCCGAGGAACCGGTTCCGGCAGGGGCGACGGCGTTCTCGGCGCGACCCGACATCGTCGATGCGCATCCGCTGACGATCCTGTCGTGGTCGCGGGTGAGCGACGACCGGATCGCCCTGCACTTCGAGACGGGCACCCCCGAGTGCTTCGGCGTCGACGCGACCGTCACCGAAACGGACGACACGGTGACGGTGACGCTCCTCGGCGGCACGCTGCCGGAGATGCAGGACCGCATGTGCATCATGGTCGCCGTCGTCGGCGCCCTCGAGGTCTCCTTGCAGTCGCCGCTCGGCGACCGGGTCGTGACCGCCGGCGCCTGACATATGCCGCATCCTCCGCGTCACTGGCTGCTGTATCTGTGCTTGTCCACGGCCCTGCTGCACGCGGCATTCCAGTCGATCCGTGTCCTGGTCTCCTACCGGATTCTCGCGCTGGGCGGTGACGCGACGACCATCGGTGCCGTCACCGCGCTCTACGCCATCGTTCCGCTGATCGCGGCGGTGCGGATGGGACGTGTCGTGGACCGCGGGCACACGACCGCCATTCTGCGTTCGGGCATCGTCGTCACCACGGTCGGTGCCGGGTTGATCGCTCTCAGTTCGGGATTGTTCGTGCTCGCCGCCGGCAACGTCGTGCTCGGTCTCGGACAGTTGCTCGTCACGGTGTCGGGGCAGGCATTCGTGTCGATCCTGTCGCCGCCGGGGCAACTGGATCGCGGGTTCGCCGGTCTCACGCTGGGTGTGTCGGTCGGTCAGGCCGTCGGTGTGCCCGTCGCCGGCGTGATCGCCGCGACCACCGGCGACGGCAACGGCTCCGTCGAGACCACTGGAGCGTTGCTGGTCATGACGGTGTTTTCGCTGCTCTCCCTGCCGCTGGTGCTGGGGCTCCGCGAGCCGCCCGGCTCCGGTCGCACCGCGGAGGACGGCGCGCCGCAGTCGATCCTGTCGATGCTCGCGACGAAGGGCATGAAGCCCGCAATGCTGTCGAGCCTGGTAGTCCTCGCCTCGGTCGACCTGGTCGTGGCCTACCTGCCGTTGCTCGGTGAGCAGTTCGGGTTCGGTGTGCTCCTGGTGTCGATCCTGCTCACCGCCCGCACCATGGCGTCGATCGTCTCGCGTGCTCTGCTGCCGTGGGCGTTGCGCCGGATTCCGCGCAGGTGGCTGCTCGTCTCCGCGACCGCCGGGACCATCGTGCCGGTCGCGCTGCTGCCGCTCGTGCCGAATCCCTGGGTCATCGGCGCGTTGCTCGCCGTGTGCGGAATGTTCTGGGGCGTCGGCCAACCCCTGACGATGACGTGGGTGGTCGAACTCGTCGCACCGGCCGACCGCGCGTCGGCGCTGGCGGTGCGATTGACCGGCAACCGTCTCGGGCAGGTCGCGGTGCCCATGGTGGCAGGCGCGATCGCCGGGGTCGCCGGTGTCGCGTCGATCTTCTGGGTGACCGCCGCCCTGCTGTCCGCCGCCGCGACGACCACGTGGCGGTCGGTGCGCCACTGAGTTCCCGGGGCGCCTCGCGCCGAGTTCCTACGACCGCCGACGGGCCCGCACGTAGTCGGCGACGACCGCCGCCCCGAGACCGTCGACATCGGGCGCGACCACTCGTCCCCCGACGCGACGCGCCAGCACGTCGACGACCCGCGCGAGCCCCGGATCGCTGCCGAGCCGGAAGATCGTGACCTGGGCGCCGAGCCGCGCGATGTGGTCGAGTTCGCGCACCGTCAGCCCCAGAGTGCGTGCGCTCGGCGGGTAGTCGAAGGCCGCGAAGCCGTCCGGTTCGAGGTGAGCGGTGGGTTCACCATCGGTGACGACGAAGACCACCGGCTGCGCGTTGGGATGTCGACGCAGGTGACGACCCGCGAGCATCAGGGCGTGGTGCAGATTGGTGCCCTGCTCGTAGACGCCGTCGAGCCCGGCGAGTTCGGGCGCCGACACCACACGGGCGTGCCGGCCGAACGCGATGAGCTGCAGCGCATCCCCGCGGAAGCGCGTGGACACGAGATGGTTGAGCGCGAGGGCCGTGCGTTTCATCGGCACCCAGCGACCGTCCATGACCATCGAGAACGACGTGTCGACGAGCAGCGCGACCGCCGCCTGCGTCCGCTGCTCGGTCTCGATCACCTCGACGTCCTGCACCGACATCCGCACCGGCAGACCGGGACTGCGCAGGGTCGCGTTGGTGAGGGTCCGTACGACGTCCCACGGTTCGGTGTCGCCGAACTCCCATGCCTTCGACGCGCCGGTCGGTTCGCCGAGCACACCCGCCCGCCGCGACTCGCGTTGCCCGGTGCGCGACGAGATGCGGTTGACGACGTCGCGCAGCGCCGCTTCGCCGAGCCGGCGCATGGCCTTGGGCGACAGTCGCCACTGCCCGTCGGCACCGCGGTCGAAGAAGCCCTGCCGCTGCAGTTCTTTCTCGAGTTCGGCGAGGGTGCGTGCATCGGCCGCGGCCTCGGGTCCGAGATGACGGGCGAGCGCGTCGAGGTCGATGTCGTCGAGGGACGCCCCGGCGTACTGCTGCGACAGCTGCTCGGCGAGCTGGTCGAGTTCGGACAACTCCTGCAGCGCCGAGGTGGCCTCGCCGAGACCCATGCCCTGTTCGCCGCGCACCTGCTCGGAGCCGGTCCAGTCCTCGCCGGGACGCGCGGCCCGCAGGTGGCCGTCGAGACGGTCGAGCTGGCTCATCAGATCCGGGGATCCGAACGCCTGCTGTGCGAGAGCGTCGAGTTCGTCGCGCTGCTCGGGGGTGAGGGAGTTGCGCAGCCGCTGCGCCGCCGCGGCCCGCTGCGCGAGGGAGTCGAGCAGTTCCTCGACGTTCTGCGGGTTCTCCGGGAAGAACTCGCCGTGCTGGGCCATGAACTGCTCGAAGTCCTCCTCGGTGTCCTCACCGCGGGAGTGCTTGTCGAGCAGGTCGTTGAGGTCCTCGAGCATCTCCGAGATGCGTTGCCGGTCCTCGTCGGTGGCCCCCTCGAGCGCCTGCTTCATCCCGGAGAAGCGCTGGTCGAGCATCTCCCGGCCGAGCAGGTCGCGGAACTTCTCGTAATCCTGTCGGGCCTGCGCGCTGCGCCAGTCGTAGTCGGCGAGTTCCTGCACGGCCTGCGCCGTCGACGGCGGCAGTTCCTCGATCCACATCTCGGCGAACCGCGCGTCGTCGTCGAGGGCCCTGGCCAGTTCTTTGCGTTCCTCGAGCACGGCGCGATCGAGAAGCTCGCGCACCTCCTGGAGGGTGCCGTCGAGGTTGGTGCGGTCGAGCAGCTGCCGTCGACGCCGATTCGCCTGCGCGGCAAGCTTGTCGAGGCCACGCATACCGTCGTGACCGCGGCGCAGCAACTCCCGCAGGGCGCGCTTGGGTGAGGCGCCGGCCATGACGTCGTCGCCGATCGCGGCGAGCGCGTCGCGCAGGTCCACCGGTGGGGCGAGCGGATCGCCCCCGGTATACGGACCGTAGCGGGCGGACCTGCTCATCGGGAGTACACCGCCGAGCCGTCGTCGCCGGTGTCCTTGGCGATGCGCCGTGCCAGATACAGACCTTCGAGGGCGAGTTCCACTGCCGCAGCGCGACTTCCGGCGTCGGTGGCACCGAGCCGTTCGGCGACGGCATCGAGCACAGGCAGTTCGGGGAGTTCGTCGAGCAGCACCTTCGCGGTTATCCGCTCACCGGTGACCACCGGCTCGCCCTGCTCGACGGCGGAGACGAGCGGCCCGAGATCGACGCCCGCGAGTCGCGAGCGGGCCGTTTCGGCCGTCGCGCGCCGGAGGAGATGATCGAGGACCTCGAATTCCCTTCCTTCCTCGCCGGATTCGAACTCGACCTTGCCTCGGAGCACCTCCACGACGGTGCCGAGATCGACGGGACGCGCGACCGGATCGTCCTCGCCGAGGACCGCACCGCGATGCAGGGCCGCGGCCGAGACGGTCTCGGCGCCGGCGACGGCGAACCGTGCAGAGACACCCGAACGCTGGTCGACGGACGTCGATTCGCGCAGCAGCCGGGTGAACCGTGCCAGGATCTCGAGCAGATAGTCGGGGACGCGGGCCTGCAGATGCGCCTCCTGCTCGATGACGGCGATCTCGTCCTCGAGTCGCGTCGGGTAGTGCGTGCGGATCTCCGCTCCGAAGCGGTCCTTGAGCGGAGTGATGATGCGGCCGCGATTCGTGTAGTCCTCGGGGTTCGCACTCGCCACGAGCAACACGTCGAGGGGCAGGCGCAACGTGTAACCGCGCACCTGGATGTCGCGTTCCTCCATGACGTTGAGCAGCGACACCTGGATGCGTTCGGCCAGGTCGGGCAGTTCGTTGACGGCGACGATGCCGCGGTGCGCGCGGGGCACGAGACCGAAGTGGATCGTCTCCGGATCACCGAGGCTGCGGCCCTCGGCGACCTTCACGGGGTCGACGTCGCCGACGAGGTCGGCGACCGAAGTGTCGGGCGTCGCGAGCTTCTCGGCGTACCGCTCGCTGCGGTGCCGCCACGCGACGGGCAGGTCGTCGCCGAGTTCGGCGGCCCGGCGGATCGACGCCGGGGTGATGGGCTCGTAGGGATGCTCGCCGAGCTCCGAACCGGCGATGACCGGGGTCCATTCGTCGAGCAGCAGCGGCAGGGTACGTAGCAGGCGGGTCTTGCCCTGACCGCGTTCGCCGAGCAGGACCACGTCGTGACCGGCGATGAGGGCGCGTTCGAGCTGCGGGACGACGGTGTCCTCGAAACCGAGGATGCCGGGCCACGGATCGGTACCGTCGCGCAGCGCAGCGAGCAGGTTGTGCCGGATCTCGTCCTTGACGGACCGTTGCACGTGGCCGGAGGCGCGGAGCTCGCCGACCGTGGAGGGGCGCGGTGTGGGTGACGTCACCTCACCCAAGGTACGACCGAACCGCCGTTTCGGCATCCGCGATCCCGCGACCGGTCCGCCTACACTCGCCGCATGGACACCTGGATCCTGGCGGCCCTGCTCGGGCTGGGGCTCGCGGCCGCCACCGGGCTGCGCACCTTCCTGCCGCTGCTGCTCCTGTCGGCCGCGGTCCACTTCGAACTCTTCGGGGTCGTCCTCAACGAATCGATGCAGTGGCTCGGGTCCACCTCGGCGCTCGTCGCCCTGACGATCGCCACCGCCGTGGAGGTCGTCGCCGACCTCGTGCCGCTCGTGGACAACGCACTGTCCGCCCTCGGCACGGTGACCCGGCCGGTCGCGGGTGCGCTTGCGGCGTGGGCGGCCTTCGCGAGTCTCGATCCCGCGATGGCGGCACTCGCGGGCATCGTTCTCGGCGCCCCGACCGCCCTGGCGGTGAGCACGGCGCAGACGGGCACGCGGGTCGCGAGTACCGCGACCACCGCCGGTTTCGGCAACCCGGTGCTGTCGATCGTCGAGAGCGTCGCCTCGTTCGTCACGTCGCTGATCGCGCTGCTCGCTCCCCTGCTCGTCGTCCCGCTGCTGGCGCTGTTCGGATGGCTCGGCGTACGGGGCTACCGTCGGGTACGCCGGGCCCGTTCGTCACGCACGAAACCGACGCCACACCGCGGC
This sequence comes from Rhodococcus sp. GQ147, assembly GCF_059759155.1. Taxonomy (NCBI): domain Bacteria; kingdom Bacillati; phylum Actinomycetota; class Actinomycetes; order Mycobacteriales; family Nocardiaceae; genus Rhodococcus; species Rhodococcus sp. GQ147. Next base: position 411,449 of record NZ_JCAXDU010000002.1, read on the forward strand.
GCCCTCGACACGGGCCGGTCCGGCGACTTCTGATAGACACATGACATGTCGGACACCGAGATCACCTTTTCCAGCGGCGATGTGACCCTGCACGGCAGCCTGCGGGTACCCGTCTCCATGAGGGGTCCGGTGCCCGCCGTGCTGCTGCTCGCCGGCAGCGGTCCCACCGACCGCAACGGCGACAGCGCACTGCTCCCCGGATCGATCGGCACCCTGCGGCATCTCGCCGACGTGCTCGAACGCAAGGGATTCGCGAGTCTGCGCTACGACAAGCTCGGCAGCGGTGTGACCGCGCTCGGCCCGTACAGCGTCGAGGACGTCGCCGATCTCGGTTTCTCGACATTCATCGACGGCGCCGCCGATGCGCTCGCCTTCCTCGGTTCGCAGCGCGGGGTCGACCCGGAGCGGCTCTACGTCGTCGGGCACAGCGAGGGCGCGCTGATCGCGCTGTCGCTCGCCCAGGACAACGACTCGATCGCCGGACTCGGACTGCTCGAACCGCTCGCCGTGCGCCTGCTCGACCTGCTGACCGCCCAGATCGACGCACAGCTCGACGCCGTCGTCGCCGCGGGACAACTTCCCGTCCAGATCGCCGATGAACTGCGGGTCGCGCTCACCGGCGCGGTCGAGTCGCTCCGCGCCGACGGCACCCTCAGCGACACTCTCCCCGAGCCGCTGCGCAACGCCGGGCTCGTCCCCACCAACGCGAAGGCACTCGCCGAGGAGGACGCGCTCGATCCGCGGATGCTCGCCGCACAGGTCGCCGGCGACCTGCCGGTGCTCACCGCGGTCTCGTCCAAGGACATCCAGGTGCGGGTCGAGGACGTCGACGCGCTCGACGCGGCACTCGTCCACACCCGTCTGACGTCGCTGCGCATGACGCGCACCAACCACGTGCTCAAGGACATCGGCGACCAGCAGTCGACGGGCGCCGACTACGTCGCCGACCTGCCCTTCTCCGACGAGTTCACGTCCGGTTTCGAGGCGTGGCTCGACAAGCTGAGGGGCTGATCGGCCCACCCCCACGCACGGACGACGCGGAAATAACAAATGTCCATTCCGCGTTGTTCGTGTATGGTCATCCGTTAACCAACTGGTTCACATGAGAAAGGTACGGTCCGATGCGATACAAGCACATGTACGTAGCCGGTTGTTCCGTACCGTTTTCTCACTTCTTCTTCCACTTCGCGGCGGAGCGATCCCGAGAATAGAAGTCACACGACGACTCGTTCTCGGGCACTCGGGGCACATACGCCCCGGGTGCCCTTTCTCTATCCCCGACCGCGACCCGTACAAGATCACCTCGACAGGAGAAACACCATGAAACTGAGAATCGAATCCGGCGGCACCGTGTCGACCGAACTGCCCGACGACCTCACCGGTCACGCCATCACCATCGACCTGAGCCGGGTCGGCGGTACCGAGAGCGGCGCCGCCTCCGCGGATCTCATCCGCGAGCTGCTCGACCGCAGCGCTGCCAAGCTCGTCATCTCCGAGGGGCGCGGCAAGCGCACCGTCGAACCCACCGCGCGCGACAACGGCACCCACGCGCACGCCGCCTGAGCGACGATGCGCGTGGGTGCCGCGCGTGTGTGTTCGTGACTAGTGCGCGAAGTGCCGCGCGCCGGTGAGGTACAGCGTCACGCCGGCCTCGCGAGCGGCCTCGATGACCTCGTTGTCGCGCACCGAGCCACCCGGCTGCACGATCGCCTTCACGCCGGCCTCGGTCAGCACCTGTAGACCGTCGGCGAACGGGAAGAAGGCATCCGACGCGGCCACCGACCCGGCGACACGATCACCCGCACGGGTGACGGCGAGTCGCGCCGAGTCGACGCGGTTGACCTGACCCATGCCGACACCGACGGTCGCGCCGCCCGAGGCCAGCAGGATCGCGTTGGACTTCACTGCACGGCATGCGCGCCAGGCGAATTCGAGATCGCGCAGCGTGGCCTCGTCGGCTGCCTCGCCGCACGCGAGCTGCCAGTTGGTGGTGGAGTCGCCGTCCGCGGTGAGCACGTCGCGCTCCTGCAGGAGCAGCCCGCCGGAGATCTGACGGATCTCGACCGGAGCCGACTTCGGCGAATCGGCGCGCAGGATGCGGATGTTCTTCTTGCGGGAGAGCACGTCGACAGCCCCGTCGGCGTACGACGGGGCGATGATCACCTCGGTGAAGATCTCGGCGACCTGCTCCGCCATCTCGACGCTCACCTCACGGTTGGCGGCGATGACGCCACCGAAGGCCGAGACCGGATCGCACTCGTGCGCGTTGCGGTGCGCGGTGGCGATGTCGTCGGCGATCGCGATGCCACACGGATTGGCGTGCTTGATGATCGCGACGCACGGCTCGCTGTGGTCGTGCGCGGCGCGCCAGGCGGCGTCGGCGTCCTGGTAGTTGTTGTAGGACATCTCCTTGCCGTGGAACTGCTCGGCCTGCGCGAGCCCCGGCTCACCGGCCTCGTTCACGTACAGGGCCGCGGCCTGGTGCGGGTTCTCGCCGTAGCGAAGGACATTCGCGCGGGTCCAGGTAGCGCCGGTCCACGCCGGGAACTGCGACTCGTCGCCCTCGGGCGCCGCGTAATCGCTGTTCATCCAGCTCGCCACCGCGACGTCGTAGGCGGCGGTGTGCTGGAACGCCTGCGCGGCAAGACGCTTTCGCTGCTCGAGGGTGAAACCGCCACCCTCGACGGCGGCGAGCACGCCACCGTAGGCGGCCGGGTCGACGACGACCGCGACCGACGGGTGGTTCTTCGCCGCGGCACGCACCATCGACGGGCCACCGATGTCGATCTGCTCGACGCACTCGTCGGGGCTCGCACCCGAGGCGACCGTCTGCGTGAACGGGTAGAGGTTCACGACGACGAGTTCGAACGCCTCGATGCCCAGATCGGCGATCTGATCGAGGTGGTCCTGCTTGCGGGTGTCGGCGAGGATGCCGGCGTGCACGCGCGGGTGCAGGGTCTTCACCCGGCCCTCGAGGCACTCGGGGAAGCCGGTCAGTTCCTCGACCTTCGTCACCGGCACGCCTGCGTCGGCGACGGTCTTGGCCGTGGAGCCGGTCGAGACCAGCTCGACACCTGCCGCGTGGAGCCCTGTCGCCAGCTCCACCAGCCCGCTCTTGTCGTACACGCTGACCAGCGCGCGGCGCACAGTCTTACGTTCGGTCACCGGGGATCACGGCCTTTCGTCCATCGGAAACAACTCCACGGGTGGCGACGGCGGCGACCATCTCGGCCAGCAGCCGCCGCTCCACAACCTTGATGCGCTCGTGCAGGGTGTCCTCGTCGTCGTCGTCGAGCACCTGCACGGCTTCCTGCGCGAGGATCGGTCCGGTGTCGACTCCCCCGTCGACGAGATGCACCGTCGAACCGGTGACCTTGACGCCGTAGGCCAGGGCGTCGGCGACGGCGTGCGCGCCGGGGAACGACGGCAGCAGCGCGGGATGAGTGTTGATGATGCGGCCGGCGAACCGTTCCAGGAACGCCGAACCCAGGATCTTCATGAAGCCTGCGGACACCACGAGGTCGGGTTCGTGGGCGGCGACCGCGTCGGTCAGCGCGCGGTCCCACGCGGTGCGGTCCTCGAAGTCGCGCAACGCGACGCGGAACGAGGGGATCCCCTCGTCGGCGGCGTGCCCTTCGGCGGGGCATTCGCGGTCGACACCGACAGCGACGACTGTCGCGGGATATCCGTCGGTCCGGGTGGCGTCGAGCAGCGAACGCAAGAGGCTGCCCGTGCCCGAAGCGAGGACGACGAGCCGCGCCGGCGCGGTGGGCGGCAGCTGGTCACGCGAGGCAGTCAGGGTCCACTCCTGTGAAGTCGAGGTGGGTCGGCCGATCGACCGGCCGTAGGAGAGCCTAGTCGGCACCCTTTTCGGCCTTGTTCGCGACCTCCTCGGCGGGCTCGTCGTCGTCCTCGGCGTCATCCTCGTCGACGACCTCGACCACCTCGGCGTCGATGACGTCGTCGGCGTCCGCATCCTCTTCGAGGCTCTCCGCGTCGTCCTCGGCAGCCTCGTCCTCGTCGACTGCGGCGGCTTCGTCCTCGTCGACTTCTGCCACCTCGCGCTCGGCGGCGGTGGTGTCCTCTGCCACAGGAGCTTCGAGTGCCGAGGTCTCGTTCTCGGCCGCCTCGAGTTCTCTGTCGGCTCCTGCATCAGCGGCGTCGTCGGCCTCGGCCGCGTCCGTCGCATCCTCCGAGGTCTCCTCGTCCACCTCGGTGTCGGCGCGCAGTGCCACCGCGGCCAATCGTCCTTCGCGCCACACGAGCAGCTGCGCCGTGATGATGCCGAGCAGGCCCGACCAGGCGAAGACGAGGATGCCGGCGAGCCACCAGTTGGCGCCGACCGTGCCGAAGACGCCGAGCGGGCCGCCCGCAACCCAGGTCGCCAGCGCCGTGACGAGTCCGGCGCCCGCTGCGGCAGCGAGCACCGTCCATGAAGCGTCGGCGCTGCCCACCGGGGCACCGTCGGCCTTCGCCTGCAGGGTTCGCTGCGCGGCGAAACGTCCGAGCAGCGCACCGACCGTCGCCGGAACGGCCAGCAGCACCGGCCAGAACGCTGCGGCCGGACCCGAGGGGACCGCCGCGAGCACCGGCAGCGCCGGGAGGTCACCGCCCGTCGCCTCGAACAGGCTCAGGTGGATGTCGCCGACGTGCACGGTGCTGCCCGCCAGAACGGCCGCGGCACCGATGATGACGTTGGGCAGGTACAGGATCGACATCACCGTCAGCCCCAGCACGCCGGTCCAGTGATCCCCGCGCGCGAGCAGTTCACCGACGACGTTCCACGACCACAACAGTCCGGCGACGACCGCCACCCCACCGAGGGCGAACATCCCCAGCAGCACCCGCAGTGCCGGACGGAAGGCGAGCACGAGCCAATCGGGAGCCGAGTAGTAGCGCACCAGCGGCTTCCACACACGGGAGCCGATACCGATGAGAGCCGCGGCCAGGTAGATGGCGGTGACCCACGCGAGCGCGGCAGCTGCATTCGGAGGCGTCACCGGCAGCACGCTCGCCGCATCCTGCAGCACGATCAGCGACGCCGCGGTCACCAGTAGCGGGCCGGCGAGGACGGCGACGGTGATGCGCGAGACATCCTGACGGTCGAGGGCGTACCCACTGTTCTCGACGAGCGCGTCGGCCGCGGACGCACACCCGCGCGCCGCCTGCCACACCAGGACCGCGGTGGGCAGCAGCGGCAGCACACCGAGCGACGTGCCGTCGATCGTGAGCGTCACCTGGTGCAGTGCGAGCCACGTGCCGGCGATCGCAGCGTAGATGCCGGTGAGGTCGCTGTTGGCGACGACCATCGTCGTCACCACGATGGTGGCCACGACGGCGAGCGTCACCGCCGGAACGCGGGCGGCGGTGCCGAGCAGGATGCGAAACCGCTCCGGGTCCAGGCTGTCGTCGTCGGTTGGAACGTGCCGGGTGGACCGGCCGAGCGTCGAAGTCATCGGTTCGAGAGTGTCACCGACACGGCGATCGTGGTGTCAGGCGCGCCGATCACCGCTGGTCGTCCGGTGCGCGGAAGGCCTGCGTGGCGTCCTGGTCGCCGGTCGCAGTGGTCCCGGTCTCCTCGCGACGTTCCGTGCCCGTCGTGTCGTCATCGGACACTGTGCCATCCGCCCGGGTGGCTGGGCCGTCCGCCCGGGTGTCGGTGTGGTCCGTCGAGTCCTGAGCGCCGTGCGGTTCCTGGACCGGGTACTGCTGGGTCGGCTGCGCACCCGTGTACTGCTGGCCGGCGCCGTACTGCTGGGCACCGGAATACTGTGCTCCCCCGCCGTACTGCTGAGCGCCCGGGAACTGCTGAGCGCCCGGGAACTGCTGGGAACCGGGGAACTGCTGGGCTCCGCTGTACTGCTGCCCGCCGTACTGCTGGGCGCCCGGATACTGCTGGGAACCGCCGTACTGCTGCGACCCCGAATACTGCTGCGCGCCGGAGTACTCCCCCGACGTCTGCTGTCCGGGATACGCCTGGTGTCCGGGATGCGGCGCACCGAACTGGGACTGCCCGCCGACGGCTCCCTGCTGCGAGCCGTAGGGCTGGCCGTATCCCTGCGGACCGTAAATCTGCGGCGAACCGGAGCCCTGGGGCTGACCTGTTCCCGCACCGGTCCCGAATCCCTGGTACTGCCCGGCGCTCTGCGGCGACCCGAAGGAACTCCGCTCACCCGACCGGCCGGACACGAGGATGCCGAGGCCGAACAGCAATGCGACGAGCGCCAGCGCGAACTGCAGGAAACCGAGGACGAGGATCGTCACGCCGCCCCACGCGATCCCGGTGTCCTCGGGCAGATGGAAGAGCTGGAACAGGGATGTCACGAAACCGACGCCCGACGCCGCGACGGCCACCGCACGCAGGTCCTGGCCGGGGAGCAGCGACAGCGCCGCGCTCACACCGCCGAAGAGCAGGAAGGCCAGCGGCACGACGGCGAAGCCGAAATCGAAGGACGTGAGCGCCACCTGCGAGCCGAAGGTGATGTTCACGAAGGGCGTGAGGCCGAGGAGGAAGTTCACGGCACCGAGCACGGCCACCGCGAGTGGCAGCAACAACGGCACCACCTTGCTCTGGGCGGATGCGCCTGCGGGGAATGTCATCGATTCTCCTGCCGTCGATCGGTGTGTGTCGGTCACTCGTCCTGCAGTCAACAGCCTAGGGACTACCCGAGAGAATGGGGTCCATGCCGCACACTCTCGCCCCGGGCCCCGACGTCGTGGTCGAGACGGAGGTGAAGCACTCGCGTTTCCTCGCCGCGGTTCGTCGTGTCGACACGGCCGACGCCGCGCTCGCCTTCGTCGACGAACAACGCCGACTGTATCCCGATGCCCGACATCACTGCTGGGCGTTCGTGGTGGGTGACGACCCGTCGGCGCGTGCCGAGCGGTCGAGCGACGACGGGGAGCCGGGCGGCACGGCCGGCATCCCGATGCTGCAGGTCCTGCACCACCGGGATCTGGTGAACGTCGCGGTGGTGGTAACCCGATGGTTCGGAGGGATCAAGCTCGGCGCGGGCGGGCTGGTGCGCGCGTACTCGGGTGCGGTCGCGACGGCCTTGGACGAGGCGCCCCTCGTCGAGCGCAGGCAGCAGGAGAAGTTCACCCTCGCGATCGATCACGGCGAAGCGGGTCGCGTGGAGGCGGAACTGCGCGGCCGCGGGGTCGCAGTGCTCGACGTGGCCTATGCGGACCAGGTGGTCCTCACCGTCGCGGGGCGCGAGCGGAGCGAACTGGAGGGCTGGGTGGCGTCACTGACGTCCGGGGCGGGCGAACTCGAACCCGCGGGAGTCGACTGGATCGACTCCTGAAACGGCGCGTGCGCGCCTCCCGATGGCGGAACGCCACCGGAAGGCGCGCACGGAAGGCGACGCTGCTGTCAGAGCGACTGCAGGATCTCGCGAGCGAGCGCAGCGGTCTCGGACGGCGTCTTGCCGACCTTCACGCCAGCCGCCTCGAGAGCGTCCTTCTTGGCCTGAGCGGTGCCCGAGGAGCCCGAGACGATGGCGCCGGCGTGGCCCATGGTCTTGCCCTCGGGAGCGGTGAAGCCTGCGACGTAGCCGACGACGGGCTTGGTCACGTTGGCCTTGATGTAATCGGCCGCGCGCTCCTCGGCGTCGCCGCCGATCTCGCCGATCATGACGATGACCTTGGTCTCCGGGTCCTTCTCGAACGCCTCGATGGCATCGATGTGGGTGGTGCCGATGACCGGGTCGCCGCCGATGCCGATGGCGGTCGAGAAGCCGTACTCGCGCAGCTCGAACATCATCTGGTAGGTCAGGGTGCCCGACTTCGAGACGAGGCCGACCGGACCCTTGCCGGCGATGTTCGCCGGGGTGATGCCGACGAGCGCCTCACCCGGGGTGATGATGCCGGGGCAGTTGGGTCCGATGATGCGGGTCTTGTTGCCCTTCTGGACGTTGTACGCCCAAGCGTAGGCGGAGTCCTGCACCGGGATGCCCTCGGTGATGACCACGAGCAGCGGGATCTCCGCGTCGATGGCCTCGACGATGGCGTCCTTCGAGAAGGCCGGGGGAACGAACGCGATCGAGACATCGGCGCCGGTCTCCTTCATGGCCTCGGCGACGGAGCCGAAGACGGGGAGCTCGACCGGGTTGCCGTCCTTGTCGGTGTGCGAGACCGTCGTGCCGGCCTTGCGGGCGTTCACGCCGCCGACGACCTGGGTGCCGGCCTTGAGCATGAGCGCGGTGTGCTTGGTGCCCTCGCCGCCGGTGATGCCCTGGACGATGACCTTGGAATCCTTGGTAAGGAAGATTGCCATTGTTCTGTGTGTCCCTTTACTTCGCTGCGAAGGCGAGTTCGGCCGCCTTGTCGGCAGCCTCGTCCATGGTGGCGACGACCGTGACCAGCGGGTGGTTGGCCTCGGCGAGGATGCGGCGACCTTCGTCGACGTTGTTGCCGTCGAGGCGGACGACCAGCGGCTTGTTGGCCTCGTCGCCGAGGATCTCGAGGGCCTTGACGATGCCGTTCGCGACCGCGTCGCACGCGGTGATGCCACCGAAGACGTTGACGAACACGCTCTTGACCTGAGCGTCGTTCAGGATGACGTCGAGACCGGCAGCCATGACGGCCGCAGAGGCGCCGCCACCGATGTCGAGGAAGTTGGCGGGCTTGACGCCGCCGTGCTTCTCGCCTGCGTAGGCGACGACGTCGAGGGTCGACATGACCAGGCCGGCGCCGTTACCGATGATTCCGACCTCGCCATCGAGCTTGACGTAGTTGAGGTCGTTCTCCTTGGCCTTGAGCTCGAGGGGATCCGTGGCGTCCTTGTCCTCGAACTCGGCGTGGCCGGGCTGACGGAAGTCGGCGTTGGCATCCAGGGTGACCTTGCCGTCGAGGGCGAGGATCTGGTCGTCCGGGGTACGGACGAGGGGGTTGACCTCCACGAGAAGAGCGTCTTCCTTGACGAAGACCTCCCACAGCTTCTGGATGGTCACGGCTGCGGCGTCGAGGACCTCGGCGGGCAGGTGGCCCTTCTCGGCGATCTCGCGCGCGAACGCGAGGTCGACACCCTTGACGGCGTCGACGGGGACCTTGGCGAGGCGCTCCGGCTTGGTGGCGGCGACCTCTTCGATCTCCATGCCGCCCTCGACCGAGCACATCGCCAGGTAGGTGCGGTTGGTGCGGTCGAGCAGGAAGGAGATGTAGTACTCCTCCGCGATGTCACTGGCCTCGGCGACCAGGAGCTTCTTGACGATGTGACCCTTGATGTCGAGCCCGAGGATGTTCTCGGCGTGGGTCTGCGCGTCGTCTGCGGTGGCGGCGTACTTCACGCCACCGGCCTTGCCGCGGCCGCCGACCTTGACCTGGGCCTTGACCATGACCGGCTTGCCGATTTCCTCCGCGATCTCGCGGGCACCGGCGACAGTGTCGGTAACACGGCCGGCCGACGTCGGCACGTCATGCTTGGCGAAGAGTTCCTTCGCCTGATATTCGAAGAGATCCATCTGCTCACCGTCTCGTCTGCGTTCACGCCCGCTCCGGGGTATCGAGCGGGTCGTTTCGGACTCTAGTTTCTCGGCCGGGCCGCGGATCACGCGCGGCAGTCCCATGTGGCACAGGTCACGCGCGCGTAGGTCCGGGAACGACTTCGCAGTTCCCCTCCCGGGACGTGGCGGGCGCCACGTTCGAGCGGAGCACTCGGTTCAGAATGACAGGTACCCACTCGCTCCCCGACACCGGATCCCACGCTGCCGCGATGCAACAGACTCGTGACGTATCGGAAAACAGTGTTTGGAGCTCCGGACGCTGGGGCATGTCCCAATTTGCCCCGGTTTGCACTGTGATGCCACTCACATAACGTCCGCCGGACGAACTACGGCTTGCCACCCCCGCGATCACTTCGTTACCGTCGCCTGGTCGAAGTAACGATGAGGTCACGAACGGAGGATGGCGATGCGCTCTGGTAACCCGAGTGCCGAGAGCCGAACCCGCCGCCCCGAATCGGCACCCGAAGACTGGAATGCCTGGGAAGCCGCCACGATGGACTTCCGTAACACCGGCCCCGGTTCCGAGCCCACCTACTACTCCGACTCCTTCGGCCATGCCATCCGCGACGACCGCTTCGCGCAGGATCGTCGCGACGAGAGCACCGACGTCACCGCTCCCGCATCCCGCGGTGGAGCCCATCGACTTCCCACTCCCCCCACTGCCCTCAAGGGCCGCGCCGCAGTCTTCGCGGTCGCCGCAGGCGCCGTGGTCGCCGCGGGCCAGGCCGCAGCCAATGGTGGTCCGGGACAGAACACCGAGCACTCCGAGGTCGCTCTCGCCGCCGGCGAAGCCGATTCCTCGATCATCACGGCCACCGCAGTGCCGCAGGCCGCACAGTTCGCGCCGAGCGCCGACGCCGAGCCGTCGCAGGCCCCGCAGGTGCTCAACATCGCCGACCCGAACGACCTGTCGCAGTTCTCGAATCTCCTGGCCAAGGGCCAGCGATTCAGCGAGGAACGCGCTGCGCGCGAGGCCGCGGCCCGTCGCCCGCTGTTCGTCCTCCCCGCCGCGGGGTCGTTCACCTCGAACTTCGGCGCACGCTGGGGCACCCTCCACGCCGGCGTCGACATCGCAGGCCCCATCGGCACCCCGATCCTCGCGGTCGCCGACGGTGAGGTCATCGATTCCGGCCCGGCTTCCGGCTTCGGCATGTGGGTCCGCCTCCTCCACGCCGACGGCACCATCACCGTGTACGGGCACATCGACCAGTCCCTGGTGACCGTGGGTCAACACGTCATGGCCGGCGACCAGATCGCCACCATGGGCAACCGCGGCTTCTCCACCGGCCCGCACCTGCACTTCGAGGTGCACCTCAACGGCGTCGACAAGATCGATCCCGTCCCGTGGCTCGCCACCCGGGGTATCGCCCTCGGCATCCAGCGCGACTGACCGACCTCGCCGCCGTACGTTCGGCGTGCGTCCCGTTCCGCCCTCTTTCCCGCTTCGGCGCGGACCCGCTCTTTCGTGCGAATCCGCGCCTGACACAGGCTTTCAGGGCATCACAGTTTGATCATCGGCACACCGCCGACGAGCATCAACCGCACCTTGCCGGCACTGCCGAAGTCGATCACGACGGTGGCCGTGGGGCCCGAGCCCCGAGTTTCGAGAACCGTTCCGAGACCGTACTTGTCATGGCTGACGCGGTCGCCGACGTCGAGCACCAAGTGGTTGTTGCGTCCGCGCGCCGCACCGAAACTCGGTGTTCCCGAGGATCCGCGCCGCTCGCCCGCACCGAACCGTGAACCAGTGCCCGAGCCGATCGCCTGACCACGGGCGGGCGTGGGCTCGAGGCGTCGCCAGTCGATGAGGTGCTGCGGAATCTCTTGCAGGAAACGAGATTCCGGATTGGTGAGCGGCTGCCCCCAGGACGAACGCAACACGGCCCGCGTGAGATAGAGACGACGCCGGGCGCGCGTGATGCCGACATACGCGAGTCGCCGTTCCTCGGACAGCTCGGCCGGATCGCCGAGGGCACGCATGTGCGGGAACTGGCCGTCCTCCCAACCGGTGACGAACACAACCGGGAACTCGAGGCCCTTCGCGGTGTGCAACGTCATCAGCGTGACCACACCGGCCTCGTTCTCCGGGATCTGGTCGGCGTCGGCGACGAGCGAGACCTTCTCGAGGAACGCCGCGAGCGATCCTGGTTCGGGATCCCCCTCTTCACGTTCGTCGTCGACGATCCCGGCCGCGTTACGGACGTCGGCACTGAATTCCCTTGCCACGCTGACGAGTTCGTGGAGGTTGTCGAGACGGGCGCCGTCCTGCGGGTCGTCGCTCGCCGACAACTCGGCGCTGTATCCGGTGCGATCGAGGATCGCCTCGACGACGTCGCCGATGTCCACCATGTCGTTGCCGTCGGCGTCGCTCGCGACGAGCATCGCCCGCAGGCCGTCCATCATCTCGACGAAACCGGCGATCGCCTTCTGCGCCCGCGTGTTCAGCAGCGCGACCTTGCCGGCCGCGGCGTCGGCGAGGGCCTGCCCGAAGCTCACACCGAGCCGCTCGGCGTGCACCGCCACGCACGCCTCGGCACGATCGCCGATACCGCGGCGAGGGGTGTTGAGGATGCGGCGCAGGCTCACCGTGTCGTCGGGGTTGTCGAGCACCTTCAGGTACGCAACGACGTCGCGCACCTCCTTGCGCTCGTAGAACCGCACACCACCGACGACCTTGTAGGGCACACCGTGCCGGATGAAGACGTCCTCGAACGCGCGGGAGGCATTGTTGGTGCGGTAGAACACCGCGATGTCGGAGTAGGTGGTGTCGCCGCCGTCGACGAGCCGGTCGATCTCGGCGGCGACGAACCGCGCCTCGTCGTGCTCGTTGTCGGCGACGTAGCCGGTGATGAGTTCGCCCTCACCCGAATCGGTCCACAGCCGCTTCTCGCGGCGACCCGTGTTCTTGGAGATGACGGAATTGGCCGCCGACAAGATGTTCTGGGTGGAGCGGTAATTCTGTTCGAGCAGGATCGTGCGCGCCTGCGGATAGTCGCGCTCGAACTCCTCGATGTTGCGGATCGTGGCGCCGCGGAAGGCGTAGATCGACTGGTCGGCGTCGCCCACCACGCACAGTTCGCTCGGGGGGACGGCGGATTCCTCCTCCGGATCGCCCACGAGGGTGCGCACCAGCACGTACTGCGCGTGGTTGGTGTCCTGGTACTCGTCGACCAGGACGTGACGGAACCGGCGCCGGTAGTACTCGGCGACCTGCGGATGCGCCTGCAGCAGCGCCACCGTCTCGCCGATGAGGTCGTCGAAGTCGAAGGCGTTCGCCGTGCGCAGGCGCTGCTGGTAGTGCGCGTAGACCCGAGCGACGACGCGGGTGAGTTCGGTGGCCGCCGAATCGGTCTCCGCCTCGTGGGCGGCTTCTTCCGGCCCGATCAATTCGTTCTTCAGGTTCGAGATCTGTGTGGACAGCAGCCGGGCGGAGTACTTCTTGCTGTCGAGTTCGAGATCCTTCGCGATCATCGTGAGCAGACGACGGGAATCGTCGGCGTCGTAGATCGTGAAATTCGAATTCATGCCCTGCAGGAGACCCGCCTGCGCGCGCAGGATCCGGACGCAGCTCGAGTGGAAGGTCGAGACCCACATCGCATTCGCGCGCGGCCCCACCAGAGCCGCCACCCGCTCGCGCATCTCGGCGGCGGCCTTGTTGGTGAACGTGATGGCGAGCACCTGACCAGGGACGACGCCGCGCTCGGCCAGCAGATAGGCGATGCGACGCGTGAGCACCGCAGTCTTGCCGGAGCCCGCGCCCGCGACGATCAGCAGCGGGGCTCCTTCGTGCGTGACCGCTTCCCGCTGCTGCGGATTGAGCCCTTCGAGAAGAGCATCGGATCCGGGGCGGGAGTTTGCGAGCGCGACGGGAGTGTTCATCGTTTCACCAAACTACCGGACCGTTCGGACAACGGATCCGGACCACACAGTCGATCAAGCCGAGTGGCAGGGCCTACATGGTGAGTGGCAAACTGGAGACCATGTCTTCTGTCCTTTGCAGGCTCGGATCGAGTTCCGGTTGTCGCTGTCGATTCCCGACTGCCGGCCCGACCCGATACCGGTAACAGCCGCTCCCATACGGGCGATCCTTCAGAGCAGATGCGAGGAGACGACATGAGCACGCACATCGATTCTTCCCTTTCCGGCGAGCCGGACCAGGCGAACGCCGGAACACCGGCCGCGACCGACGACACCGCAGTGCCCACCGAGGCCGAGATCGAGGAGCTCCGCAAGGAGATCGATCGTCTCGACGCCGAGATCCTGGCCGCGGTCAAGCGCCGCACCGAGGTCTCCCGCATGATCGGGCGTACCCGCATGGCGTCCGGCGGTACCCGTCTCGTGCACAGCCGCGAGATGAAGGTCCTCGAGCGGTTCAGCGAGTTGGGCCAGGAAGGCCACACCCTGGCGATGCTGCTGCTCCGCCTCGGGCGTGGCCGCCTGGGCCACTAACGGCGTGGCCGTCCGCGTCACTGACGGCGAGGTCGTCCGCGTCACTGACGGCGAGGTCGTCCGCGTCACTGACGGCGAGGTCGTCCCGACCATCGCCGAGTTCCCTACTGCAGGGCGATGTACTTGGTTTCGAGGAATTCCTCGATGCCTTCGGTACCGCCCTCGCGTCCCAGCCCGGAATCCTTGATTCCGCCGAAGGGGGCCGCGACATCCGAGACGACACCGCGGTTCACACCGACGATGCCCGTTTCGAGCGCATGCGACACGCGCAGGGCCCGGTCGAGGTCGCGCGTGAAGATGTAGGCAGCGAGCCCGTAGCGGGTATCGTTCGCCGCTGCGAGGGCTTCCTCCTCGGTGTCGAAGCCGGTGACGGCCGCGACCGGCCCGAAGACCTCTTCCTGCAGGATGCGGGCCTGCTTCGGCACGTCGTCGAGCACGGTGGCCGGGTAGAACCATCCCGGTCCGTCCGCGGGTTCACCGCCCAGGCGCACCGAGGCACCCGCCGACACCGCGTCCTGCACGAGTTCGATCACGGTCTTCTTCTGGTTCTCGTTGACCAGGGGGCCCAGCGTCGCGTCGGGGTCCGTTCCCGGCCCGAGCTTGTACGACGCCATGCGTTCGGTGAGCTTGGCGACGAAGGCGTCGCGCACCGAGTTGTGGACGTGGAAGCGGTTCGCGGCCGTGCAGGCCTCTCCCCCGTTGCGCAGCTTGGCTGCCACCGCGCCCTCGACCGCGGCGTCGAGGTCGGCGTCCTCGAAGACGACGAACGGCGCGTTGCCTCCGAGCTCGAGCGAGGTGCGCAGCAGCGAACGACCGGCCTTCTCGGCGAGCATGCGCCCGACCTCGGTGGAGCCGGTGAAGGTGAGCTTGCGCAGCCGGGGATCCTCGAGGAGCGGCCCGGTGACCTCACCGGCATGTGAAGACGGGAGCACCGACAGGACACCCTTGGGTAGTCCTGCCTCGTCGAAGAGCTGCGCGAGCAGCTGGATCGTGAGGGGCGTCTCGGACGCGGGCTTGACGATGATCGTGCATCCCGCCGCGAGGGCGGGACCGATCTTGCGGGTTCCCATCGCGAGCGGGAAGTTCCACGGTGTGATGGCCAGGCAGGGACCGACGGGTTGTTTCGTCACGAGAACGCGACCGGTGCCGGCAGGGGCGGGCGTGTAGCGACCGGCGATGCGGACCGCCTCCTCGGAGAACCATCGCAGAAATTCGGCGCCGTAGGTCACCTCCGATCGGCTCTCCGGTAGTGCCTTACCCATCTCGAGTGTCATGAGCAGCGCGAAGTCGTCGGCGCGTTCGGTGATCTTCCGCCACACCGTCCGCAACAGTTCGGCGCGTTCTCGCGGCGGGGTCGCAGCCCATTCCGGACCGGCCGCGACGGCCGCGTCGAGGGCCCGCAAGGCATCACCGGGCGCGGCATCGGCGACACGGGTGAGTTCGTCACCGGTCGCGGGATCGTGGACTCCGAAGGTGGTTCCGTTCTCGGCCGCCACCCACTCACCGCCGAGGAACAGGTCGGTGGGGACGGACCGAATCAGTTCTGCAGCATCCATATGCCCCATCATGCGCGTCGCGGTCGCTCGCTGTGGGAAACCGAGGGATCCCTTCGTCACACACCGGGGCCCAGTTGCACACCGGGCGCACCGTGTCGGGGCGCACTACTGTCGACGACATGAGCGACGTAACCGCAACGGCACCGTGGAAAGCTCTGGAAGACCATCGCGACCGGCTCGAATCGGTGTCGCTGCGGCAGTTGTTCACCACCGAACCCGACAGGGTCTCGGCGTTGACGGTCCCTGCCGGGGATCTGGTGATCGATTTCAGCAAACAACGCCTCGACACCCCGGTCGTGCAGGCCCTGCTCGAGCTCGCCGACACCGCGGGGATCGCCGCGGCTCGGGAGGCGATGCTCTCGGGTGCGCACATCAACGTCACCGAGGATCGGGCGGTGCTGCACACCGCCCTGCGTCTGCCCCGCGATGCGCAGTTGATCGTCGACGGGGTCGATGTCGTCGCCGATGTCCACGCCGTGCTCGACCGGATGGGCGAGTTCACCGACCGCCTCCGCAGCGGCGACTGGCGCGGCGCCACCGGGCAGCAGATCACCACGGTGGTCAACATCGGCATCGGCGGCTCCGATCTCGGCCCGGCGATGGTCACCCGCGCCCTGCGGCGTTTTCACGACGGGCCGGCGACGCGGTTCGTCTCCAACGTCGACCCCGCCGATCTGACCGCGGCACTGGCCGACCTGGACCCGGCGACGACCGTGTTCATCGTCGCGTCGAAGACGTTTTCCACCCTCGAAACCCTCTCCAACGCCACCGCCGCCCGCCGCTGGCTCGTCGACGCCCTCGGGGAGGACGCGGTGGCGAAGCATTTCGTCGCGGTGTCGACGCACACCGAGCGGGTGGTCGAGTTCGGCATCGACCCGGCGAACATGTTCGAGTTCTGGGACTGGGTCGGCGGCCGTTATTCGGTCGGCTCGGCGATCGGGCTGGCGGTGATGTGCGCCATCGGACGCGAGCGGTTCGTCGAGTTCCTCGCCGGCATGCACACCATCGACACCCACTTCGCCACCACCGCCCCGGCACAGAACGCACCGTTGCTGGCGGGGGTGATCGGGGTGTGGAATGCGAGCATCCTCGGTTATCGGTCGCGCGCGGTGGTGCCCTATGCGCAGGATCTGGCGCGGCTGCCGGCCTATCTGCAGCAGCTGACCATGGAATCGAACGGCAAATCCGTGCGCGCCGACGGCACACCGGTGGTGTGTCCGACCGGGGAGGTGTTCTGGGGTGAGCCCGGTACCAACGGTCAGCACGCCTTCTTCCAGCTGTTGCACCAGGGCACCGAGATCGTCCCCGTCGACTTTCTCGGCCTGGCCCGTAGCGGCGACGACCTACCGGCCCGCGACGGGCAGACCAGCATGCAGGTGTTGTTGCTGGCGAACATGTTCGCCCAGGCCAAAGTGTTGGCCTTCGGGCGTGATGCCGACGAGGTCCGCGCCGACGGCGTCGATGAGGCGTTGGTGGCGCACAAGGTGATGCCCGGGGATCGGCCGTCGACGACGATCCTCGCCCCGGAACTGACCCCGTCGGTGGTCGGGCAGATCATCGCCTTCTACGAACATCAGACCTTCGTCCAAGGCGTCGTGTGGGGGATCGACTCGTTCGACCAGTGGGGCGTCGAACTCGGCAAGACCCAGGCCACCGCCCTGCAGACGGTGCTCGCCGGCGACGAGATCCCCGACACCGGCGACGCGTCCACCGACCACCTGATCGAGGTCTACCGCACCCTGCGCGACGGAGCCTGATCGCATCCTGCTCGAGAGATCAAGCAGCCTTCGGATCGGACCAGGCCGTGGTGGTCCGGACCCGTCCGTGCGTGTCGACGAGACGCGCCGGCAGGTCGTACTGTTCGAGCCACGACAGGGCTCCGATGCCCCGCTGCAACGCCGTCGCCGCGGCCGCATGAGCCCACACAGCGTCGGGAGCGATGACGCTGACGAGACGCCACCGCTCGGGGTCGGCGACGTCGCTGGTGTGCGACGCCATCGCCGATCCGGCCGGCAGTTCGACCGAGCCCCGGTCCGGGAGCGGCACCTGCCATCCCCCGGCAGGCGCGTGCCCCGCGGTGGCCATCACGTCGCCGATGCGCACGAGCGCCCCGCATTCGAGCAGATTCGCGACGAGCGCCGCGGAGTAGTCGACGGTGTCGGCCACGGCCGTCGCGCCGAGTTCGAGACTCACCCCGAAAGGAGCGAGCACGATGTCTCCGTCGATCTGCACGTCGCGGTAGGTGGGGATGGGATGGATCGGCGGGATGGCTCCGGCATCGACGGAGGCGTCGTCGGAGTCGACCGGGGTGATGGTCCCGCCCGTCATGCGGGCCGCCCACAGCGCCGACCGCACCATCGATGCCAGTCGGGGGCTCATCGTGACCGGAGTGCCCTGCGCGAGGTTGACGGAGTGGATCTCGGCGTCGCCCCGGCGGCTGTCGCTCACCGCCTCGGATTCGGCGACGACGCCGCGCACGATCATGCGGGCACGGTGCAGTGCATGCGGCTCGGTCACCGCGAGTGCGATCTGCCGACCCCACTCCCACCATTCGTTGCTGCCGATCATGACGGGCTCCACCCGTAGTCGATTCCTCGCAGGACGTATTCCAGTATGCCCTCGACCTGAGACGGGTGACAGCGCCGCAGGATCGGACCCGCCCTCGTCAGACCCGGTCGAGGATCGCGGCGGTGTCCACGCCGGTCGGCAGTGTGCCCATCGCGATGCCCCAGTCGTCGTCGAGCCGACTGCGGCAGAACGCCTCCGCAACGGCGGGATGTCCGTGCCGGACGAGCTGCGCGCCCTGCAGGGCCAGGGCCATGAGCTCCACGACCCGCCGTGCCCGGTACTCGGCGTCCTCGAGGTCGGCGAGTTCCTTGCCGATCCGGGCGATGGCCGAATCGAGCCGCGGATCGGCACCTTCCGCAAGCCTGACCTCGGTGAAGAACGCCTCGACGGTGTCGGGTTGCCGCGCCATTGCACGCAGCGCGTCGAGTGCCGCGACGTTGCCGGATCCTTCCCAGATCGACATGAGCGGCGACTCGCGATAGAGCCGCGGCATGCCCGATTCCTCGGCGTAGCCGTTGCCGCCGAGGCATTCGAGGGCTTCGGCGGCGACCGCGGGTGCCCGCTTGCACACCCAGTACTTGGTGACGGCCAGCGCGATGCGGCGCAGGGCGGCCTCCTGCTCGTCCCCGGCGGCGCGGTCGGTGGCCCCGGCCAGACGCATCATCATCGTCGTCGCGGCATCGGACTCGACGACGAGATCGGAGAGGACGTTGCGCATGAGCGGCTGGTCGACGAGCAACGCGCCGAACGCCTTCCGGTGACGGGCATGGTGAACCGCGCGCAACGTCGCGATCCGCATGTTCACGGCCGAGCCGATGACACAGTCGAGTCGCGTCATGTTCACCATCTCGATGATGGTGTTGATGCCGCGACCTTCCGGGCCGACGAGCCAGCCGATCGCGTTCTCGTACTCGATCTCGGAGGAGGCGTTCGACTTGTTGCCGAGCTTGTCCTTCAGCCGCTGGATGCGGATGGCGTTGCGGGTGCCGTCGGGCAGGACGCGCGGGAGCAGGAAGCACGACGGTCCGTGCTCGGTCTGCGCGAGCGTGAGGAACAGGTCGGACATCGGCGCGGACGTGAACCACTTGTGCCCGACGATCGTGTACGAACCGTCGGCGTTGGGGGTCGCGGTGGTGGTGTTGGCGCGGACGTCGGAACCGCCCTGCTTCTCGGTCATCGACATCCCGGCGATCAGGCCACGTTTCGTGGAGGGTTCGCGCAGCCCGAAGTCGTAGTGCGGCGCGGCCAGCAGCGGCTCGTAGCGCTCGGCGAGTTCGGCGTTGTGGCGCAGCGCCGGGATCGCGGCGTAGGTCATCGAGATCGGGCACATGTGCCCGGCATCGGTATGCCCCCACACGTAGAACTTCGCGGCACGGGCAACGTGCGCGCCGGGACGCGGGTCGCGCCAGGGTGCCGCGTGCAGGCCGTTCTCGACGGCGACGGTCATCAGGTCGTGCCAGTGCGGATGGAACTCGACCTCGTCGACGCGGTGGCCGTAGCGGTCGTGGGTGTGCAGCACGGGCGGATACTCGTTGGCGAGCCGCCCCCAGTCCTGGGCACGGGCGGTGCCGGCGAGGGCGCCGAGTTCGCGGACCTCGTCCTCGGCCCAACTCGCCCCTTCGCGGCGCAGTCCTTCGAGGAGGGCGGGGTCGTCGGCGGCCCCGTAGGGCTCGAGGTCCGGTACCTGGTTGAACACTTCGTGGGTGGCGGGGAAATTCACGGCTTCACTCCTGAGTCGTTCCGGAAGGCAGATGCCCCGCCGCTCGCAGTACGAGGACGACGAGGTCGGGGACGGTGGATCCGGCCGCGCTGTCTCGAAGGCGACCGTCGGCCGCACTGTCTCGAAGGCGACCGTCGGCCGCGCCGGGGAGGCGACCGGTGAGCACCTCACCGACAGCCCCGACGAGCGCCGCGGCGGTGAGCTCGACGTCCTGTTCGGGGAATTCACCGGTCTCGACGCCGTGGCGCACGGCGTTCGCGAAGGCCGCTGCGAAGGCGCGGCGCAACACGAGTCGTTCGGCGTCGACCGCGGCGTCGACCGGTTCGGCGAGCAGGGCGTAGGCGAGGGTGGGATTGCGCAGCGCACGGCGGGAGAAGGTGTCGACCACCGCGGTCACCCGGTCGGCACCGGATCCGGTTGCGGCCGCGGACGTCACGGCCTCGACCTCCCGCTCGCACAGTTCCCGGAAGATCCGCACCATGAGATCGGACTTGTCGACGTAGTGCCGGTAGACGCTGCCGGTGGCGACGCCGGCCCGTTCGGCGACCGCCGAGACGGACAGTCCGCTGTATCCGCGTTCGCTGAGCAGAGTCACGGCGGCAGCGGCGATGGCCTCGCGCTGCGCGTCGAGTCGCTCCTGCACTGCGGGTGTCCGCCGGTACGCCACACCAAGGATTGAACCTCGGTTCAGTGCTTCGGTCAACGGTCGGCGCTACGGTCGGGATTGTGAATCGCCTGAGCGTCGTGGACGAGATGTTCCTCCACCGCCACAAAGGAACCGGCCTGCCGTCGGTGATGCAGGGTCTGTGGCGCACCGACGAGACCGTGGACGCGACCCTGTTGCTGTCCCTGCACGACGTGCTGTCCGAAGGCCCGCTCGGTCGCCGTGTAGTCCGTCCCCGGGTTCCCGGCGCACGCCCCCGCTTCGAACCCAACACGCACGTCCATCCACTGCGCTATCCCGCGACCCCCATCCCCGACGACGAGCTCCTCGCCTGGGCCGACGAGCACGCGAACGTGGACGTCGATCCCGAGCTCGGTCCCGGCTGGGCGGTCGCCGCGACCCGACTCACGAGCGGCGGCACCGCACTGTCGATCGTGTGCTCGCACGTCCTGACCGACGCGCGGGGATTCGTCCGCGCGGTCGCCGACGCGCTCGCCGACCGGCCGCGACGACCCGACCCCGGTCGCCAATCCGACCTACGCGATGCGATGCAGTTGTTCCGGAAGGTCGGCAGCGGGCTGCGCCGCGTGAAGTACACACCTCGCACGGAGAAACCGCGCGCGCCGCAGACGGTGCACTCGCGACCGCGCACCGCGCTCGTCGACGTCGACGCGGCGCAGTGGAAGGCCGTCGCGGCCGCGGAGGACGGCAGCCCGAACGCCCTGCTGCTCGCCGTGTCCGCCGGTGTCGCCCGGCGCGCCCGCATCCCGTTCCCCGTGCGCATCTCCGTTCCGGTCGACGACCGGAAGGAGGGAACCGTCTCCAACGGCGTGTCGATGGTGGGGATCACCGTCGACGACGGCGACACGCTCGCCTCCATCCGGGCCCGCGCCGCGCACGCCTATTCGCAGCCGCGGGAGGGCGCGCCGCACAACATGCCGGCCGAGATCCTGCAACTCCTCCCCGACCGGATCGCCGCCCGCGTCGCGCGCGGTGCCGGTGAGCGGGACCTGTTGTGTTCCAACATCGGCGCGGTGCCCCGCGAGCTCACCACGCTGGGCCCGTACCGCACCACCGGGATCGCAATGCGCGCTATGCACCCGGGACTCGACACCCGGCCGGCCCGCACCACGACCCGCCTGTCGGTCTACGCCTGCCACACCGACGAGCGGTACACCCTCGCGTTCGTCGCCCTCGACGAGGAGCGCTTCCCCGACACCGCGACGCTGCACACCTACGTACGGGCAGAGCTCGCGGGCCGAGGCCTCGAGCCCCACTTCTGGTGACGTCGACGGTGGACACGGCGGCTACCGTGACGCCCCGTCACGTACAGTGCGGAGCATGACGCCCGAGACCCACGTCACATTCGCCGACGGAACCGTCCGCGGCACCCGGCTCGACGGCCTCCTCGCCTGGCGCGGCATTCCCTACGCCGCTCCCCCGGTGGGCCCGCTGCGGCTGCGGGCGCCGCAACCGGTCGAGCCCTGGACGGGAGTGCGCGATGCGACGCAGTTCGGAAATGCCGCCCCGCAGCGTCCGCGCTACGCCGAGACCGGTCGTCGCGGGGTGCGAGTGCGTCCCGACGAGGACTGCCTGACCCTCAACGTGCTCGCCCCCGCCGGTCGGGTCCATGCACCGCGACCGGTCATGGTGTTCATCCACGGCGGCGCCTTCACCCTCGGCACGAGTGCCCTGTCGGTCTACGGCGGCGAGTCGCTGGTCCGACGCGGCGACGTAGTCTACGTGTCGATCAACTACCGTCTCGGAGCGCTCGGCTATCTCGACTTCGGGTCCTTCTCCACCGATTCGGTCCGATTCGATTCCAATCTCGGTCTGCGCGACCAGGTGGCGGCGCTCGAATGGGTCCAGCGCAACATCGCGGCCTTCGGCGGCGACCCCGACAACGTGACGATCTTCGGCGAGTCCGCCGGCGGCACCTCGGTGACGACCCTGCTCGCGACACCCGCCGCGCGCGGACTGTTCTCCGCCGCGATCGCACAGAGCCCGGCGCCGAATCTCGTCGTCACCTCCGACCGCTCGGCCGAATGGGGCCGGAAGTTCGTCGAACTGCTCGGTGCCGATCCGGATACCGCCGCGCAGGCGCTGCTCGACACCTCCCCCGTCGAACTCGGGCGGGTGGGATCGCGCCTCGGGGCGCAGGTACTGCGCGCGACTCCCGGTCTGCATCCCTTCGGCCCGGTCGTCGACGGCGATTTCGTTCCGCTCCAACCGCTCGAGGCGTACGAGACGGGCGCGGCGCATCCCGTTCCGCTCGTGCTCGGGACGAACGACCGCGAAGGTGCACTGTTCCCGAAGTTCCTCGACGCGCTGCCGACGAACCCTCGGCGGATCGACGCACTGTTCGCCGCGACAGATCCCGAGGCGAAGGATCGCATCACGGGGATCTATCCGGGATATCCGGACGAGCGTGCCGCGATCGATCTCGGCGGCGACCTCACCTTCTGGTATCCGTCCGTGCAGTTCGCGCAGGCACATTCGCGTTTCGCGCCGACCTTCATGTACCGCTTCGATCTCGCGCCGCGAGTGCTGCGCTGGACGGGCTTCGACGCGACGCACGCGGTGGAGTTGCTCGCGGTCTTCGACCAGACCGACGAACCGCTCGGCCGGGCGCTCACGGCACTCGGTGGGCGACGCGGCCTGCGGACGGCCGCCGGGGCGATGCAGCGCCAGTGGCTGAACGTGGCCCGGCACGGTGAACCACTGCCGTCGTGGCCACCCTACGACGAGAAGGACCGCGCGACAGTGATTTTCGACGAGGTCACGCGCATCGAGCACGATCCGCGTCGCGAGCGCCGCCTCGCGTGGGAGGGCTACCGCGGGTACGCCGCTCCGGCACCTGTTCAGTAAGCGCCGCTTCTCGACGCGCGCAATGAGCGTCGCTACTCGGCGCGTGCAGTGAGCGACGCTACTTGGCGACGGTGAGCAGGAAGGCGACGTCCTCGATGGCGCTGACGCTGTGCCGGACCGGCGGGATGATGATCATGTCGCCCGCCGAACCCTTCCACACGTCGTTGCCGGCGACGAGCTGGAGCTGACCCGACAGCACCTGCAGGGTCGCCTCGCCCGGGCTGTCGTGCTCGCCGAGTTCGTGCCCCGCCAGCAACGCGACGACGGTCTGCCGCAGGTGCTTGGTATGCCCACCGAAAACCGTCTGGGAGCTGCGTCCGCTGCTGGACGTCGCTGCGAGTTTGAGCTGCTGCCGTGCCATGGCGGTCAAGGAGAGCTTGTCCATGTACCGCAGTATCGCTCAGATGCCGCCGCGAGAACTCAGCTTCGGGCGTACCGGATCCAGCGGAACCTGATTCCCTTGGTGGACGTCAGCCATTCTCCGGGATCCGCCACCCACTCGGGCCCGATCGGAGGTGCGGTCGCATCTCCTGCGACGTCGAGGTCGACCTCGGTCACGAGCAGCTGCTTCGCGAACGGCATCGCCTGCGCGTAGATCTGGCCCCCACCCATGACGACGACCTCGTCCTCACGGGCGAGTGTCAGTGCGTCCTCGAGGCTCGTCGCGGTCTCGGCGCCCTGGGCCGACCACTCGACGTTGCGGGTGACGACGATGTTCCGGCGTCCCGGTAGCGGCCGGAACCTCGGCGGCAGTGAATCCCAGGTGAGCCGGCCCATGATCACCGGCTTTCCCATCGTCGCGTCCTTGAAGAACGCCATGTCCTCGGGGATGTGCCACGGGATGGTGTTCTCCCGGCCGATCACACCACCACGTGCCTGAGCCCAGACGAGGGTGACATCCCCCATCAGACGGCCACCGGCGCCTTGATCGCCGGGTGGTGCCGGTAGCCGACCACCTCGACGTCCTCGTAGCGGTAGTCGAAGATCGAGTCGCGCGGGTGCAGCTTCAACGTCGGGTAGGGATACGGATCACGGGTGAGCTGCTCCGTGACCTGCTCGATGTGGTTCGAGTAGATGTGGCAGTCGCCGCCGGTCCAGATGAACTCTCCCGGCTCGAGTCCGGTCTGCTGCGCGACCATGTGGGTGAGCAGCGCGTAGCTGGCGATGTTGAACGGCACGCCGAGGAACATGTCGGCGCTGCGCTGGTAGAGCTGGCAGCTGAGCTTGCCGTCGGCCACGTAGAACTGGAAGAAGGCGTGGCACGGCATGAGCGCCATCTTGTCGAGCTCGGCCACGTTCCACGCCGAGACGAGGATGCGCCGCGAATCGGGGTCGGTGCGCAGGGTCTCGATCACCTGGCCGATCTGGTCGATGTGCTGCCCGTCGGGGGTCGGCCACGAGCGCCACTGCACGCCGTAGACCGGGCCCAGATCGCCGTCGGGTGCGGCCCACTCGTCCCAGATCGTCACGCCGTGCTCCTGCAGCCACTTGACGTTGGAGTCGCCGCGCAGGAACCACAGCAACTCGTAGACGATGGACTTCAGGTGCACCTTCTTCGTGGTGATCAGCGGGAAGCCCTCGGACAGATCGAAGCGCATCTGATGGCCGAACAGGCTCCGCGTGCCGGTTCCGGTACGGTCCGCCTTCTCCGCGCCGGTCTCGAGGATCAGGCGCATCAGGTCTTCGTAGGGCGTCGACACAGTCACGAGCGCAGTCTATCGGTGGGTCGAAGGTGTCCGTCGCCACCCGCGAACGGCCCGGCGACCGTAGCCTGTTCCCATGCCCGAGCTCCCCGAGGTGGAAGCACTTGCGGTGTTCCTGCGCGAGCACGCGGTCGGCAGCGTCATCGGACGCATCGACGTCGCGGCGCTGAACGTACTGCAGACGGCCGACCCGCCGATCACGGCGCTGCAGGGACGCGACATCACCGGAGCGGTGCGCTTCGGCAAGTTCCTCGCGATCGACTGCTCGGGGCTGCACCTGATCACGCACCTGTCGCGCGGCGGCTGGTTGCGCTGGCTCGACGAACCGTCGCAGACTCCCCCGAAACTCGGTCGCGGTCCGCTCGCCCTCCGCGTGCACCTGTTCGCCCCCGACGCGACGACACCGGCCTTCGATCTCACCGAGGCCGGCACGAAGAAGCGCCTCGCGGTCTGGATTGTCGACGATCCGCAGCAGGTGCCCGGCATCGCCCGCCTCGGCCCCGACGCGCTCGCCCTCACCCGCGACGAGTTCGCCGAGCTCCTGACCGACAGCACCTCGCGCCTCAAGACGTTGCTGATCGACCAGAAGATTCTCGCGGGCATCGGCAACGCCTACTCCGACGAGATCCTGCACGTCGCGCAGCAGTCACCGTTCGCGACCGCCGGCAAGCTCACCGACGACGCGGCGACCGCCCTGTACGGGGCGTTGCGGTCGGTGCTGACCGATGCCGTCACGCGCTCGGTCGGGCAGGACGCGGCGCGCCTCAAGGGCGAGAAACGGTCGGGGCTGCGCGTGCACGGCCGCACCGGTGAGCCGTGCCCGGTGTGCGGCGACACCGTCCGCGAGGTCTCCTACACCGACCGTTCGTTCCAGTACTGCCCGACCTGCCAGACCGGAGGGAAGGTCCTCGCCGACCGGCGGATGTCCCGCCTGCTGAAGTAGCGGGCACGCAGTGCAGGCCCCTTCCCGTCTCCGCGAAGAAGTCCGCATCCTCGCGCCGGGTTACTTCGCCTTCGTCATGGCCGGCGGAATCGTGTCCACCGGACTCCACCTCCGCGGTTTCCACCTCGCATCGGCCGTGCTGCTGATCGTGTCCGCGATCGGATACGCGACGCTGGTGGCCCTGTCGGTGTGGCGGTTCTTCGCGTTCCGCGACGAGGTCCGCGCCGATCTCGCCGATTCCGGACGGGCGTTCGGCTTCTTCACCTTCGTCGCGGGCAGCAACGTGCTCGGCGTACGCCTGATGATGGACGGCTGGCATTCCACCGCGGCCGTACTACTCGTGGGCGCGGCGGCGACGTGGCTGGTGCTCGGATATGTCGTCCCGTGGACCGCCGTGCTCGGCACGGCGGAGCGTCCCGTCCTCGCGAAGGCGAACGGAACGTGGTTCATCTGGGTCGTCGCCAGCGAGTCGGTGGCCATCGCCGCGGCCACGCTCCAACCGGTCTACCGCGAACTGGACCGGCTCCTCGCCGCCCTCGCGGTGTTCACCTGGGGCGTCGGGCTGTTCCTGTACGCGGCGGCCGGCGTCTTCGCCGCGGTTCGGATGTTGGAGTACCCGTTGCGACCCACCGACCTGACCGCCCCTTACTGGGC